>CANQLT010000021.1 GCA_947624775.1 uncultured Monoglobus sp.
TCTACAGCGGCCCGATAACCCTGACCGAGACGGCCTCGGTAAAGGCTATAGCGGTGAAAGACGGAATGAACCCCAGCAAGACCGCGGGCGGCAAGATAACGGTAGGAAGTACCGAAACGCCGATTTCAAGCCACAGCGCGGGACAGGTTGAGGTAGGAACGGTGATAACGCTGCGCTCCGAGACCTCGGGTTCGATGATATACTATACCACAGACGGCAGCGAGCCCACGACCGAGAGCAGGAGATATTCGGGCGGCATAGCGATAACCTCGGATGTTACAATAAAAGCGATAGCCGTAAAGGACGGATACAAAAACAGCGGAATATTTGAGGCGGCCTACACGGTGCCGAAGATAGAGCCGGGAAGCGCGGCGATATCCTTGGGCTCTGTATCGGGAGCCGCGGGCGATACGCTGTCGATACCCGTATATCTCTTTATGGACGGAGACTCGGGCATAACCGAGTACCGTTTCACTATGAGCTATGACGCCGCAAAATTTGAGTATCAATCGGTAACACCCGCCGAGGGAGCGCTGGCGAGCGATCTGTTCACATCGGTGAGCGGCGGCTCTGTGACGGTGCAGTACAGCGGAGCGGCGATAGAGAGCGGCGAGGTGTGTAATATAAACCTGAAGGCGCTTGAGAGCGACGAGGACGGCGAGTATCCGATCTCGATAGCGAAGGACAGCGTGAAGCTGACCGCCGCGGAGCAGAAAGAGTTTAACATCGACGTGACCGACGGAGTGATAACGCTGACAGGATCGACCAACTCGAATCTTGAGCTCAAGTCTGACGTGATGCTGACCGACGCGAGCGGAAACGACATAACCGACAAGAGCGGCATAAAAGGAGACGTGACGGCGAACGTGACGCTTGAGAACACAAGCGAAGACGCGGCGATCGAGCCGATGACCGTTAATATAATCATGGCGGTGTACGACCGACATGACAGCCTTGTGAGCATGTCGGTAATGGACGCGGACCTTAGCGACCTTAACTACGTGTTCACAAACACGGTCGATATCCCCGAGGGAGTCGAAGTTGGCAGCATCAAGCTTATGGTCTGGAACGGTCTCAGTGACATTACGCCCATGTCCGCCGCAAGCACAATACTTTAAAAACAATTAATTCTTCCCGATTGAATCAAAAAACTCCCCGCGATCTCACGCGGGGAGTTTTTTTGATAAATTAATCCATCTTGCTGAACTGATCCTTGCCCACGCCGCAGAGGGGGCAAACGAAGTCGTCGGGCAGATCTTCCCACTTGGTGCCGGGAGCTATTCCGTTATCGGGATCGCCGGCCGCCTCGTCGTAGATATATCCGCAAAGGTCGCATACGTATTTCATGGTTTCACCTCCGATATAGTATTGATTTGTTATTTTTCAATTTTCGGCGCGTATCATGCGCTAAAACTAATTATACAATACTTTCGGCGCGTTTGTCAACACCTCCGCGGCGTAGGCGAGCCGATTTTTGACAAGGCAAAATAAATTTATTTTTTTGGCAAAAAAACCTTGTAAAAAATATCGTTATGTTATAATGAAGTTGTGTGAAATCGAATCTTGGCGAAAAGCGCGACGGGACGCGTGTTTTGTCGGGATTCGGTATTAATTCCGGATAATAATAAATTATTTAAGGAAAATCTTATAAGGGGTGAAAATTTATGGCAAAGAGAACACACAAAATTTTAGCGGCATTTATTGCTGTCTGCATGATCGCGGCGCTGTTCCCCGCGGCTGTTATGGCCGAGGAGAGCGCTCCCGCAACGGGAGGCAGAGCTATCAGCAACGCTCAGCAATTGCTGGAGTTTGCGGAGGAAGTTAACGCGGCGACAAGAGAAGCAGGCAAGACTTACGACGGAAACGCGTATCTCACAAACGATATTGATTTGAGCGGTCAGGAGATGATCTCGATCGCAAAGACCAATCATGTGGGAAACGACAACGCACGGGAGGAAACAAGCGGCTACGCCGGAACGTTTGACGGAAACGGCCACGAGATCAAGAATCTGAATCTGGTGCGCGTTTATAACGAAAACGACCCGGACGATAAGGACTCAATATACAAGTGCGGCTTGTTCGGCACGATAAACGGCGGAACGATCAAGAATCTGGTCGTTAAAGGCACGGTCAACGAGATCAGCAACCGAAGCCTGGTTTCGCTGTTCGCGGGCAGCGCGGTTAACGCGAAGTTCATGAACTGCGGCGCGGAAGGCTACACTTCAAGCTACGGCGCGGCGGCGTTTATCGGCACCACCGAGCACGGCGGCGGCAATACGATATTCAACTGCTGGGCCAGCGTTGACGACGAGGCCTCGGGCGGATTCAACGGCTTTATCGGAAACGAGAGTGTAGGCAACGGCACGCCGAACACTATCGAGCACTGCTATAACCACGTTAAGACCGATAATAAGTGGCACGTATTCACCACTGAAGGCAGCGGCGCGGCTATGGCGGGTGGACTGGCCGCGGTAGTAAACGACCTTAATAACGACGGAAAATATTTTGAGGAAGACCCGACAGGAACGTTCCACACATGGACGGTTCCCGACAGAGGTGGTCAGTACCCCATATTCTCGGGCGTTAGCTATACAGACGGCAATGCTCCCACATATGCGGCGTCTGCCTCGTCCACCGAGCTGGGTCTGGACGTTTTGGTAAATAAGCAGACGAAGGAAGAAAATATTCCCAATCAGCAGCAATGGACAGGAAAACTGACAGCCATAGGCGGAGACGTTATTGGCGTGAGCAATGTGTTCATGGGCAAGCTGGCGCTCACAAAGAGCGAGACTTTAGAGGAGCTTGACCTTGGTGAGTATTATTATAATGATACCGAAAAATCGGTAACGATAAAAAGCGTTACCAATAATATTGTTATAGAGGCTCAGCTCGCGCTGCGTCCCAATATTTATATCTCGCAGGACGGCGCGGGCGACAAAGACGCTCGCGACGCGGCAAACGCCTGCGCGGGCTTTGACACCGCGATGGCGATCGCCAACAGCAGCACCAACGCTGTAACGCTCACGGTTCATGTTGTGGGCGACCTCACTGTGACAAACCCGGCGCATGTTGAGTATGCGGATCTGACGATAGTCGGCGAGGACGCGGACGGCTCAAAGGCCGAGAAAAAGATCACACCGGCGAGAACAGATTTGGAAAATCAGAACCTGCTGACCCTTTCGGACGGCGTTGATCTCACGCTCGACCACATCGCGTTTGACGGAGCGGGCGCAGAGGCAAGCAATTTGGCGCTTAAAAACGTGATATCCGCGGGCTCGCAGTCATCTGTGGCGCTTGTTGATTCAAAGATACAGAATTTCAGCGTTTGCGAAAACGGCAGCGCTCTTAAGGCGGGCACGATAGTAGTTAAAGGAAACGCGATCGTTTCGGGAAATACAGACGTCAGCAGCAAGGTGGCGAATATGTATCTCGGAAAGGGACAGACGATATACGGCATAGGCGATCTTACGGACAGCGCTAGCATCGGCGTGACATGCGGCGACGCAGCCGACGGACGCGAGCTTTCGCAAACGGAGTTAGAGAACGCGGCCGGTTACGCGCAGTATTTCAGCTCCGACGATCCCGGATACAAGATCGCCGCGAATGCCGCGGGCGATAATATCATACTCACCGAGTATGTTTACTACATAGGCGAGGACGGAGAAGATACGCTTCAGGACGCTATTGACAAAGCGAGCGAAGGTCAATACGGCAATACCGTTAAGATCGGCGACTCCACAAGACTCACCGGTGACAGCGACAGCGGAACGCTCAAAGACGGCGTAAACGTTGAGGACAAAGACGGCACGACATTCTCGGGAAGCGGCGTGACGCTTTCGGTCGATAAATCGAACGGAGATGTGACAGTTAAGCGCACGACGGACGGTCAGGTCACAACAAACGTGACGCCCGGCGCGAACAGTGACGCGAATTTCAAGGCTGACGGCAAAACCGTTGACGGTCACGAGGTAAGCGTGAGCACAAATTCAACAATCGATCCCGTAAACGGCACGCTCACACCGTCGTCAAACTACGATAACGTAATAATCGACGGCATTATATACTCGGGCGCGGATAAGTATGATCTGGATGATCCCGCGAACTCGGCCGATACCGCGATTGTTCCGAGCGGCAAAGAAGTGGATATCGCTTTTGAGGACAGCAGCGGCTTTAAAGTTAAAAACGACGGAGAAGGCGCGGGCGAACTGACAGTCTACAGAGACGGAACAGACGGTGTGCTTGGCGAGGTCATCTTCGGCATGGGAGAAAAAGCGTCTGTGCAGATAGGCGACGGTTCTTCGGTTACGTATGAGTCCGCATCCAAAAACGACGTAATACTTGATATTGTGGAGGGCGTCGAAGCAGATGATTATGTTGAGCTTAAAGACGGCGGTGTGATCGTGCCCAACGGAGGCAGCGTAGTTGTTAACGGCAAGGGAGTCACCGGCGGCCCCGTGACGGTCAACAAAAGATCAGCTAACGGCCCCGCGTCGGTGATCATTCCGGAGAATGGCACATGCACTATTGATGGTCAAGATATATCAGGCTATGCGATCTATACTATCGACACCAATGGAGATTTAGCGGAAGTTGAGGGAGGACCCGAACCTCTTAATAGTGGCGCAGAAAGAGATGTGGTAGTGAACGACGGCGAAGGTACTTCCGCCACGATCACCGTTAAAAATGTATCGGATGACGAAACAATAATAGTTGCTCCGCCCGTGATATCCGGCGACAAGGGCAGCACGACCGTTCCCGCGGGCGGAAGCGTTGAGATCAAAAAGAAAAACGATGATACAAACGTTAAAACATATCATGTTCCGGCGGACGCGGACGATGATAATAATGTGTTTGAGTTTGACGGTAACGGAAATGTCACTCTTGTAGACGGCGAGGTTGAACTCGGCGCCGAGGATTCACCAATAGGTTTCGGAAATGTAGTAATAACCGGTTCGACTGCGGATGTGGGAGACGGCGAGAAAAAAGTTATTCTCAAGTCCGAAAATGACGGCGGAACGATAACTGTTCCGGTCGACGGAGGCGTGACTATAGGCGATGATTTGTATATGAATGCCGGAGACACGCCCATGATCCTCAAAACAGATGATGACGGTAACGTCACTTTGGTTGAAGGAACGGTCGGTGTTGTGGGCGCAGGAGAGATAACTATCAACGGCGAAAAATACAAGACCGGAGAAAATGGAGCAACTCTCGAAAAGCCCGAGACGGGCGATATACCCACGCTCAAGGGCGGCTCGATCGTTCCCGCGGGCACAGACGGCTCGATAAAGATAAACGTTCTCACCGGTACCGATACAAACATGGTGGAGGGCAATTATATCGAGGTGTCAGTTGACGCGGACGGAAAACCCGCGGTAAAAGGTGTAGCGGATGAATCGAACAGACAACAGGCAACGATCGACGGCATTCGGTACGGTCCTATTCCGACAGACGGAAACGCGCTGCCTATCAACGATAATGGCACAATTGACACAACTGGCGCTAATGTCTCCGGAACCTTTATTGGAAACAACGGAGAAAACGGAGAATATGTAATTGTTCCGCTCGGAACTGTCGGTTTGCGTCCGCAGTATGTTCATCCCGATCCCGATGCGCAGCTGACGGATAAGGAAAACGAAACAGGGTTGCTTATGCCGGCGGGCACATCGTTTGATGTTAAAAAGAAGAAAGCGGGAATTACCGATTATACCAACGAGAATAATCTTGAGCTTTCGATAGGTCATTATTCGGCTTCGGCAAGCGACACCAAGGCGGTCGTAAATCACGAGACAGGCGAGGTCACGCTGAACGGCGGCTCGCTGACAATACTTCCCGGCATTGAAGGCGACACACCGGGCTTAACTGTAGTCGGTCAAAAAATAACAACAGATGGTGCGACGGTCGAGACCGAAAGCGTTGAAACCGGAGCGAATATAACGCTTGAACCCGGAAAATCATTTACGGTAAAGGGCGAGCCCGGCAGGACCTACACCGCGGGCGAGGATGGCACCGTGTTCCACATGGATGATCAGGGCAATGTTATGCTGATCTCGGGAACCGACGTATATCCCGGGACGAGGGAAGGCGGCTCCGACGTGACGGCAAGCGTAAGCGCGGGCACCGGCGATTCGGCGAAAACCTATGAGGTTTCGGGCAGCGGCATAACGCTCAGCAAAGAGACCGAGGAAAGCGAAACCGCGACCGTCACCGTTCCCAAGAGCGGAAGCGCGAAAGTTGATGAAAACACCTACGCGAACGCGGGCAATACCGAAATGATCATAGTGCTTGGCGCGGACGGCGCGGTTCTAAACAGCGGCTCGGCTAAGTTTGGCAATGGACAGACGATCAGCGCCAAAGGCGACACCCCCGTTTCGGTTATGAACACGGGCAGCGGTGACATCAAGGTGAGTGTTGTCGCTGCCGATCCCGAGGACACGCAGAGCGAGGAGTACACGACCGTTGAAATTCCCGCGGGCGGCAGAGCCAATATCGGCGGCAAGGAAATCAGCGTGCCCGGAGAGATACCCGTTATTGTGACTATCGGCAAGGACGGCAAGATCGAGATAGACCCCGAGCCCGGCGCGAGCTTTAAGATCGGAGATGTGACCTACACCAATGAAGGTTCTTCCGCGGCGATCACGTTTGACGAGAACGGCGGCGTGGTTATCCCCGCGGGCGCGAAGATCTCCGAGACGGTCGACATTCCCACAACAACCGATCTGGTTCTCAAACCCGGCGAGGTCGTTAAATACACAACGGACGACGGCAAGACGATCACCTTAAAGGGCGGCCCCGAAAGCGGCGCGACCGTTACCATTGACGAGAATGGCAATGTTACTTCGAAAGAGGGAGAGGTTCTTATCAAGCTTGATCCTGCAAAAGACGGCGAGATAACCAAGACCGAAAGCGACGGTAAGGCTGTATTTGTCGGTGATGTCACCATAACTGTCAATGACGGAGCGGAAAAAGTCGCGGAGGCAGATGTGACTGTCATTGCAGACGGCAAGGAGTATACAGGAAAGACCGACAAGGACGGCAATGTTACGATAAAAGACGTTCCTTACGGCAATGATTATAAAGTTGAGATCAAGTCGGGCGATAAAGTTTCGGAATTGGATGTTTCGGTAAGCGAGCCCGAGCCGAGCGCAAGCTTTGACCTGAGCGGGGGAGAGGTAACGCCCGATCCCACACCTTCGGCCGAGCCCTCGGCGGAGCCTTCAAGCGAACCTTCGGCGGTACCGACAGAGGAACCTACGGCAGCACCGACAGACGAGCCTTCGGCGGCACCGACGGATGAGCCCACAACAGCTCCCACGGACGAGCCTACAACTGCTCCGACGGACGAGCCTACAACGGCACCGACCGAGCAGCCCACAACAGTTCCCACGGACGAGCCTACAACGGCGCCTTCGAACGAGCCTACGGCAACGGCGCAGCCGCTTGACGATCAGAAATACGACGAGGCGGCGCCGACGGATGTTGTTATAACTCTTCCCGACGCGGCGGCCGAGGTGACCAAGATAACGATCAACGGTGCTCCGGTTCCCAAGGACAGCTATACAGTAAAGGACGGAGTTATAACGTTTACTCCCGAATTCTTGAATACCTTGCCGGAGGGCGCCAACAAGGTTGAGATCGAGGTTTTGGACGGCGGAAAATATGAGATGAATATTAACGTTGTGAACAAGCCCGAGGAGACCTCGGCACCTATGCCGACTCGCAGACCGAGTTCGGGCGGCGGCTTCGGCGGTGGCACGTTCTCAACGGGCGGCTCGACGCCCGGAACCGCGGCAGGTCCCGAGGTCACAGCGGCTCCCGAAGCTACGGACGGACCCAATGTGACCGCAGGTCCCGATGCGACAGCGGCTCCGTCTTTGGACGAAAATACCTGTCCGCGCGACAATACCTGTCCGATCAGCAAGTTCGGCGACGCAAGTCCCAATGATTGGTACCACGACGGCGTTCACTACTGCTTGGAGCGCAGCATCATGAACGGATACGACGACAGTCAATTCGGACCGAATGACGGCCTGACGCGCGGCATGGTCGCTCAGATGCTTTATAATCTGAACGGCAAGCCGGTAGCGGCAGCATCCGGATTCGCCGATGTTCCCGCGGATTCGTGGTACGCGAGCGCCATAGCGTGGGCGCCGCAGATCGGCATTGTCGAGGGCTACGACGAAACATCGTTCGGCCCTGAGGACTTCATCACCCGCGAGCAGATGGCGGCCATAATCTACCGCTACGAAATCGTGGCGGGCGGAAACGCGCCGCAGATACCCGCGGAATTTGCCTTCCCGGACGACAATTTGGTATCGGATTGGGCATACAGCGCGGTTGTCTGGAATGCGGCGCAGGGAATCATCAAGGGCGACGAGAACGGAATGTTCAGATCCGCCGACAGCATCACCCGCGCAGAGGCCGCGACAATGCTTCAGAGATGGCTTGAGCCCCACGTCAAGGACGCGAGCGGCCTTAAGTTCTAAAATTTAATAAAACAGGGGCGCCGCACGCAGCGGCGCCCTATTATTATTTGGGAATTTTTATCAGATACTCTATATAGTCGGGTTCCTCGCGGCGTTTCGCCACCGCGCCCACACCGCTTTTGTTCATAAGCTCCACAGCCTTTTTGATTGTGTTCGAAAATATGCGGATATCCCTGAAGGTCTTAGGCTTGCGCGAGGGCTGCTTGTCCTCGCTGTGCTGCGGCTCGTTTGTCTTTCGCAGCATGCGCTCCACCAGCGCCTCGGTGCGCGCCACGTTGAGCTCGTTTTTGGTTATTTTTTCAAGGGCCTCCATTTGGCTTTTTTCGTCGGGCAGCTTTAGCAGCGCGCGGGCGTGCCGCTCGGTCAGTCCGTACTCACACAGCACCGCACGCACGTTCACGGGCAGCTTTAATATGCGTATTTTGTTGGCGATCGTGGACTGGCTCTTGCCCAGCTTGGCCGCCAGCTCCTCCTGTGTCAGGCCGTGCTCCGAGAGCAGCGTCTGAAAGGCCTCGGCCTCTTCCAGGTAATTCAAATTCTCGCGCTGGATGTTTTCTATCAGCGCCATGACCGCGCTGTCGGTCCCGGTGGCGCGGATAACCGTCGCGGGTATGTAGTCCATGCCGAGCATGCGGCACGCCTCAAGCCGTCGGTGCCCCGCCACCAGTTCATACTCAAACGGTATGGTCTGGCGCACGGTCACGGGCTGCATAAGGCCGTAGTTCTCGATCGAGACCGCCAGCTCGGCCAGCGCGTTCTCGTCGGTCTCGAGCCGCGGCTGGTTCGGGTTGGGCTTTATGCAGTTTATCGGGATCGACTGCGAGTTCCCGTGGGTCACAAATTTTTTGACCGAGCTGATTTTCGAGAGGTCGATCTCGGTATTTGTTCTCTCGATTTCGCGGATCTCTCCGTCATAGGTTTTTTCGGGAACAGCCTCGGTTCCCTTTTTTAAGTAATCAAACAGCATTTTTGTCATCCTTTCTTTTGTGAGCGCTTTTTTGTATTCGCTTTTCATAAAAAATTATAGCAAAGCGCGGCTGTCAATGCAAAAAGAACAGTGACAAAAATTTCGACATGGTTTTCACACCCTGTTGATTATTATAAGATCGTCTCCGATTTTTGAAATTTTGTCCCACGGCACGGTTATGTCGTCCTCTCGTCCCAGCATGCCTAAGAATCTATAGGAGCCGGGAATCAGCAGCGAGCGCACCGCGCCGCTCTGCTCGTCTATATCCATGTCGGACACATAGCCCAGCCTCTCGCCGTCGGCCGCGCATATGACCTCTTTGAGTCGTATTTCGCTGAACTTCATAATATCACCTCAAAAACAAAAATCACTCCATACAAATATATGAAGTGATTTTTTGAATAATGAATTTTTGTTATGATTTAAATAAAAGTCTTATTCCTCGGACTCTTCCTCGGGCGCGGTCTCGGGTTCCTCGATAACCAGCTCGGCCTCGGCGGGTTCCGCGGCCGGCTCCGTTTTCGGCTCAGGCTCGGGCTCGGGCTGAGGCTCGGGCGCGGGAGTCATCAGTTTTTTGAAGCGCTCCATGGCCTCGATCGTGCTCTCTTTGTCGCTGAACGCGGTCAGGCGGAAGTAGCCCTCGCCGTTTTTGCCGAAGCCTGCGCCGGGAGTTCCGACAACGTTGATGCTCTCAAGCAGATAGTCGAAGAATTCCCATGAGCGCATTCCGCCGGGGCACTCCAGCCAGATATAGGGCGAGTTGACGCCGCCAAAGTATTTGATGCCGACATCGTCCATCGTGTCGGCGATGATTTGGGCGTTCTGCTTGTAGTAGTCGATATTTTCTTTAATCTGCGCGCGTCCCTCGGGTGTGAATACCGCCTCGGCCGCTCTCTGAACGATGTAGGGCACGCCGTTGAACTTGGTCGTCTGGCGTCTGAGCCACAGCTTGTTAAGCTCCACAACGTCGCTGTCCACCTTTAGCAGCTTTTTGAGCTTGGTTATCTGGACTTTTAGATCCTTGGGCACGATGGTGTAGCCGCAGCGCGTTCCCGTGAAGCCCGCGGTCTTGGATAGCGAGCAGAACTCGATCGCGCATCTCTTGGCGCCGTCAACCTCGTATATGCTGCGCGGCAGCTTGCTGTCGCCGATAAACGCTTCGTAGGCCGCGTCGAACAGGATTATCGCATCGTTCTTTAAAGCGTAGTCCACCCACGCTTTGAGCTGGTCGTAGGAGTAAACTGCGCCTGTCGGGTTGTTGGGCGAGCAAAGATATATGATGTCCGCCTTTACGCCCGGCTCGGGCAGAGGGCAGAATCCGTTCGAGGCCTTCGCCTGCATGTACTCGATCTTTCTGCCGTTCATGATATTGGTGTCAACATACACCGGATAAACCGGGTCGGGAACCAGAACCAGATTGTCCTTATCAAACAGGTCGGTGATGTTTCCCACGTCGCTCTTTGCGCCGTCGCTGATGAACACCTCGTTTATGTCAACCCTGATGGTGTTTTCTTTGTAGTATGCCACGATCTTCTCGCGCAGGAAGTCATAGCCCTGCTCGGGGCCGTAGCCGCGGAACGTCTCTTTAACGCCCATCTCGTCGGCCGCCTTGTGAATAGCCTCAACAACCACGGGCGCCAGCGGCAGCGTAACATCGCCTATGCCCATGCGGATGATTTTTTTGTCAGGGTTTTTTTCGGCGTAGTCGTTGACCTTTCTCGCTATCTCTGAAAACAGATAGCTCTCTTTGACGTTTAAATAATTTTCGTTTATTCGCAATTTAAACACTCCTTTTTAATTTTTATATGCCTTATATATTTTGAGGCGCGCAGAGCTCTCCCTCGCACACAAACGCCGCCGGGCCTCTCTTGATGACCGTGCCGTCGGGCATGTAGGTGATGTTGAGGTCTCCGCCTCTTAATTTTATCAAAATTTCCTCGCCGACCTTGCAGTACCCGTTAAGCACCGCCGCGACCGCCGCCGCGCAGGCTCCGGTTCCGCAGGCCCATGTCTCGCCGCTGCCGCGCTCCCACACGCGCATCTGCAATGTGTGATCGTTGATCACACGGATAAACTCGGTGTTGATGCGGCGGGGGAACAGCTTGTGGTTTTCAAACTCGGGGCCGATCTGCTCAAGGTTTAAGCTGTCAACATCGTCCGTGAACACGACCGCGTGGGGGTTGCCCATCGAAACGCCGGTAATGCTGTACTCAAGACCGCCGACGGTTATCGGGCGGCTGACTATTTTGTCGCCTTCCATATCTATCGGGATATTTTTGGGATCAAGCTCCGCCTTGCCCATGTCGACGGTTACGGATTTGACCGCGCCGTTTTCAGTTTCAAGGTCGAGTATCTTGATGCCGCCCAGAGTTTCGAGCGTTATTTGATTTTTGTCGGTCAGACCCTTGTCGTAAACATATTTTCCGACGCAGCGTGTGGCGTTTCCGCACATTTCCGCCTCCGAGCCGTCAGCGTTGAATATGCGCATCTTAAAATCCGCCTTGTCGGACGGCATGATCAGAACCAGACCGTCGCTGCCGATACCGAAGTGCATATCGGACACGAAACGTGACAGCTCCGCCGGGTCGTCGATTTTTTCCTCGAAACAGTTTATGTATATATAACAGTTGCCTATGCCGTGCATTTTTGTAAATTTTATCATCGGCTCACCTCCGCTGAAATTTGTCTATTAAAAATATTGTATCATAATTGTAAAATAAATACAATAGTTTTTTAAAATTTTATCATAAGAAGCGGCCGCTGATCAGTCAGCGGCCGCCATAACAGCGATGTAAACGCTCGCCTATTGCGCGTAGGTCTTTTCCGCCGCGCACAGAGGCTCAATATTGTCAAGATCATCCCAAACCATTATTTTCAGTGATTCGCCCGGCTCGGCCGCGGACAGTGATTTCTCGGTCTTATAACTCTTTGTGCCGGATTCGAGAGTGATCGTGTCCGAATCAATATCAACAAGCGCGCCGCGGCTGTCGTATTTTGCGACTATCAGATATACCGATCGGCCGCCGCTGCTCTCGGGCGTATACAAACGGGCCGCTCCGTTTACGTAATCGGATATGGTGAGTTCGTTCGGAGGCGACGCGTCGCCCATACACGCCTTGACGGTCCAGTTAAAATATAACTTTGAACGAACGCCGTTGTACGTTATATCCTTTGGCTCCTCAAATGTGTCTTCCCATTTATTATAAAAAAAATCATCATAAACAAATGATACTCCCTCCACAGGCTTGCTATTGTCCAAAGTGTCAGAACCGCTCGAATTGTAGCCAATAATCTTGCCAAAATACGGAACAAAGTTAAATTCGTTTGGTTTTATGGGACCGCGTTGTCTTATTATAATATCAAATTTTCCGCTGACAAACAGCGGCTCGGCAAACTCGAGATAACAGTATCCGGGATATGGGAAAACGACCTTTGAAACCGAGGCTCCGCTCTCCGGATCTTTGAGCATGACTATATCCGGATCATCGGAAAATTTATCCGGGAGTATTTTCTCGGGCTTATCTCCCGAAACGTCGCTTTTTACGATGATCTCATATTCTTCAGAGTTATTATATAGATTCAAGCCGATGCCGCTTAGCTCTTCGGTTCCGTTCGCTTCGAAACGCGATGCGTATATTATTCCCCTCTTCGACGAAGAATACGAATATGCGTAATTGAATCCGGCCATGTTATATTCCTTGACCGATGACGGCGCATCGTTTTTATATTTATACGCGGTAGCACTTTCGCCTATAGTGGGGTCCATATATGAAATATATCCGTAGCCGTTATCGCCCCATTCGGTACCCCAGCTGTTTTTTATTATCCAAGCTCCGTTTACGGGCGTCACCTTGTCGGTAGCGCTGTCATAGCTGCCGACGCTTGACGCGAAATTAGAGGCGGGATAGTTGTCATCCCAGCCCACTATAGCAACATCGTGATTTGGAAAATAAAGCATAGTATATCCTAAGTCATCCGATTCGTTAGAGCTGTTAAAATAAATTCTGTTGCTCGTAACTATATCCTTCCAAGATGAGGAATATGCCGCTTTTGAATCATTACAATACGCGGGATCATGATTATTGTGATAGGCTGTCTCCACGGCGCCGTAATCCATGACCGCCTGTTTGATTCTGTTTATCACCTCGGTGTTCAGGACCGATTTCACGCTTTTCACATTATTGTTCGCGTCGTATGTGATATCGAGCTTCGAGCTGCCGACGGATTGCGAGAGATACATAGCGCTTTCTAAGGTAAGCTGCCTGTCCGCTATTCCGAAATCCAAAATCGGTTTATAGTCATAAAAGCCCCCGTTTTTATATGCCGTATATGTTTTCGTCGGATATTGAGAGTCGAGGATCGGCCCGGTCGCTTGCCCGCGGCTCAAATATGTCACGGCCATTTCACGGTTTCCGCCATTGGAATTGTAACTCGTGCCCGACTCGGCAAAACTACGGTCGGTATATTTTTTATATTCGGGATTTGCGGTATTGTACATAGCCGCGGCCATATGAGCCTCGGACCAAAGCGATGAATTGTTCGCGAAGCTTTTTCCGTTATTTTTGATCGCGCTGAACTCGCTAGCGGCGGTCGACGCGTATGCCCAGCAATCTACGTCGAGTCCTTGGTCTCTGATAGAAGGACTCGCCATTTTGAAGGGCGCGGTCGTTCGGGAATCGTATTTGGCCGGCAGAGCAGCGGCGGCGGATACCTGTCGGTCTTCGATAACATATTTCATTTTATCCGGGATCAAAGTAAAATCCTCCGGATGTTTCAGATATTCAAGATATTCGTCGGTATAATTGTCATAAATATCCTGCCGGTCATCATAAGGCGCCTCTTCGGCGAATACCGGCGCGCACAGCAGCAACGCGGACAAAATAAACGCGCTAATCTTACGTAAAGTCATTTTTTTACCACCTCGATTACAAAATTTGATTTAATTATAACATATATTTAATAATATTTCAATCATTTTTTTATTTTTTCTATCAAAACAAATCCGATTGACAAAACTTTTCGGCTGTGTTAAAGTATATTTATAAAATAACGGGATGTGATCATGTGTTCGGAAGATTCAGCGAGTTTATGAACGGTCGCTACGGCTTTGACAAGCTGGGCGGCGCTCTGATAATCGCGGGCGCGGCAATGTCGCTGCTGGGGCGCCTGCTTTGGATGGTGTGGCTCAGCCGCCTGTCGCTGGTGTTTTACGCGCTGTTTATACTGCGGTTTTTGTCTAAAAAGGAATACGCCCGATCACGGGAGAACCGCATTTTTATCGAGTTTTTTAACAATATAAAGGATTTTATGAGTCGCGACCGCGCGAATTACAATTACTACACCTGTCCGGTGTGCAAGACAAAATTTCGAGTTCCGAAAAACGAGGCGCATGGTTACACCGCAAAGCGCGTGTGTCCCAAGTGCCGCAATGAGTGGTAAAATAAAACAGGCGCGCCGCATATCATGCGGCGCGCCTGTTGTTCTATTTGATATGTTGACCCCTCTCAGTCAGGCTTGGGCCTGACAGCATCAAGGAAGCTCTTGGTCAAAATTGCAAGCAATTTTGAAAGATAGCTTTGAACCCGCAAGCAAGCTTGCTGATTATCCCCAAGGGGCGAGCCTAATATAAATCGCGGGAATATGCAAAAGAAATCTGCCGAATTATTCTCGCGTATTCGCTAATCACTAATCACTAATTACTACGTTGCTATGTTGCAACGGTTAGGCGCAGGTCTTGGCCTACTTTTATTCCGGAGCGGGTCAGCGCGGTTTTTACTGTTTCGAAGGCGAGAGCCGGATAGTTGTTTTCCTCGCTGAGATGACCGAGGATTATATTCTCGGCTCCCATTTTTACCAGCAGCTCGGCGCCCTTGCCCGCGTCGTCGTTGGAGAGATGTCCCAAGGCTCCGCGTATCCTCTGCTTGAGCGGGTACGGATATTTTCCGACCTCAAGCATGCCGACATCGTGGTTTGACTCCAGCAGCACCGTCTTGCAGCCCGCGATCGCGCGCATTACTTCCTCGGTGAGAGTGCCCATGTCGGTGGCTACCGCGCCGGCATCCTTGCCGTCGTCAAATCTGTAGCCCACGGGGTATGCCGCGTCATGCGGTATTCGGAACGGACGAATATCTATATCGCCGATCGAAAAGGGCTCGGTGCCCTTAAAAATCTTTATATGCTCGTTGTTAAGCTTGCCCAGGTCGTTTGTCATGATCGCCGCCCAGGTGACCGAGTTGGCGTATACAGGTATGCCATAGCGCCGCATCATAACGCCGATTCCCTTGATGTGGTCGGAGTGCTCGTGGGTCACCACGATACCGTCCAGCTCCTCGGGCGAGATACCGACGCGCGCCATCGCGGAGCGAACCGCCTTGCCGCTTATGCCGCAATCGACCAGTATCTTTGTTTTGTCGGTATAAACCAGGCAGGAATTGCCTTTGCTTCCGCTTTTTAATGGATGCAGCTTCATATATTATCTCCCGCGTTCTATGTATGTTATTTGTTTGCCGCCTTCAGGTAGTCGGGCATCGGATTCACCTTTCTGCGGGTGATCTGAGCGCCCAGAGCCCTGAGTTTCTTTTCCAGGTCCTCGTAGCCTCGGTCTATATATTTAAGGTTGTATATCTCTGTGACGCCGTCCGCCATAAGGCCGGCTATAACCATCGCGGCTCCGGCTCTCAGGTCCTTGGCGCATACCGGCGCGCCGGTGAGCTTGGTTCCGCCTTCGACCACGGCCACGTCGCTGCCCTCGACCGTTATCGCGGCGCCCATTCTGTTGAGCTCGCCGACGTATCTGAGACGGTTGTCCCAAACGTTTTCGGTCATTATGCTGGTGCCCTTCGCTTTTGTCAGCAGCACAAGCATCTGGGGCTGCAAATCGGTGGGAAAGCCCGGATAAGGCTGGGTCTTGACGTTGCAGCGTCTGAGCTCGGGCCGTTTCACGTAAACGCGGATGGCCTCGTCGTCCTCTTCAAGTCCGACGCCCATTTCCTCAAGCTTGGCGCTGAGCGATTCCATGTGCTTGGGAATAATGTTATTAACGATCACGTCGCCTCCGGTGGCGGCGGCCGCTATCATAAAGGTTCCCGCCTCAATCTGATCGGGTATCACGCTGAAGGTTCCGCCGTGCAGCTCCTTCACGCCTCTGATTTTTATAACGTCGGTTCCCGCGCCGCGGATGTTGGCGCCCATCGAGTTGAGGAAGTTCGCCACATCGACCACATGCGGCTCCTTGGCCGCGCTGTCTATAACAGTCATGCCCTCGGCGAGGACCGCCGCCAGCATAACGTCAATGGTGGCGCCGACCGAGACAACGTCCATATAGACCGTGTCTCCGACCAGCTTGTCCGCCTTGATGTTAACAACTCCGTATTCTATATCGCTCTCGGCGCCCAGCGCCTTAAAGCCCTTTAAGTGCAGGTCTATTGGGCGCACGCCAAAATCGCAGCCTCCGGGGAGGTCCACGCTGGCTTTTTTCATTCTGCCCAAAAGAGCGCCCATGAAATATGAGGATGCGCGTATCTTGCGCACGGCCTCGCCGACCGCTCTGTGGCTCTTGATGCCCGAGCAGTCCACCTCGACAACATCGTCGCCGACAAAGCCGGCCTCGCAGCCGAGGCTCTTTATTATTCCTATAAGGTCATATATATCGCTGACACGGGGCACGTTCTCAATAACGCACTTTCCGTTAACCAATATGGACGCGACCAATACAGCGACCGCGGAATTTTTCGCGCCGCTGATCTTTACCTCACCCGAAAGAGGCACGCCGCCCAATATGACCATTTTTTCATCGTTCATTCAAAATGCCCCCAAACAATACGCATTTTTGGTTTTAGTCATATAATCACAAGTATTATTATAGCACAAAAAAAGGATTTGACAAGATTATTTCTTATCTTTTAAAGAATTTGCCAAAACTTTTCATAAACCGCTATGATTTTAATACTGTTTTCACAAAAAAACTCTCATTCGTGTTTTGCCTCAATATATATTATAACACATATCTGTTACAAAGCGATAACAAAATTATTAAAATACAAGTATTATGTAGAATTTTTGCGCCTGCGTCGGTTACAAAAGTCCTTATCTTTCACCAAAATACCTCAAAATTATATAATATATTGAGGCGTGATACGCGTCTTAAACATTTTAGGAAAGGTGAAATATATGGCAGTTAAAATATTTATCGACGCCGGGCACGGCGGCCCCAATCCCGGAGCTGTGGGAAACGGCGTGATCGAGCAGGACGTCAATCTGTCGGTGGCGTCGCAGCTGGCGGACGATCTGCGGGCCATGGGCTACGATGTGCGGGAATACCGCACCACGCCCGACGAGAACGTGATATCCCCCGTGGCGGCCGATTTGAGAAAGCGGGCCGCTGAGGCAAACGATTGGGACGCCGACTACTTTATCAGCATACACACAAACAGCTCGACAAACCCCGCCGCGAACGGCTTTGAAACATATGTTTACAGACTGAACTCAACCTCGGCGCGGCTGGCGCAGTCGATCCAGGACGCAGCGACCGCGGCGCTGGGCATGAAGGACAACGGCGTGCGGCAGGCGAATTTTTCTGTCCTGCGCAACACAAACATGCCCGCGGTGCTGGTGGAGCTCGGATACCTCTCAAACCCCACCGAGGCGCTGAATCTGAACAGCTCGGCGTGGCGCGCGAAGATAGCCGCCGCCATAGCCGAGGGCATAGACAATTTTGTCAAAGGCTCAGAGTAAAGCAAATGCGCGGCCCGCGCCGCGCATTATTTTTAATCCCAATACAGCACGGCGTACTGTTTTCTGCCGTCCGACGAGAACCGGACGCCGTTATCAAGACCCAGAGCCGCGCTTCCGCCGCCGTCCAGCGCCAGACCCGAGGCGCAGCCCAGACCCGAAAGCACCTGGCCGGCTCTCGCCAGCGTGGTCGACGAGCTGACGCAAAGAACGATCTTGTTCATCTCTCTGTTATAGCCTACATAGGTCCTGTTGGTGTATCGGTCGATGTCGAAGGTGCCGTAGAACCCTTCCTCGGCCGCGGTCACTTCGGGCAGCACGCCCACGCCGCTGACCGCGAACATGACGTTTCTCTCGTCATAAATATTCGAAACCCGCTTGATTTCGACCGAACCGTCGTAGTGGACGATCAGAGTGGTGACCGGACTGCCGTGAGTTATCTCGTCGGATATCACTCTGCCTTCGCTGACCAATATTCCGACCGAATAGGTGTCACCGTCGCTCTCCCAGCCAAAGAATGTCGAGTTGCTGTAGTTCGGCTTGCCGCAGCTTTCGGCCGAGCGGTTCACTATCTCCTGAACGCGTATGTTCAGCGGATCGATATACACAACGTGAGCGCCTCCGATATAGCCGTAGCTGTATTTCTCTTTGGCGTGGCTGACTATATTAACGCTGTCGTATGAGCTATAATCCACGCTGTACCAGAGCGAGCTCATCAGCGACTCAAGAGGCGCGTACAGCACTCCGCCATAGTTTATCAGAGGCTGCTGCCAATTGTCGGTGTAGGTGTTGTTGATAACCGCCAGATTGCTGCCGAGGGCGACCCTGACCGAATACTCGCCTTTTATAACATAAGCCGTGTACTCCGCCGGGTCGTAATATACCCTGCACTCCATGAAGTCCTGAAGCGACGTCAGCGCCGTCATCAGTGTGCCGCCCGCGTATATCAGCGGACTGCTCAATTGTTTTTCATAGCCGTTTATGTAAATCTTGCCTGAGCCCTCGGTTATCTCAAGACCCGCGCTGCCGACAGTATCGCCGCTCACCGTTCCCAGCTCCGCGTTTGAAAACATCGACACATCGATCTGATAATCATAGTCATATTCCGACTCAACGGCGTAAACACCTCCGAACGTACATACCACCGCAAGCGATGCCGCCGCGGCGACAGTCCGTCTCAACATATTTTTAAGCATTATGTAAAATTCTTCCTTTCGCGTCCGCAACTTCCATATTTTGTAAAAATGTTACAAGAATGTTACAAACATGTTACAAATTAGATTGTAACACATTTTTGTCCAAAAATCAAGGGCGGAGGCGAAATTTGTAGAAATTGCATTATCCGGAATAAGATGCCAGCAAAAGTGTGTTCAGATTGTCAATAAGCTCTTCCTTGCTCACCTTCATATCTCCGAGCAGCCATTTGCGCACCACCGAGATGCAGGCGCCGGCGTAGAATTTTGCCCAAAAATCTGGGCTGACCGGGATTTCTGCGCCATTTTTTATGCGCTCGTTCACAACCTCCGCAAGTTTTTTTTCAAGCATGCTCTGTATTCGGTCCGAAACCGAGTAGAGGCTGTTTCTTCTGAAAATCGACGCGTACACGTCCTTGTTTTCGGACACATAGTTTATTATTCCCTCGACCAGATCGCGCGAGTTCGCCGATAAGTCCGATACGGTCAGCGGCAGGTGGTCGTCGATGGCGTGGATAAGCAGCTCGTCCTTGTCGCTGTAATGCGAATAGAATGTGGCGCGGTGGACCATTGCCTCCTCGCATATGTCGCAGACCGTGATTTTTTCAAAAGGCTTTTTGCGGATCAGGTTAAACAGGGCGTTGGAAAGCAGTTTTTTGGTGCGTCTGACCCTCAGATCCTCTTTTTTTGGTTTTCCCATAAGTATACACTCCCCCTCATAACTTAGCTTAATTATACAATTTAACTGCACAAATGTCAAGTATCTTGTTGTGAACTATGAATTTTTGCCATTGTATAGACGGCAGCGGCTTTGTTTTGTTACAAAAATACAGATAAACAACACATATTCCGCATTGTCGGTTGTAATAGGTAAAAAATAGTATTATAATATTAAGTAAGCGCTGATTAAATATGGTGCGTTGATTGCGCCGGCAGTATTTAATTAGCGATTACTTATGTAGGCGCCGTCAAATTGTCGGTGTCTGAATAACGAGAGGGTGATAAAATGAAAAAATACGAGTCCGAGCCGAGCTTTATGGACAAGGTCGCACTGTTTATAGTAGACAAGCGAAAGGCGTTTTATCTGATTTTTGCCATAGCGGTGTTTTATTTCGCCACCTGTATTCCTAAGGTCCAGGTCGAAAACGACATAACGGCGTATCTGCCGGGCGACACCGAGACCAAAATAGGCCTTGACCTTATGGAGCGGGAGTTCACCGCGTACGACTCGTTTTACTTCATGATCTCGAATATATCATACGATAAGGCGGAAAAGATATCGGAGCAGATCGCGGAGGTCGAGGGCATAAAATCGGTCGAGTTCGAAAACGACGATGACCACTTTAAGGATTCGTCCGCGCTGTTTAACATAGTTCTGGACAACGATCTTGACAACGATCGGGAGATCGCGATAGAGGAAGAGGTCAAAAACAAGTTTTCGGACTATGACTGCTACATATATTCGGATTCAATAGACACCGCCTCAAGGGACTTGGCGGGTGAGATGCGCAACATAATACTCTGCGTTGTCATCGTTGTCGTTCTGATACTGCTGTTCACTTCAAAATCCTTTATGGATGTTCCCGTGTTTCTGATAGTGTTTGTGGTCGCGGCCGTGCTCAATATGGGCAGCAACTATATGCTGGGAACGATCTCGTTTATCTCAAATTCGGTGGCGATAGTGCTGCAGCTGGCGCTGGCGATAGACTACGCCATAATCCTGTCCCACAGGTTCGCCGAGGAAAAACAGACCAAAAACGCCCACGACGCAATAGTGGCGGCGCTTTCGAAGGCGATAATCGAAATAAGCTCCAGCAGCCTTACCACGGTGGCGGGCCTGGCGGCGCTGATGACCATGAAGATGGGAATAGGCCGCGACTTGGGCATAGTGCTTTGCAAGGGTATATTTTGCTCGCTAATAACCGTGTTCCTGCTGATGCCCGGACTTTTATATATGTTTTCAAACGCCATTGATAAAACTGTTCACCGAAACTACATACCCGACATATCGGGCTTCGGCAAGATCGTTATGGCGGTCAGAAAAGTCATGCCGATATTCATGGGCGTCATAATCGTCATAGCTATCGTTCTCTCGTCATTGTGCCAGTACGCCTTTGACGAAAGCTCGGTGGCGGGCGTGCGCGTGAGCCAGAGCCGCGCCGACAAAAACAAAATACGCGGCACCTTTGACGCGGGCGGGCAGCTGGCGGTTATCATACCCAAGGGCAACTATGACAAAGAAAAGAAGATACTCCAGGACGTGGGCGAGTATGAGGGAATCTCGTCGGCGTTGGGCCTTGCCAATGTGGATGCGGGCGATGGATACACCCTGACCGACAAGGTGACGCCCCGACAGTTCGCCGAGCTGATGGATATAGATATCGACACCGCCCATGTGCTGTTTCAGGCCTACGGCGCGTCGGTCTCGCAGTACGCGCCCATATTCCGCGACGTTGATTCCTACACAGTCTCGATAATCGACATACTCATGTTCGTGCATGAGCAGATGGATTACGGCGTGATAGACCTGGGCGACGAGACCGACGATATAAACGAGGTCTACGACAAGGTCACCGACGCGCGGAGCCAGCTTGAGGGCAGCGAATATTCAAGGCTGGTATTCACCTACACGGGCGACAACGAGAGCGACGAGGTGATCGAGCTTCACAACAAGATACGCGAAACCGCGTCGCAGTACTACGACAGTCCGATACTCGTCAGCAACGCGATCGCCGCTCTGGATTTAAAATCCTCGTTCAGCGGCGACAACCGAAAGATCAATTTCTTCACGATAATCTCGGTGCTGCTGATACTGCTTGTAACATTCCGCTCGGCCAGCGTTCCGGTGCTGCTGGTGCTGACGATCCAAGGCAGCATATGGATAAACTTCTCGTTCCCGTATTTGATGAATGAAAAGCTGTATTTCCTGGGCTACCTGGTGGTGAGCTCGATTCAGATGGGCGCCACGATAGACTATGCCATAGTGTTCACGACCAGATACCTTGACATAAAAGACCGAGTCGGCAACCGCGCCGCCGCGATAGACGCGATAAACGGCGCGTTCCCCACGATACTGACGTCGGGACTGATACTCACCATCGCGGGATTTTTGATAGGTCTTATATCAACGAACCCAATAATATCGGGTCTCGGTATCTGCCTCGGCCGCGGAACCTTGATCTCGATAATACTTGTCATGGCGCTGCTGCCGCAGATCGTGGTCGTATTCGACAAGCTGGTTGAAAAGGGCGGCTTTGTGATAAAGACCAAAGAGAAAAAAGAGCACAGCGGCACCGTTATGGTGAACGGCAAAATAAACGGATATGTGAGCGGATATATAACCGGCACTATCCACGGCGTTATCAAAGGCGACGTCAGAGCGGTGATCGACGACATGACCGAGGTGCCGCCCGAAAAATTAAAGCGGGGTGAAAAAGACGATGAAAAATAAATATATAAACAGGATAATATCATACGCGGCGGCGGTCGTTATGCTGATGACTGTGTGCGCGGCGCCCGCGTTTTCGGAGGGCGAGACGCCCGTGATAAACATCTCGTCAGCGGCGGATTTTGTGTCGCTCGCCAAGAACTGCACATACGACAGCTATTCGCGCGGCATGCAGGTCACGCTGATGAGCGATATTGACATGAGCGAGACCGAGATCGAGCCTATGAAGATTTTTTGCGGCGTGTTCGAGGGCGGCGGCCACAGCATAACAGGCATCAAGCTCAATCAAGAGGGCTCGCAGAAGGGCCTGTGCTTTGAGCTGGGCGAGGGTGGCGAGATACGCAATCTTAATATCTCTGGCAGCGTTAAAGCCTCGTCGCCGTCAAGCGGAGGCGCTTCTCTTGGAGAGATACTGGGCAACGTTGCGGCCAACGCGGGCATCAACACGGCTCAATCCGCCGAAAACAGCGCGGCTGTCCTGGGCGGAATAATCGGCAAAAACAGCGGCAAAATAGTCAACTGCTCATTCGACGGCGTTGTGGACGGCGAGACGGCCGTTGGCGGCCTCGTCGGCGAGAACACAAACACCGGCGTTATCGAGTCATGCAGAAATCTCGGCTCGGTCAAAGGCAAGACGGCAGTGGGCGGCATCGCGGGCATAAATTCGGGCGTGATAAAGACATCCTCCAACGAGGGCGGCGTGAACTACGACCCGACCGAGGGCAGCCACAATATTGGCGGCATCTGCGGCACCAATCCCGGCCTTGTCAGCGGCTGTGAGAACCGCGCCGTTGTGGGCTACAAAAACGTGGGCGACAACATCGGCGGCATCGCGGGACGCCAGAACGGCTGCATTACCTCCTGCAGAAACTACGGCGAGGTTCTCGGCGAGCAGAGCGTAGGCGGCATATTCGGCAGATTTGAGCCCTACGCCGAGCTGACTCCCGCCGACATCCAGCGCGTGAAGGATGATTTAAACGAGTTCCGCGGCCAAGTCAGCGCCGATGTTAACAACGCGATAAGCGGCGCGGTGAGCGGTGCAAACAGCGTGGTCGACAACGCTTCAAGCGGCGCGGACAGCCTGCGCCAAAACGTGAACGACGATTTAAACGATTTATTAAGTCGCATAAGCGGAACAGGAAGCTCAAACATAATATCCGCTTTCAGCGAACGGCTCGATAATCTGGACAGCGGAATACAGAGCACGCTGTCGGACGCTGCCGCGGGGATCGACGCGGAACTTAGCAGCATAACCGACCGCGGCTCGGCCCTGATCGACAGCATAGACAGTCAAGCGCGAGAGGATATAACCGACGCGGCGGATAAGATCGGCACCGTGGCGGACAGCATAAACTCGACCGCCGACACCGTGAACACGCTTGTGAGTGATGTGGACGGCATAGTCAGCGACATAACCACCGCCTACAACAACGGCGATATGAACGCGCTAGACAACGGTCTGGCGCGGCTCGACGAACGGCTTGACTATATGGAGAAAAATGTGATCGACCCAATGGCCGAAAACGCCAACAACGCGATGAATTCGGTGAACCGCGCGGCGAACACTTTGAGAGGCGACGCCAACGCGGCGGCAAACGCTCTTGAGGGACCCGTTCGGCGGGCGGGCGAGGCGATCGACAGCTTTAGTTCCGACGTTGAGAAGGTGCAAAGCGGCGTGGAAGACGCGCGGCAAAAAATCAAAGACGTGCGCGACAAAATACATAATCTGCCGAGCATCACTCCGAAACCCGGCGGAATATTCGGACTGCTGCGCGGTTTACTTTTCACAAAGGTCTACGCCGACGAGCCGATCGGCTTAAACGACGATCAGATAAAATCCGAGCTCAAAGACATAAACAGCGTCGATGTGGCGCTGCCCCGAACCGTGTCGGGTGAGAATACAGACAACGCGCTGGTTATATACTGCTTAAACGACGCCAACATCAGCGGCAGAAAATCTGCGGGCGGCATCGGCGGCACCGTGGGTATCGAGTCGGCTGTAAAGAACGGCGACAATATCACGCTGCAAAGCGGCGGCGTTCTCACGAACTCGTCGTATGTCAAGGCAGTGATCGACGGCTGCGTGAGCAACGGCGAGATATACGCCAAGGACGGCTATGTGGGCGGCATCGCGGGTGACGCGGCTTTGGGTATAATCAAAAACTGCGCCTGTGGCAGCAACGCGAAAAGCGAGAGCGAGTACGTTGGCGGCATCGCGGGCAGCTCGAACGGAAAAATCTATGACTGCGCGGCGATCTCGGACCTGACCGCGACGCGTCTGGCGGGCGGCATCGCGGGCAGCGGTAAATTTATCTGCGAGTGCTACGCCCTGCCCAGAATATTCGGCGGCACCGAGAAAACCGGAGCCATCGCGGGTCAGGCGGACGGCACGGTAATAAACAATTATTTTATCAAGGAAAACCTAAACGGTATCGACGGCACAGACTACGAGGGCAAGGCGGTCGCGCTGCTGCCCGAGGAGATAACCGGAAGCGGCGCGCTTCCGCCGAGAATGGTCGGTTTTAACGACGACAAGTGGTACATGGCGGACGGCGATATATATCTGCCCCAGAACAGGGCGCTCAGCGATAACGCCGACTCGGATATAGGAGCGCTGCTCAAGGCCGAGTCCGCCGATCTGGCGCTGTTTAAGTTCGACGCCAAATTCGAGGTGGACGGCAACACGCTGTACGAAACTACCGTGAACTACGGCGATGTGCTTGACCCGTCGGTGGTGCCCGAGCTGGAGTATCGCGACGGATACTGCCCCGAGTGGAGCGAGGACACGACCGCGCCGATCATCCGCGATACGATATTCAAAGCCGAGTATACCGACGCGGTGAAAACCATCGCCACGGGCGACGATCCCCCGACTCTGCTGGTCGAGGGCAACTTCCGCGACGGCACCGAGGTGACAGCGCACGAGACCGAAATAACGGGAGAGTTTCCGCAGGGCTGCGAGGCGCTGGCGGCATATGAGTTTGACATAAGTCCCGATTATGAGGGCAATATAAAGGTCCATATCCGCGACAAAGACGGCAAGGGCAACGTCGCCGCCATCAAAGCCGAGGACGGGACCAAGCTTATAAAAGGCGAGCGCGACGGAAGCTATATGGTTTTCGAGACCGCGGGCGAGGGCAAGTTCACCGTGCTGCACAAGCCCAACCGCTTGTTGCCGATCCTGGGGATAGCGGGCGCGGCGCTTATCGCGCTGGCGGTAATAATCCTGATAGCCCGCAAAAAACGCAAGCAGGCGGATAAAAAAGATAAAGATTAATTTTGGGTAATATAAAAAACGGGGCGCGTCACATTGATCGTGACGCGCCTCGTTTATATTATCTTAATTGGAAAGATTTATCAATTCGGGCAGATCGGTGTAAGGCTCGTAGGTGTAGCCGTTCCAAACGAATATTTTCGCAAATTTTTCATTTTCCTCGGGGACAAAGGCGCCGAGCGAGAAATTACCATTTTCGTCAAACTCGGGGGAGAAATGCGCCACAAGTCCGACCATAGCGCCGTTGTCGTCGTATAATCCCAAGAGCACCGCGGGGTCCTCGCAGCTTTTGTCAAGTATTGTCACGAAAACTTCAACGGTTCCGTTGTCGTGCTTTACAAGCTCTGTCTCAAACTTGGGCGGCTCGCTCGGTTCGGCAGTCGAGGGCGCCTGCGAGGGTTCCTCCGGGGCGGGCGTCTGAGTTACCGTCGGCTCTGTTGTTGTCGGCGGAGCGGGAACCTCGGTCGGTTCGGGCGTTGCCGTCGGTTTTATCTCGGGCGTCGCTGTGGGCTGAGGTATTGCCGTTGTTGTAGGCTGAGGAATTGCCGTCGCAGTCGGCTGAGGTGTTGTTGTAGCCGTGGGCTGAGGCGCAGCCGTCGCCGTGGGCTGAGGCGCTGTCGTAGCTGTAGGCTGAGGAATTGCCGTCGCCGTGGGTTGAGGCCTTGTCGTTGCTGTAGGCTGAGGTATTGTGGTCGCCGTCGGCTGAGGCACTGCTGTAGCTGTAGGTTGAGGCGTTGTCGTTGCCGTGGGCTGAGGCTTGGGTGTCGCCGGAGCCGAGGCTTTGTCGGTATACGCCTTTATTGCCCAGTTGCTGATAACAAATTGCGGTTCTCTTGTATTGCCGCCAAGCGGCGAAAGTGTTTTTGCGGTATCGCGCCAACCTGAAATTTTATAAGGACCGCTGGAAGGTCCCCCGTAAGACGCAACCGAGAATGACACGCCCTCTGTGGGTTTAAAATGGGTCATGGCCTCGTCGTCTGTCTTGTCGCTTACGAATTCATATTGGCCGTTTGTGGCGTCAATTACACGGCCGTTTACCTGTCTTTGAATATTGGGGATTGCGAAATTCTTGCCAAGTTTTTCAGGATTTGAAACTTTGATTATAATCTCAAACTCGCCGCTGACCGTGATAGGCTCCGCTAATTCGACGGTATTGTAGCCGACCGTGTCAAAGCCGATTTTGCTTGAGGTTCCGTTTCCGACGGAATTTTTAAAGGTCACAATATTTTCATCTTTGCCGAAGTCTATGATCGAGAGCGCGCCCGGGTCTTCGCCCTGAGGTTTATTTCTCACGATCACCTCGTAATCGTCTGTGCTGTCGGTGACATAAAGACCGAGAGAGGTAAGCCGCTCCTCGTCGTTGTTCTCGGTGGTAAAACGAGTAGCATAGATAATGCAGTTATATTCCGGGTTTTGTAATATCGGGTTATACGGGTTATAATAATTACCGCCCGACGAGCCGCTAGTGCCCGCAATCTCATACGAGTATATGTTATCCGATAATTTATCGGTAAAGTCATATGTGTACGAAGAGAAACCTATGGCGGGGTCAAGGTACGAAATGTACTGATAGCCGCCGTCGCCCCAAGTGCTGCCCCAGCTGTTTCTGATTATCCACGCGCCGTTAACCTTTGTGCCGTCGGGAAGCTGCGGCGTAGTTGCGAAATTATTCGCCGAGAAGTTATCATCCCAGCCCACAATTGTCACACCGTGGTTCGAGGGAACAAAGAATGTGTATCCGCCGTCTGAACTGAATGACGAAATACCATTGTATATGCCGTTGTCATAATCTACAACTGTGCCATCTATCATATCGCTCCAGTCAAGATAGTACGCGTGGGTCCTTGAATTATAATATTCTCGGGTCTCTTGCGTATTATCAGTAGTATTTGTGTCATACGCAAGGTATGAGGTTCCGACCGCTCCGTGGCTCATTATCGCTTCTTTTATTGAGTCAATAACAGGCTGATTAAGTTCGTAGCTTAGGTTTGTGAACGATCCGCCCACTAAATCAAAAGTTAATTTTGAGCTGCCCTCATAGGTATCGGTAATATAATCAGCCGATTTTAAAGTAAGCATACGGTTCTCCGCGCCTATTGAGAATATCGGCTCGTAGTTATTAAGACCGCCGTTTTTGTATGCCTCAAACATGTTCTCGTCATAATTTTTATACAAAACTGGGCCGCATGCCTTTGTGCGCGTGTAGTATGACGTTGCCATCTCACGGTTGCCTCCGGCAGGTATATCATTCGAGGCAGCGAAGTCATAGTATGTGGTGTATGGCGCGTATTTGGCGTCTCTAGTTCCGTACATCGCAGCCGCAAGGTGCGGTTCTGACCATAGGTTCGCGGTGTTTGAATAATTAGTTCCAAAATCAAGAATGGTCGAAAACTCGCCCGCGGCGATCGCCGCGTAAGCCCAGCAGTCGCCGTTGAGACCCTGGTCGCGGATGGGCGGAACCTTGCCCATTATAGCGGTGTTGTTCGTTCTGCTGTCATACTTCGCGGGCAGCACGGCAGCAGCGAACGCCCTGTCATGCTCATTCGTGTAATTAACAGAGTCGGGTATGATAGTGTAGTTTTGCGGGTTTTCCAAATAATCCGCATAGCTCGAGGTAGTCTCGGCGGTCATCGGCGGAGCCGGGATATCCTCGGCAAAAGCGGCGGTATTGAGCAATAAGCCCGAGATGATCGCCGACGCTATAATTTTTCGTTTAAACATTTTCAGCACTCCTTAATATTAAAGTATATGGATTATATCATAAAATCCTGAAAAAATCAATGATTATTGCAAAAAAGTTTGAAAAATAATCAACATATGTTATAATAAAATAAACAGAAAGCGGGGATAGTATGGATTATACAGCGGAATACCGGTCGATTTTGGGGAAGATCCTACTTGCGTCGGACGGCGAAAGTCTGACCGGGCTGTGGTTTTTCGGCGCCAAGCATTTTGCCGCGGGGCTCGGGAGCGAAAGACAAAGTAAAGAACTGCCGATATTTGACAGAGTGAGGGAGTGGCTTGATACATATTTTTCTGGCCGTGAGCCCGATTTCATGCCGCCTCTGCTCCTGCGCGGCACTGATTTTCAAAAAGAGGTGTGGAACCTTTTGCGAAAAATACCTTACGGCCAAACCGCAACATACGGCGAAATATCAAAACGGCTTGCCGCCGTTCGCGGAGTAGAACGAATGTCCGCGCGTGCTGTGGGCGCCGCGGTGGGGCGCAACCCGATCTCGATCATAGTACCGTGCCACAGAGTGATCGGCGCAAACGGCAGCCTGACCGGCTACGCCGCCGGCACCGATAAAAAAGCGTTCCTCCTGAACCTCGAGGTAAAAAATGGCCGCTAAAAAAAGAACACCTTGCTTGCAAGGTCTTCGTAAAAGAACGCCAATAAACAGGGCTCCCAAAAAGTCCAAAGGACTTTTTGGGAATAAGGAGCGGTCGCGGCGTAAAAAAGAAGTCTATGCTTTGCATAACTTTCGTAAAAAAGCGGTTAAATAGGGCTCCATCGAAACGCCAGCGGAGCGCGTTTCGAGGGAAAAGCGGAAAAATGACCGCTAAAAAAAGAACACCTCGCTCGCAAGGTCTTCGTAAAAGAACGCCAATAAATAGGGCTCCCAAAAAGTCCGAATGACTTTTTGGGAAAAAGGAGCGGTCGTGGCGCAAAAAAGAAGTCTATGCTTTGCATAGACTTCGTAAAAACGCCGCGTACCGCGACGTGGTGCCGGTGATCGGGGTCGAACCGATACGGTATCACTACCACAGGATTTTGAGTCCAGCGCGTCTGCCAATTCCACCACACCGGCAAGTTTTTTGCACGAATATTAATATATCATAAATATTTTAAAAAATCAAGCCCTTTAATAAATTTTTTGAAAAAATAAAAATTTTTCAAAAAATCCCTTGACAAACCTTAAATCACATAGTATAATCTTAACGTTGCCTCAATTGAGATATGCACCTTTAGCTCAGCTGGCTAGAGCACCTGACTCTTAATCAGGGTGTCCGGGGTTCGAATCCCCGAAGGTGTACCAGATGACATCCCTCGGAACGCCCGATCATGCGGCGTTTCGGGGGTTTTGTTTTTTCCGAAAATCCGTTTTGGTCGTTATTTGGTCGTTATTTAATGATCAAATTGTTTTATGTAACTTATCATAACTTATCGTAAGTTAAAACAGCTCGCTACTGTTTCGCTCGCCAATGCCTGCGCTCTTGAAAATGCGTGGGCGTAAATGTTTAGCGTCGTGTTCGCGTCGCTGTGACTCATGCACGCCTGAACCGTTTTAACACTCGCTCCCGACTCTATCATAATCGAAGCGCATAAGTGACGAAACGAATGCGGTGTCACATACTTTATTCCCTCGCGCTTGCAAAAGCTGTTCAGCCAATCTCTCGGCGTTAGCGGCGACATAACACCGCCATATGAGTTTTTAAACACAAAAGCGCCTTATTTCAAATTTAAAAAAGCATATATTCTATCGCATATGAAACGGTTATGCAAGCGGATTATATAAAAATTCCGATTCGTTATGGCTGCCCCGATTTTTATTAAGAGATTGATTTTCGCTTTCGGGTGTGTTATAATACAGAAAATAATTATCGAAAACAATCAACCAAACGCATTGATTTGGTATAATCATTCCATAAGCGGACAGAGCGATAAATCGGGATTTGACGGTATAAAAGATTTTCTAAAAAGGCGGTGCTTGTATGGAAATAAGGCAAGAACGAGCAGACGATTATAATACAGTCTTTCAGATCGTAACAGAAGCATTTTCTCACGCTGAACATAGCGATGGAAATGAGCAGGAGCTTGTAAAAGCGTTGAGGACCACTCCATCCTTTATTCCGGAGCTTTCTCTTGTGGCAGTGGAAGATGGCAAAATCGTGGGTCATATCCTTTTTACCAAAATTACCATAGGGGAATGCATCGAACTTGCTCTCGCACCTCTTTCTGTTCTTCC
>CANQLT010000022.1 GCA_947624775.1 uncultured Monoglobus sp.
TAGCAGTTTTAGCAATAAGATGGATACGGACGCGGCTGGCTGCCGTGTGCCTTACCCATAAATCTATTATAGTAGGACATGACATTGATTTTGAAAATCATATAATATCAATAAACAAAACTCTGTATCATACTGCTTTTCAAGAGCGCAGGCATTGGCGAGCGAAACAGTAGCGAGCGCCTTTAAGTTACAACAAGCTACATAAAGATAGAATATCAAAATATTAGTCAAATCTTAGTCAAAACGGATTTTCGGAAAAAACAAAACTACCGAAACGCCGCAAAATCGGGCATTTCGAGAGCTTTAGACTGGTGGACCAAACACCCACAAAGGCGAAATCATATATGCGGGACAAAATTTCGGAGTTATTTTAAAATTATATGCCAATGTTGTTTGAATTAGTTATTTAGCAATTTGTGTCATTTAGCTATACGGCGTTTATTTCCCTTGAGTATTGATTTATTTTTGTGATTATGATATAATATTATCATGCAAATCAATATTTAAGGAGCGAAAAATGGAATACAAACCTCCGTTCACCATTAATGAAAATATAATAAATCTGCTTGCCGAGATCAGCGAGTTGGTCGGCCAAATAGGCATTACGCATAAGAATAATATAAGCCCGAGACTGCGCCGCGACAACAGAATAAAAACGATCCACTCATCATTGGCCATAGAGCACAACACGCTTTCGCTTGATCAGGTCACCGCCGTGATAAACGGCAAGCGTGTTCTTGGTGAGCCTCGAGAGATTCGCGAGGTTCAAAACGCCTATGACGCTTATGAAGTAATACGCGAATTTGACCCTTTCAAAACCGAGGATCTGCTCAAGGCGCACGGCATAATGATGAACGATCTTGTAAGTGAAAGCGGTTGTTTCCGAACAGGCGACGTGGGAATTTTTGACGGCGACAAACTTGTTCATGCCGCGCCTCCCGCGGACCTTGTGCCGCAGCTGATTTCGAACCTTTTTAGGTGGTACGCGGAATCCGAGATACACATACTGATAAAAAGCTGTATATTCCATTATGAATTTGAGTTTATTCATCCGTTTTCCGACGGCAACGGTCGAATGGGCAGGATGTGGCACACTCTGCTGCTCGGCCGATGGAACAAGATATTTGAATGGCTCCCAATCGAGGAGCTTATCAAGGAGCGCCAAAAGGACTATTACGACGCATTGACGGCGTCGGACAAGAGCGCCGATTGCGCCGACTTTGTTGAAATGATGATGAAAGTCATTTGCGACGCTTTATCGGAGCTTGACCAAACCGACCAAGATAACGACCAAGTAAGCGACCAAGTTAAAACCATGCTCGACTGCTTGGGCGGCGAAGAACTGTCCGCTGTGCAGCTGATGGAACGCCTTAGCCTCTCCCACCGCCCCACATTCAGAAAAAACTATCTGCGCCCCGCCCTTGAAGCCGGTTTGATAGAAATGACTATCCCGAATAAACCAAACAGCCGAAATCAAAAATACAGAAAAAAGTAATTCACAGATGAACGGATATTCCAATGTATTTTATTTAAGTAATATTTCTGACACAGAGGAGAATAAACTATGGCATTTGAAACAGGTGGACGAGCGGATAAATTAGGTAATATTTTCGAATATAAATGGACTGTTTTGAATTTACTTAATGTTTTATTTGAAAAAATTGAATTGACAATAGTTTTTTAAATTCTGGTGTATACTTATTTTTAGTTGACATCATACTTCTCCTCTCGTGTTTATTATTTTAACATATTTCCATTTTTTCTGTCTACTTTTTTAGTATACATCCAATTTTGACTTGCAGGAATTAACACCGACAATATTAAACGATATGGTTCAGCGTGTTTACGTACACGCGCCGGAAAAGATAAACGGCAAACGGACACAGCAAATTGATATCTACTACGATTTGGTAGGTTTCCTGCCAATGTCGCTGTTTCAAACAGAAACGAGGAATGACGCAGCCTAAGCTGCGCCATTCCCTGAAAATAAATCTTACTGTTTTATCTCACACCGGTTTTCGCGGGTGCTTTTGTTGCGCGTTTAGGCGTCGGAGGCGGCCTTGAAATTATATATCGGCTTTATTATCTCTGCGGTATCGAAAATGTTGTCTGTTATATCCTTGGTTGTCCGCATATGGTACAAAATCATTTAATTTTTCGGCGAAGAAATTTTTACCAATTTTGGCAAAAAAATTTCACAGGGACAGAATGTGTCTTTTTGTTTTGGTATAATTATAATCGGGTAATCGGTTATCACAAATTTATTCGGGACGGCGGCCATACGGCTTCGGGTTGTCGGTGCGGTTTAAAATATAATCAATGCTTGTGCCGTAAAACTCGGCGAGAGTTTCAAGGCAGGTGTACGGGATCATTCGGGAGCCTGTTTCATACCCCGAATATGTCCTTTGAGAAATATTTAAAATTTCCGCTACATCCTTTTGCTTGAGGTCCCTGTCCTCGCGCAGATGGCGCAGTCTGCCGATCACAGCCGATCACCGCCTTTCGGTAAATGTCCGTTTAATATTATATCACAGCTCAATATGAGCCGTTAGCATATAGCTCAATTTGAGCCGCGAATAACTAAATTATGATATTAATTACATAAATTATGTCATTTTGTCGAAAAGCTGTTTATTTGGGCGCTGCATTATGATACAATTGTGTGGAGTGGGTATTTTCGCGAATGTTTATATCCGTCCGATGCTCTCTCAACCGCTCCGCAAGCGGCGGCATAAAAACAGACGCTCTCGCCGAAAGGTTCGGAGTCAGCAAAAAGACGATAAGCCGCGACATTTACGGCAGCGGGATTTATATGTGTCTCAGCTCACAAGGCGAGCGGACGTAGACGAAGGAATAAAAAATTAAGAAGGAGTAAAGAAAAATGAGCAATAACACGCGCGGACAAAAATTTAAAATACGCTGTAATCCCTATACGAAAACTATAGGATACCGGCGCTGGAACGATGAAAAGCAGGTATATTGCAATCCGGCGCCACAATCTAAATTAACAGCCGCAAAGTACACCAAGGGAGTAACGATTCAAAACATTATCCAAGAAATTTTCGAGCATATTCGAAGTGATTATATCGGGGACAATACCGATTGGGACAAAATCAATTTGGACATTTGTTTTGAGGGCACGCTTGAGGACTATAATGACATATGCGGCGCGCAAAAGGTTTTCTTTCCTAAAGGGAATATAAATATATACCGCGGAGATTATGAACTTCCGGGAGCATCCGAAGTGATGCGGAAAATCAATGCCGAATATGAAAAGCTTAACAATTATTTCAATGAAAATAACGGTAATGAAGAGATTAAGGAAATTATCGAAAAGTATCAAAGCACGGTAAGCCCGACTGTTCCTATTATCGTTATGGGACTTTACAGCGCGGGAAAGTCCACGTTTATAAACAGCTTGATCGGACGTGAAATCCTTCCGAGCGCGTCCGAGCCCACTACCGCGAGAAACTATAAAATAGTTCCCGGCAACAAATCCGAAATAAGCTTTACATACAAAAACGATAAAGTCATTCTAAGTTTCAAAGACGGACTGTATAGTTCAAATAAACCGAATACAACCGAGCTGCTGTGTGATCTTCAGGAAATTGTCAAAACCGGCGAAACGCATACCGACGAGCGTCACATGTATTCCGCGTTGGAAATAATCAATCAGGATAAATACAATAATGATATATCCGATATTATAGAAATAACCGTTCCGTTTTTAAAATCAACGCTGCCGATAAACGAATACACTTTTGAAATATATGATACTCCCGGTTCCGATGCGGCAAGCCATGATGAACACCTTGAGGTACTGCAAAAATCCATAAAAGGACAAACAAACGGACTGCCGATTTTGGTTACCGATCCGGATTCTATGGATAAAAGCAGTAATGATGATTTAGTAAAAAAAATAAAGGAACATGGTGTTGCTCTGGATCAAACAAACACGATAATAGTTGTGAACAAGTCCGACGATAAGATAAATGAGGAGCTTGACCATAAAAGCGGCGCAAGCGGAGTTGTTTTAAAGTGGCAATCAAACCGTATTTTCTTTGTTTCCTCAATAATGGGATTAGGCAGCAAAAAGGATGAACCCATAAAAAAGAACAGTTGGACAGACGCGCAGTATTACAATACATACAAAAAAAGCTTTATATATTTTATTGCTCCGGAAAACAGAAGCGAGGATTATGTCGAGGATGAATATAAGCAGCTTTATAAATACAATATAACATCGGACTACAAAAAGAGCGAGTATGAGAACTCGGAAAAAAGCGGCAATATTATATTTGATAACAGCGGCCTTCATTGCGTCGAATCCGAAATAACGCTGTTCGCGAAAAAATATGCTTTGTATAATAAATGTTTCAAGGCACAGGAGTATCTGGATAAAGCAATCGAACGCACTCAGGAGTTGATGGAACAAACAGAGGAAAAAATAGAAAAAACATTGAGTGTTTTAAAAGACCAAATCGGAGAAAAAGAACAAAATCTAATAGACAGTATAAATAAATGTCGAGAAAAATGCAGTGAACAATATGATACGGATTATGTTTATAAATTGAATAACATCATATCCCCCATAGAGGAACTCGATCAGCTGGCGGAAGATATGCAGCTAATCGAAAGAATATGGGAAAAAAAGAAAAAAGAGAAAGGAATAAGCCGCCATGAGCGCATAAAAGATTCCGAATCGGAAATAAAGGAAGAGTATAATATAAAAATCAAAAACATGAAGGAAAATGCCGACAACCTATCAAACGATTTCTGGTTAGAAAAACAGCAGGAGTATCAGAACAAATGTATGGAAATTGTTTCCGACAGTAACGATTTCAGTGATGAGCAGAAAGACTTCCTGAAAAAATATATAATCAAATTTAAAAAAGTAGAGATCACTCCCAAAGGTTTGACATATGAAAATCTTACCAAAGGCATTTTTTTCAAAAAATTGGATACACAAAAGTGGTTTTATAAATATACAGATGATGCGGGAAAAGCATTTAACGAAATATCCGATACATACCAACGCGAATATAGAGACATGTTCTCTGATTGGTCCAAGAAATTACAAAACGGATTAATAAAGAATTTAGCAAAATTCAACAAGGACCTGGAAGGCTTAACTATTCAATACGATATAGCCGAAGACAATCTGGAAAATCTGAATAAAGCAATAAAAGAGCTTGAAAGCAGTCAAAACAATCTTGAGAAATTATTAAGAAATTACAGAGAAAGGAGCGGTAATGATGAGTAAACAATCAGACGCGCTATATGAGCTTAAAAGAAAAATAATAGGAACAAATTGTTCTGTTGCTGAAATCAAAAAAGATATCGGCAGACTGGAACGCGAATTCGGAGCGGATATTTTTCTGCCGCTTAAATTCAATAAAAAAAGCAAACCGTGGGACGCGGCATATTTTAAAGAGCTGTCGGATTTGAGTATCGCCGGCGCTTCATCGAAGGAATTTATCCTGCATATGGCGGAGGTAAAAGAATATCTTGTCAAGCAAAAAATGAAAAGGATCATGTTAGTCGCCGGCACAGCAGTCGTTATCGCGGGCGTTGTTGGAGTTGTATTGTACTGTAATTTACATTAAGCTCCTATAATTTGTTATGCAGCCAAAAAGGAGGTAATTATTACATGAGCATTTTAACAAAAATTAAATCTGCCGCTGTAAAAGCGGCAAAAAAGGCGGCGGACGGAGTTGCTTATGCCTCTCAGCTAAGTCCTAAACAGATTGATGATATTGACCGCAAAAGGAATGCGTATCTTAGCGAAATGCCCTCTATGGATGATGAACATGCCGAGGAGATTATAAAAAGATCTATGGGAGCTATCGGCATAGAGGTTTTCCAGGCATATCTGCCGCAGATACAGGAATTATATCTCCCGTATTATGACAACAAGGAAAAATTCAGCACTTATGACCGTATAAGATATTTTGATGTTACAAAATGGGTCATCGATAAAGAAGAAAGCAGCACGGACAAGCTTATGAATGTTTATCAGGTTTTAAGCGGCGCGGAGTGCAATATAGCATTAATCTTCCATAAAACAGTTGACAAATGCGCCGTTATAATGGCGGTATCAAATACCTCGGATGAAAATGACGGAGCCGTTGCCAATAGCTTTTATGACAGGCTTCAGAATGCGATAAAGGGTAATTTCCCCGGTTCCGTTACCGGCAAAATTAATTCTGATTTGCCGCCGTGCTTTGACGAGTACGATTCATACTCGGAGTATTTTGTTTCGTCTGTGTCGAATATGCCGTCGGAAAAATCCGAAAAATTTATAAGCCAAGGCATTGAAAAGCTGCTTGACGGCATTGCGCTTGAAAACGAAGAGGAATACACAATAGTTTTGCTTGCGGAACCGATCACGGCTCAGATCGAAGAACGTAAAGCCAGATTATATGAGCTTTACACGGCCCTCGCTCCGTATTCTGAATGGCAGAAAAATTATACATACACGGAATCTGATATGGAAGGCTCTCAGGCTAACCTGGGAACGTATGCGGGTGCAAATATCGGAACACAGCAAGGAAAAAATGAGAGCAAATCAAAAGGCGGGCAGCACTCTGAAAGCAATACTAAATCAGAGTCAGACAACGATAGTAATACAAATACGTCCAGCAGCTCTTCAGGTTTTAACTTATTTTTATCCTGGTCCAGTAGCTCAAGCGATACAAGTACCTCTTCCCACTCTTCGTCTAAGGCTAAAACCATTTCTGATGCAACTACTAATGCGGAGGCACACGGCTCAAACAGCGGAATAAGCATTGGGGGAAATTTCGGACTTAATTTTGCCCGCTCGTCTAATATAACGATGGCTGCCGGCAAAAACGAGGGAATTACGAACAGCTTTACAAACTACGGAATAAAGAACACTCTTAAAATAATAGAGGAACAGATAAAAAGAATAGAGCAGAGCAGCGCTCTCGGAATGTGGGATTTTGCGGCTTATATTATTTCAAATAACAGAGTAATCGCCGAAAACACGGCAAATATGTATATGTCGCTGACTCAGGGTGAAAAATCGTTTATGACAACCTCGGCGATAAATGTCTGGGATACGGACCAATCGCAGATAATTATGAAGTCGCTTAAAAAGCTGCGCCACCCTATATTTGGATTGAACCAAGGTGAGGCCTGGTATATGTATCCGACTCTTGTTAACGCCGCCACGGGAATTTCCGGAAAAGAGCTTGCGTACGCGCTGAATTTTCCCAAAAAATCCGTAAGCGGTCTTCCCGTGCTTGAGAGCGTTTCATTTGGGCGCGAGGTTCATAGATACACCGATGCCGGGCCCGATAAGCCTATATATCTCGGAAAAATTTATCATATGCGGAACACGGAAAATATACCTGTCGCATTGGATATAAACAGTCTCGCCATGCACACGTTTATAACCGGCTCAACGGGCTCGGGCAAGAGCAACACGATTTACCATATGCTGAACGAGCTTAAAAAGAGCGGCGTCAAATTCCTTGTGATCGAGCCCGCCAAAGGCGAGTACAAAAACGTGTTCGGCGGCAGAAAAGACGTGCGCGTTTTGGGAACAAACGCCAAATACGCTGAACTGCTGAAGATAAATCCCTTCAGTTTTCCGGACGACGTGCATGTCCTGGAGCACATCGACAGACTGGTTGAGATCTTTAACGTCTGCTGGCCGATGTATGCCGCTATGCCCGCTATTCTCAAAGACGCGGTCGAGCGCGCGTATTTAAGCGCGGGCTGGGACCTCGGAGAATCGACATGCAAACACAGCGTCGGACAGAAAAAGCTTTATCCCTGCTTCGTCGATGTGCTGGAACAGATAGTAAGAGTCGTTAACGAGTCTGGCTATTCGGACGAAAACAAAAGCAATTATATCGGCGCGCTGTGCACAAGGGTGAAGTCACTGACGAACGGTTTATACAGCCGCATATTCACGCCGGACGAGATCGAGTCCTCCGATTTGTTTGATAAAAACACTGTTGTTGATCTGAGCCGTATCGGTTCAACCGAAACAAAGGCTTTGATCATGGGACTTCTGGTACTCAAAATGCAGGAATACAGAATGTCCCAAAAAACAGAAAACAACGCCGAGCTCCGCCACGTGACGGTTCTGGAGGAGGCGCACACTCTGCTTAAAAGGACGTCGACCGAGCAGAGCAGCGAAACCGCGAACCTTTTGGGAAAGTCTGTGGAAATGCTGGCGAACTCGATCGCGGAAATGAGGACATACGGAGAAGGCTTTATAATCGCCGACCAATCTCCGGGCCTGCTTGATATGTCCGTTATCAGAAACACGAACACAAAAATCATTTTGCGCCTGCCGGATATGTCCGACAGAGTGCTGGTGGGCAGAGCGGCATCGCTCAATGACAACCAGATAACGGAACTGTCAAAGCTCCAAACGGGAGTGGCCGCGGTATATCAAAATGATTGGCTGGAGCCGGTCTTGTGCAAGGTGACCGAGTTTGACGAAAAAACCGCGCCTTACGCGCCGTCGCCCGATTCGGAACAAGATATTGAGCTCAACAGAAAAAAACAGCTTATTGATTATGTAATGCTGCCCGCGGGGGAGAGACCCGAAATATCCGTTGACGATATTGACGAAATAAAGCAAGCGGTTTTTAAAATGAACATATCGTCGGATGTGAAAAAAGATATACTGAAATACATAAGCAAAGATAACACGGATAATATTTCGGTCCTGAGAGGCAGGATAATATACGGCATTTTCAATTCCGAGACGGCGTTGTCTTTATCAAACGCCGAAAGATCAGATATATATTCATGGGAAAACATGATGCTTGACAAACTGGTCCCCGACATATCGGGAATGGACACGGAAATCATAAACAAAATACTCGGCATGCTCGTCTACGAAAACGTCAAACGTAATAACAGCGCCGAATCAACAGAATTATGCAATAATTTCGCGGCTTACCACAATAATAAAGATAGGAGTGATAACCTTGTTTGAAATCAAAATACCCAAAGAGACCTTTGTTGAGATTCCGAAACTCAAAGAGGAAACGGTCGAATTTTTCAAAAATTTATATGACGATAACGAGTTTAAACACACAAAATATTTCAACGGCGAATCGTCGGATTTTAACGTAAAAGAAAAGCTCCACAGATTCATTGACGAAATAAAAGATTATTTTGACGTTTCCAAAGAAATTGACGAAACGGACAAAGAGCAAAGAAAAGCCATCGTTGACGGTCTCGGAAAACTTCTCAAAGGAGAGCTCACGAATATTGAAAAGGGAAATCTCTGCGAGATGATAATGGATCAGTACTATATCTCACTGGGATATAAACCGCTCCATAACAGGATAACATCAATCGATGCTCCGAACCATCACGGCCTTGACGGCGTATATGAAAAAGACTTGCCAAACGGAGAAAAAGTGTTTGTAATCGCGGACGCAAAGTACGATCAGTCGCCTATGGGACGCGGAGTCGAGGGCGAAAAGCAGATGTCCAAAGAATGGCAGGACAAAAACCTGGAAAATACAGTAGGGACCGAAAAAGCAGCCGAAATAAAAGAGGCGAGAGAAAAAGGCAACGTCAAAAGCCAAGTATTCCATGCTGTACCGACAAGCACAGGAATGATCTGCCAACTCAAAGACGTGAGCCCCGGCGGCAGCTTTAACGGCAAAGGCATACCTGCCGTGGAGAGCATATACAATAAATTGCTGATATGGCCCAAAGTTAAAATGAAAAACCTCGACTAAACGCAAACCAAACCGTCGACTCTGTCGGCGGTTTTTTATTTTGCGGCAAAATATTTTTGCGGAAAACAAAAACATATAGACAAAATCATGGTAATACAGTATAATAAAACCATGACACAGACTATAATGGGAGGCGTTCATGATGAAGAAAATTTGTTATGCTTTGCTCGCGCTCTGCCTCGCGGCGGCTATTGTTCTCACGGGCTGCGCCGACACGACCCAAAACGCCGACGGCTCGGTGACCATAACCGTTATGGGCAGGAAAAACGACCTGGCAAAGAGCTATATGACGAGCATTTTCGACCAATACGAAAAAGCGACGGGGAACACGATAAAGCCCCTGCCCATCGAGGACGCGGAATTTGAGGCGCAGGCCGCGGGAAGTTTCGCGAATGGAGATGTTCCCGATATATTCCTGCATTTTCACAATTCCGACCTTGATCGCTTTGACGTTAAGAATAACTTTCTTTATCTCAACGACGAGGACTGGGTAGATGAGCTGACCGACAGCTCGCGGGAATACTGCCTGGACGAGGACGGGAACCTTATGGGGCTCCCGTTCTGGGAAAGCTCGATATCGGGCTGCTACTACAACAAGACTATTCTCGACAGTCTCGGCCTGAGGCCCGCCGCGACCCAGAGCGAGTTCGACGTGCTGTGCCAGGCGATAAAGATCGCGGGCTACACCCCGATCTGCTGGGCGGCCGACGGCAGCGCTTGGCCCGTGCAGTTCGCACTCGACCCGATATTCGCGGACGATCCCGAGCTGCTCAAAAAGATCAACAAAAACGAGATAGCCTTTTCGGACATACCAAAAATCACCGACATGGCGCAGTGGATTGGCGGCGCCGCGCAAAACGGCTGGTTCGGCCCGAACTACCTCAATCAGAGCATTGACGACATCGGCTCCGTCATGAGCTCGGGTCAGGCGGTCATGACGTTTATCTGGGACACGTGGTTCTATACCGACCTGCCCGAGGATGGCAAATACAAGATCGACGACTTCGCGCTTATGCCCGCGTTTTTGAACACAACGCCAAACGGCACCTATGAGGGCGGGAACCTCAACATGATGATGGTAAACAAAAACGGCAAGCACGTGGACGACTGCCTTGATTTTCTTGATTTCTGCGCCGATAAGGAAAACTACAACAAGGCCTTTGACGGCATATCCACCGCGGACTGCTTTAAGAATCAGACCACGAATATAGAGTCGCCGATGGTAACAGACGCCGCCGAATCCGTCGCCGCGAACCTGCGCGCCTCGACCGCCGCCTCCAAAATCTTGGGCTACGGCGACGAGGACGTGACCCTCGCGCTGGACGCGCTTTTCAGAAACGAGACCGACGCGGAGGGCTGCGTGAAACTCATGGACGGCTACAGAACCTCCGCCGCCGCCAGCGAGGGCAAAGACGGCTTCTGAGCACAATAAAACAAAAAGACCCTTTCGGGTCCCATGCAACACACATCGTGTTATCGGCAAAGCCGACGCTTTCGAAAAATCTTTATTTGAACTCATTGTGTAAATTAAAGATAGTTAAATCTTTGAATATATAATACCATAAAAATTAAGGAGTGTCAATATGAAAAATGAAAAATATTTTATAGGAGTCGACGCGGGCACAAATTCGATCGGGCTCGCGGCTGCGAACACGGATTACGAACTTCTCAGGATCAAGGGAAAAACCGCGGCAAGCGTGCTTGCTTTTGAAGAAGCGGCCACGTGCGCTGAAAGACGTGGATTCCGCACGGCGCGCAGACGCCTTGACAAGCGCCGCCGAAGGCTCGATCTGCTTTCAGAGCTGTTCGCCCCCGAAATATCAAAAATCGATCCGAAATTTTTTGTTCGGATCAAAGAGAGCCGACTGTTCCCGGAGGATAAGTCGACGGAAACCAAAAACGTATATTTTAACGATAAAAATTACACCGACGCCGACTTTCACAAAGAATATCCGACAATCCATCATCTCATTTACGGCTTGATGACCTCGGACAAGCCGCGCGACGCGAGAATGCTGTACATAGCGTGCGCGTGGTTCATGGCGCACAGGGGTCATTTTCTGAGCGAGATAAACAAAGAAAACGCGAAGGGCATACCCTTTGAGCCGTTATACAATGATTTTATATACTCTTTCGAGAGCGCGCCATGGGAATGCGGCGTTTCTGATTTTGAGGATATACTCAAGAAAAAGATAGGGATCACGGCAAAAGAAAAGGAATTTTACGAACTTCTGTTCGGAGGCAAAAAGCCCAAAAAATCGGACAGCGAATCGTTCCCGTGCGACATTGCTCTTATCATAAAACTGCTTTGCGGCGGCAAGGTCAAACCGTCGGCCCTGTTTTGCAATGATGATTATTCCGAGCTGTCCGCGATCTCCCTCGGCATGAACGACGAGGAATTTGACAATTTGCTCGCGGAGCTCGGAGACGACGCCGAGCTGATCGAAAAGCTGAAAGCGCTGTATGACTGGTCGCTGCTCAAAAACATTTTACGCGGCGAGGACAGTATATCTCTCGCGAAAATCAAAATTTATGAGCGCCACAAAGAGGACCTTCGCGGGCTCAAAGACTTTGTCAAAAAATATTGCCCGAACAAATATAACCGTATTTTCCGCGACGTCGAAAAATCACTGCATAACTACTGCGCCTATTCCGCTCATTTTGACCGCCTTGACAAGAAACAAAAACAAGCGGCTCATAAAACAAACTATGAGGAGTTCGCGAAGTTTTTAAAAAAAGAGTTGAGCGATGTATCTCAAGCAGCGAAAGACACAGATTTTTACAAGGATATGCTCGATCGGCTCGCGCTTAACGATTTTCTGCCGAAACAGGTAAGCGGCGAGAACCGCGTGATCCCGTATCAGCTTTATTGGTATGAGCTCAAACAGATACTCGACAAGGCCTCGGGCCGAATTCCGTTCCTATGCGAAAAGGACGAGGACGGCGTCAGCGTTTCCGAAAAGATCCTTTCTATACTTGAATTCAGGGTCCCGTACTACGTGGGTCCGCTTTCCGAAAAATCGGCGTTTGCGTGGTTTGAGCGAAAGGCGGAGGGCAAAATATATCCGTGGAATTTTGAAAAGCTGGTCGATCTTGACAAAAGCGAGGAAAACTTCATAAACAGAATGACAAACGCCTGCACGTATCTGCCGGGCGAGGATGTTCTGCCCAAAAACTCTCTGCTGTACAAAAAATATGAAGTCTTAAACGAAATAAATCCAATACGCGTAAACGGCGCGCCTCTCACGCCCGAGCAAAAGCAGCTTGTTTTTTCCGTGTTTCTCGAAAACGCGAGGCCGACTCTGAGCAAGCTTAAAAACATAATGATCTCAAACGGCATTATGGGCAAAAACGACGTTATAAGCGGCATAGATATTTCTGTAAAATCGAACATGAAACCGTATATCGACTTCAAAAGGCTTCTTGACAGCGGAAAACTGAACGAGGACCAAGTTGAAAAAATAATACTTCATCGAACATATACCGAGGACAGGCGCAGATTCGCAAAATGGCTGAACGAAAACTTCACGTCGCTCGGCGAGAAGGACAGACGCTATATATCCTCACTTAAATACAATGATTTCGGAAGGCTGTCGGCCAAGTTCCTGCGCGGGATCAACGGCACGTGCAGGGAGACGGGCGAAGTCGGCACGATTATTGACTTTTTATGGAACACCAACGACAATCTGATGATGCTCCTGTCGGACAGATACACGTTTATCGACGAGATCGAAAAGCTCCGCGCGGAATACTACGAAAACAATCCGCGCAGCCTTGACGACACGCTTGACGACATGTATATTTCAAACGCGGTAAAGCGCCCGATCTACCGCACCTTGGACATGGTCGGCGAATATGTGCGCGCAATTGGATACCCGCCTCAAAAAATATTTGTCGAAATGCCGAGAGGCGGAAAGCCCGAGCAAAAAGGAAAACGCACCAAGAGCCGCAGGGAACAGATACTGGGGCTGTATAAAAAAATTAAAACCGAGGACGCCCGCGAGCTGACAAACCTGATCGAAAGCTACGGCGACACCGCCGACAACAGACTACAGAGCGACAAGCTGTTTCTTTATTTCACGCAGCTTGGACGGTGCATGTACTCGGGAGAGCGAATAGATATAGACAAGCTCAAGTCCAAAAGCTACGACATCGACCACATATATCCCCAATGCCGCGTAAAAGACGACAGTCTGCTCAATAACAAAGTTTTGGTTTTGTCACAGCGCAACAGCGACAAGGGCGACAAATATCCGATATCTCCCGAATGGCAGAGCAAAAGACGCGGCTTTTGGGAGCGCCTGCACTCAAACGGACTGATAACGGATGAAAAATTCAAACGCCTCACCCGCACGGCGCCCTTTTCCGAAAGTGAAAAAACCGAGTTTATCAACAGGCAGCTTGTCGAGACGGGCCAGGCGGCAAAGGCTTTGACCACGGTATTAAAACAAAAATATCCCGAAAGTGAGATCGTGTATGTAAAAGCGGGCTTGGTTTCAAGCTTCCGCCAAGAATATGATATAGTAAAAAGCCGCGGCATAAACGATCTGCACCACGCGAAAGACGCCTATCTCAATATCGTGGTGGGAAACGTTTATAACGAGTATTTCACCAAAAAGTTTTATTTGAAAAATGACCGCTACTCGCTTAAAACAAAAACTCTGTTCGGCATGGTCCTGTCAAACAAAGACGGCGTATATTGGAACGGCGAAAGTGACATCGCAAAAGTCAAAAAGATCGCGGCCAAAAACAATATTATGTATTCGAAATTTGTATTATGCCGAAAGGGCGGTCTGTTTGACCAACAGCCCATCAAGGCCGAAAGCGGCCTGGTCGAGCTAAAAAAGGGTCTTGACACAGCCAAGTACGGCGGATATAGAGGAACAACCGCGTCATTCTTCTCGCCCGTGAAATACACAAGCGGCAAAACGACCGATATAATCATAATGCCGGTTGAACTTATGATTGCGGACAAGTTTATCTCAGACGCGGAATTTGCTCAACGTTACGCGCTTGAAACCATCGAGAAAATCAGAAACAAAAAACCGGACACCGCCGAATTCTTGCTCGGAAAAAGAATGTTAAAGATCAACACCGTATTCTCGCTTGACGGCTTCAGAGCAGCGCTTACGGGAAAAGCCAGCGGCGGCAAACAGGTGGGCATATCACCGCAAGTTCCTCTTATCGTTTCAAGCGAGGATGAAAAATATATCAAGCGGCTTGAAAGATTTATTGAAAAAAGCGGCAAAAACGAGAACATAAAGCTAAACAGCGCATACGACGAAATAACCGCGGAGAAAAACGAGGCGCTTTACGACTTGTTTGCAAGCAAGCTCGGCAAAAAGCCGTTTTCACTCATGCCGAATTCGCAATCTTCTCTGCTTCTGAGCGGAAAGGACAAATTCCGCGAGCTTGCTCTCAAAGATCAGGTAACAGCGCTCGTGAACATACTGTATTTGTTTAAGACCGGAAGATCGGGATCGGCCGATCTGACATTAATAGGCGGCAGCAAAAACAGCGGTGTCTTACTCTTGAGCTCATGTCTTTCAAACTGGAAAAAGACATATTCCGATGTCAGGATAATAGACGTGTCTCCCGCGGGGCTCTACGAAAAGCGCTCCCAAAACCTGCTTGATCTGCTATGAGCTGGAGAACTATAGTTATATCAAACCGCTGTAAGCTTGACCTAAAAATGGGATACATGGTTGTGAGAGGCGAGGAAACAAAACGCGTATTTCTTGACGAGATCGCGGTCCTGATAATTGAAAACAATGCGGTCGCCCTCACAGCCTGCCTTTTGGAGAAGCTTTGCGAGAAGAAAATAAAAGTTATATTTTGCGACGGAAAAAGAAATCCCTGTTCCGAACTTGTCCCGCTGCACGGAAGCCATGATACATCAAGAAAAATCAGGGAGCAAATAAAATGGCACGATCAAATCAAAGCTCAAATCTGGACCGAGATCGTGGCTGAAAAAATACGCAATCAAGCGCGTTTTTTGCAGGAACTGAACTATGAGACTGAATCGGCCTTGCTGAATAAATACGTTTCGGAATTGCAAATTAATGATATTTCAAACCGTGAAGGACATGCCGCAAAAGTTTATTTTAACGCGATATTCGGCCTTGATTTCACCAGAAGCCGCGACTGTGCCATAAACTCGGCGCTGAACTACGGATATAGTATATTGCTCTCCGCGTTTAATCGTGAGATAACCGCCGCCGGTTATTTGACGCAGCTCGGTATATGCCATGATAACACTTATAATTTTTTTAATTTAAGCTGCGACCTTATGGAACCGTTCCGTATCACCGTTGACAGACATGTGCTGAGCGCAAACTACGAAAAATTTGAAAGCGATGAAAAACATGATATTCTCGGCCTGTTTTCGCAGCGGGTCGAGATCGAAAAAACATCTCAAACACTTTTAAACGCGATAAGAATATACACCAAAAGCGTTTTTGACGCGATAGACGACAAAGATATTTCAAAAATAAAATTTGCAAGGTTATGAGTTACAGATTTATGAGAATTATGGTATTTTTTGATTTGCCGACAGAGACAGCGCTTGACAGAAGAAACTACCGTTCATTTCGCAAATATCTTATAAAAAGCGGATTCTTTATGCTGCAAGAATCGGTATATTGTCGAATGGTGCTTAACAAAAGCGTGGAAAGCTCTGTATTAAGCGACCTCAGAAAAAACAAGCCGCCCGCCGGATGCGTGGCTATATTAAGCGTTACCGAAAAACAGTTTTCAAAAATGGAATACTTGGTCGGCAGTTCCGGCAACGATGTTATTGACAGCGATGAAAGGCTGGTGATACTTTGAAGTTTGTATGCCCTTATTTTGACGACGTAATATCTTTTAGCGAAGGTTTTATGTATTCGATAGTGGCGGAAAATCAGAAAATTATGCGGGAACTTGTCGAGGATATAGCAAGTCAAGCAGCCGGAAACAACGGCGGGTGCGTTCTGTCGATATCAAACAAGCCGTGCCCAATTAACAAAAACGCCGAGCTGCTGACGGATTTTGCGCCGTTTGACATAAACCAAAAGACCTTAATATCGGCGATAATATCAAAGCTTGAAAAACAAGCCGTGGGAGAGGATCATTTTTCCGAAACATCGGCTTTGCTTTGCAAAATCGAAAACTATGTTGACGACATTGCGTTTGATCTGGATTGTGAAATTAAGTTTACAAAACTGAGCGTTTCATCACTATTGAAAGCATGCGGCCTTTCAATAAAAGACGACTATAACAATTCTTTGGAAAAACTAATTGATTATATGGACATGGTTTGCAGATTTGAAAAGGAAAAATTATTTGTAACGGTAAATATGAGAAATTTTTTCACCGATAAAGAAATGAATAATTTTGCCGAAACAGCCGTATCACACAAATTTAAAATACTCATGCTTGAATCCGTTGAGCGAACAAAACTGCCGTACGAAAAAAGATTATTAATTGATGACGATATGTGCATAATTTGATTGACACTTTATTAATATAGGAGTATAATATACTTATCAGTTGTTTAACTGTCCTCTCTAACCTCTGCGGCTCTCATTAAGCTGTTTTTTAAACGGTGGTTTAAATTTGAGGTTTGAGAATTGTGTAAATTAATAGGATAGTTAAACAATTAAACCACGCTTCCAGTTTATTGTCCAGTTTGAGAATTGTGTAAATTAATAGGATAGTTAAACTCGACTGTGCCTCTCTGAATACGTTGTCGAGTTTGAGAATTGTGTAAATTAATAGGATAGTTAAACCGACATCAAACTGTGTTGACGCTGCGAGCAGTTTGAGAATTGTGTAAATTAATAGGATAGTTAAACCAAGTGGCTGATGAATGACGATATGTTTCTGTTTGAGAATTGTGTAAATTAATAGGATAGTTAAACATGAAGATGAATATTTATATCACCTTGCGTGTTTGAGAATTGTGTAAATTAATAGGATAGTTAAACTAGCCGATTCATGAACGCCCAATATTAAAGTTTGAGAATTGTGTAAATTAATAGGATAGTTAAACAGAGACAGAGAATCAAGAGGAAAGAGGAAAGTTTGAGAATTGTGTAAATTAATAGGATAGTTAAACTCTATAGATATAGCATATAACGGCGCTGTGGTTTGAGAATTGTGTAAATTAATAGGATAGTTAAACAAAGGATTGGCTGAACTATTGCAAGAACTGGTTTGAGAATTGTGTAAATTAATAGGATAGTTAAACAGTCTCAACTGTATGGAAACATACAGATGTGTTTGAGAATTGTGTAAATTAATAGGATAGTTAAACTGGAGATAATGCGTTAGTGTCGGGTGATGCGTTTGAGAATTGTGTAAATTAATAGGATAGTTAAACCCTCGACACCAACTTAAACGACGAGCTGATGTTTGAGAATTGTGTAAATTAATAGGATAGTTAAACGCGAGAACTGGGACAAGATGCGATCGCGCTGTTTGAGAATTGTGTAAATTAATAGGATAGTTAAACTCTGACCGCTGTTTCTGCTCGCGTTTTAAAGTTTGAGAATTGTGTAAATTAATAGGATAGTTAAACTGCAAAAATCCCTATTTGATAGAAGATGTGGTTTGAGAATTGTGTAAATTAATAGGATAGTTAAACCAATGGAGCGGGGCGAGGGGCCGAGTTACCGTTTGAGAATTGTGTAAATTAATAGGATAGTTAAACATTAGTATTGACAATATATGTAAAAGGTGTGTTTGAGAATTGTGTAAATTAATAGGATAGTTAAACTAAGTCTGGAACAGATATACTTACAAGCCTGTTTGAGAATTGTGTAAATTAATAGGATAGTTAAACAGGCTCTGGGGTCGAGGCGACAAGGTTCCCGTTTGAGAATTGTGTAAATTAATAGGATAGTTAAACACCTCTTAGGGTCGCCTTTTCGTTCCACACGTTTGAGAATTGTGTAAATTAATAGGATAGTTAAACCCTTTCAGCAATGGGAAAAGCCCTTCAAACGTTTGAGAATTGTGTAAATTAATAGGATAGTTAAACGCTCACAAAATCACTCATGCCACCGTTGTTGTTTGAGAATTGTGTAAATTAATAGGATAGTTAAACTAATTTCATAAACGATAGGATGTAATCATGGTTTGAGAATTGTGTAAATTAATAGGATAGTTAAACCGGCAAATTTTCGGCAAGGTTGTCATAGTGTTTGAGAATTGTGTAAATTAATAGGATAGTTAAACGGTGAGAAGTAACGGAGCCTTTCACCAATGGTTTGAGAATTGTGTAAATTAATAGGATAGTTAAACTGTTAATGATTTGATGAGGGCGTGGAATAGGTTTGAGAATTGTGTAAATTAATAGGATAGTTAAACCAACACAGATAGATCTATTCAGATCAGATCGTTTGAGAATTGTGTAAATTAATAGGATAGTTAAACATATTTCCAAGTGAAATATTTGATACTTCTGTTTGAGAATTGTGTAAATTAATAGGATAGTTAAACTAGATTATGTGCTATCTGTGCATGGCGTAGTTTGAGAATTGTGTAAATTAATAGGATAGTTAAACGGAGAACTGAGGAGAATACAAAGAGTTATGGTTTGAGAATTGTGTAAATTAATAGGATAGTTAAACTATATAATTCATAATCACATCTCCTTTGTAGTTTGAGAATTGTGTAAATTTATAGGATAGTTAAACCCGCCGGCAAGCAGCTGAACGCTCGTAGAGTTTGAGAATTGTGTAAATTTATAGGATAGTTAAACAAAAGTGGCTATTTTGCAATTATTCATTAGGTTTGAGAATTGTGTAAATTTATAGGATAGTTAAACTATTTATTTGACAATAGCGACGGAGAACGGTTTGAGAATTGTGTAAATTTATAGGATAGTTAAACTTTTGCCTGTCCAAAACAGTAGTTTCCCATGTTTGAGAATTGTGTAAATTTATAGGATAGTTAAACAACGGTCGGAAGGGCCGCGCGCTTTGCGTCGTTTGAGAATTGTGTAAATTAAATCATGAATAATCGTTATTTGTATGGGCGGACGGCTGAGGCCGTTCGCTTTGTTTACTGTTTGCTAATCATTACATTCTTGCATAATTTTCCAAAACATAGTATAATAAATATTAACGATTATTCAAAGGAGCTTTTGCATGAATAATAATGTGATCTACGAACTTTTTTATGAAAAGGTGATGCAGGAACCCGACGCGATTGCGGTGTTTGACGAGAGCCGCGGGCTGACGAGGGCGGAGCTTGACGTCATGATAAACGCGATCGCCGCGATGATCCCGAAGTCGGCGCGCAGGGTCGGCATCATAATGGACCATACCGTTGAAATGACGGCGGCGATCTTTGCCGCGCTTAAAGTCGGGAAAGCGTATGTTCCCGCGGAGCCGTTTTTTCCGAAAGAGCGGATACGCTTTATGATGAAAGACGCCGAGGCGGACGTTATCATCACAAACAGCCGTCACGCCGCCAAAGCCGAAGGTTGCGAAAAGATAATAGTCGACCCGGGCATGAAAGCGGAAAACGCGGATATAGAATCCTCGGCAAATTCCGACGATCCGGCCTACATACTCTACACCTCGGGCTCCACCGGAGAGCCAAAGGGCGTGGCTGTGCGCAACAGAAACGTCTGCCACTATGTGCGGGCGTTTCAAAACGAGTTCAAGACCGACGAGACCGACACCATGCTCCAATACTCGGTCTGCTCGTTCGACATATTCGCGGAGGAGGTTTTCACCACTCTGCTTTCGGGCGCCGCGCTGGCGATCCCGTCGGCGGAGACCAAGAAAAACATCAGCGCCCTGATGAGGTTCGTTGAGCGAAACAACGTCACTCAAATCAGCGGCTTTCCTTATCTGCTGCTTGAGATGAACCACCTGCCCGAAATACCGAAATGCCTTCGGCTGCTGATAAGCGGCGGCGATGTGCTGCGCGAGAGCTATGTCACCAACCTTATTGGCAAGGCGGAAATATATAATACCTACGGCCCGTCGGAGACGACGGTGTGCGCGTCATACTGCCGAATAAGCGGAACCAACGCGCTGCCCGACGGAACATATCCGATAGGGAAACCCGTCCTCGGAACGCGGATCGAGATACTGGACGAGAACATGCGCCCCGCAGCGCCCGGCGAGACGGGCGAGATCTGTATTCTGGGCGGCGGCGTTTCGGCGGGATATGTCGGCGGCCGCGAAAAGGAAAACGAGGCCTTTGTGACCCGCGCCGACGGCTCGGTGCTGTACCGCAGCGGCGATATGGGATATTTTCTGCCCGACGGGAACATCGCGTTCCTGCACCGCAAGGACTCGCAGATCATGATTTTGGGCAAGCGGGTCGAGATCGGCGAGGTCGAGAATGTGCTGTGCCAATGCCCCGAGATCGAAAAAGCCGTCGTCAGGCCGTATACCGACGAGCAGAACCTGCACTACATGACGGCGTACATCGTGCTGAAACAGCCGAAAGCCCATTTGTCAACGCTGAAAAAAGAGATGGCGAGATTCCTGCCGAACTACATGATCCCCGAGTTTTTCGTGCGCATGACCGACCTGCCGCTGAACGCCAACGGCAAGGTAGACACCGACGCTTTGCCGATCATTATGAAAGAGGGATACGTATGCTGAAAATCAGACAAGCCGATATAAGCGAGATCGACACGCTTATGAAGTGGCGCGTCGAGGTCCTGCGCCATGTTTTCGATATTCCGCAGGGCGAGGATATGAGCGGCTTATATGAGGCGAACCTCAAATATTACCAAAAGGCGGTGCCGAGCGGAGAGCACATCGCCGTGTTCGCGGAAATTTCGGGCGCCGCTTTCGGCTGCGGCGGGCTCTGCCTGTACCGCGAGATGCCCTCGCCCGACAACCCGAGCGGACGCTGCGCCTATCTGATGAATATATACACCAAAGAAAAATACCGCGGACAAGGCGTCGGAAAAGCCGTTGCCGAATACCTTATAAGCTGCGCGAAAGCGCGGAACATTACGAAAATCTATCTCGAGGCCACGGCCGAAGGTCGGCCGATGTACGAAAGCCTCGGTTTTCGGGATATGAAGGACTATATGATACTCAAAGATACAAAGGAGGAACAGCTGTGAGCGAGCCTATCAAAAAAACTATCGACAACAAGCAGATCTGCATCTATAAATGCGGCGCAGAAAACGCTCCGGCGGTTTACGCGAATATGTACATGGAGGTAGGCCGCGCCATACTTGACAAATGCGAAGAACTCGGCTGCGCGCCGTTTGATCTGGTCTCGATCTCGGGGCTCAGGTGGGACGAGGAGCTGTCGCCGTGGCCGCACGGACCCGTCGTTTCCAAGGACGACCATTTCACGGGCGAGGCGGGCGAGTACGCAAAACGCCTGACCGAGCTGATAATCCCGCAGGTTGAGGAAATTATCGGAAAACCGAGCCGCCGCGTGATCGCGGGATATTCGATGGGCGGACTTTTCGCGCTGTACGCGCCGTATGTTACGGACGCGTTTTCGGCGACGGTGTCCGCCTCGGGCTCGCTCTGGTACCCGAAATTCGCGGAGTTCGCGAAAACGAGCGAATTTGCCAAAAAGCCCGACGCGATATATCTCTCCCTCGGAGATACCGAGAGCCGAACAAAGAACAAATACCTGAGCCAAACCGAGCGCCATACCGAGGAACTTTGCTCATTCTATAAACAAAACGGCATAAAAACCATATTCGAGCTAAACCCCGGCAACCACTACCAAAACGCCGACCTGCGCCTCGCCAAAGGCCTCGCATGGATATTGAACAGGAGATGAGAATATAATTGAAGTCCGGACTTTATGAACAGGTTATAAACAGATATATCGAAAACTATTTGGCAAATCAAACAGAACAGAAAGCCATATCCGCGGATATAGACACGGCGGAAGCGCCTATGGTTTTGTCGCGCTACGCCGCATCCGTAATCGAAAACCGCTTGAACATGATCAAGGACGACGGAGGCAAGCTGAACGACCAGATCGGATTGATAAATAACATAATAGCGGCGCTCTCGAGCGGCAACAGCAATATGAACGTAAGCGATGACGGAAAGCAGCTTATGGCGCTGTTTGACGTTCGGAACTCGGCAAACGCCTTCAACTCAAAGCCAAATATTGTCCGTCCCGAAACGTCCGTCGCCCGCAGCTCGCTGTTCACGGGCGCGGCTTTTGAGCCGAGCATGTTCACCGAGCTTAAAAAAGAAATACTTTCGGCAAACAAGATCGACATGCTGGTTTCGTTCATAAAATGGAGCGGGCTGAGGCTCATCATTGACGAGCTCCGAGATTTTACGCGAAACGGCGGAAAGCTGCGGATAATCACCACCTCATACATGGGCGCCACCGACGTTAAGGCGATCGAAGAACTGCGCAAGCTTGAAAATACGGAAATCAAAATTTCATACGACACAAAGCGCACAAGGCTCCACGCGAAAACCTACGTGTTTTATCGAGACACCGGATTCACCACGGCGTATGTGGGGTCATCAAACCTTTCAAACGCCGCCATATCCGTCGGTCTTGAGTGGAATGTCAAGGTCACGGCCAAAGACCTGCCCGACGTTATTCAAAAGATAAGCGCGACATTTGAAAGCTATTGGAATTCCATTGAATTTGAAAACTATTCGGAGTCGGAAAAATCACATCTCGAGCTTGCTTTGAGCTCCGAAAAACATTCCGGTGAGAATAATCAAAGATACATATTTGATATAATTCCTTATCCGTACCAGCAGCAGATCCTGGATAAGCTGCAGGCCGAGCGCCGCGTTCGCGGAAGATTCAAAAATCTTGTCGTTGCGGCAACGGGCACGGGCAAGACTGTGATCTCGGCCTTTGACTATAAAAACTTTTGCAGAGAGAACCCGAGCAGCCCAAACAGGCTTCTGTTTTTGGCTCACCGCGAGGAAATTTTGGAGCAGAGCATAGAGACGTTCAGGGGCGTGCTCAAAGACGCGAACTTTGGCAGCCTGTTTGTCGGAAACTACAAGCCCGATGACATTTCACATTTGTTTATGTCGATTCAAACCTTCAACAGTCAAACATTTTATGACAAAACGGATGAAGATTATTATGATTTCATAATAGTTGACGAGTTCCATCACGCGGCGGCCCCATCATATAAGAGATTATTTTCCCACTATAAGCCGAAGATTCTCTTGGGTCTGACCGCAACGCCGGAGCGCATGGACGGCAAAAATATTTTAAAATATTTTGACAATCGCATAGCCGCGCAAATCAGGCTTCCGGAAGCGATCGAGCGCAAGCTGCTTTGCCCGTTTCAATATTTCGGAGTGACCGACACAGTCGACTTGAGCGCGATGAAATGGTCCCGCGGCGGATACGACAAAAAAGAGCTGTCAAACGTATACACGATGAAAGAATACGCCGCCGAAAGGCGCGCTGATTTGATTATCAGCTCCGTAAAAAAATATGTCACCGACATTGACGCGGTTAAAGGCCTCGGCTTTTGCGTGTCTGTTGAGCACGCAGAATATATGTCCGACTGCTTTAATGCCTGCAAAATACCGTCGATCTGCCTTACAGGACAGTCCGGCGACGAGGATCGCAAAACAGCCAAATCGAGATTGGTTTCCGGCGAGATAAAATTCATATTTGTCGTCGACATCTATAATGAGGGCGTTGATATTCCCGAAGTCAACACAGTTCTGTTTCTGCGCCCGACCGAAAGCTTGACTGTGTTCTTGCAGCAGCTCGGCCGCGGTTTGAGACTTTCCGAAGGCAAGGACTGCCTGACCGTGCTCGATTTTATCGGACAGGCCAACAGCCGCTACAACTTTGAGGAAAAATTCGCCGCGCTGCTTTCAAACACCGCGAAAAGCGTGCAGCGCGAGCTTCGGGAGGGCTTCGTGTCGGTGCCCTCGGGCTGCTATATTCAGCTTGAGAAAAAAGCGAAAGACTACGTGCTCGGCAACATAAAGAATTCCTTTAACAAGCATGCGGGATTGGTTTCGCGCATAGCGAACTTCACCGACGACAGCGGGCTTGAACTGAATCTTGAAAACTTCGTTTCGTACCACCACCTTGATATACGAACGATATATAAAAACAATTCATTCTCAAGACTTTGCGCCGAGGCTGGCGTGATCGACGACTTTGACGATGAGCTCGAAAAAATAATGACAAGCGCGTTCTCACGCATATGCTCAATAGATTCAAGGCGTTGGATATCATTTCTGCTCGGCGCTATCGAAAAGCCGGAGCCTATGAGCTTTTCAAATAACGAGATCAGAATGTTAAAAATGTTTAATTACACCGTGTGGAATAAGACCGACAGCGAGATCGGATTTGAGAGCGCGGCGGACGGAATCAGAAAAATCAAAAAATCCGATGTCATGCGCAAAGAGCTGATCGAGCTGCTGCGATACAACTATGACCATATCGACTTTATTGACGACAAAGTCGATCTTGATTACGAGTGCCCGCTTGATCTGTACTGCACGTATTCAAAGGCTCAGCTTCTTCTGGCGCTTGATGTCGCGAACCCGTCGGCGATGCGCGAGGGCGTAAAATATATCGAGGAGAAAAAGACTGATATATTCATGATAACGCTCAACAAATCCGACAAGGATTATTCGCCCAGCACGATGTATAACGATTACTCGATAAGCGACACTTTATTCCATTGGCAGAGCCAAAGCACGACAACGCCCGAATCCAAAACCGGCCGCCGCTATATTAACCATAAGCGGACCGACAACAAAATCATGCTTTTTGTCCGCGACAAAAAACGCGACTCCTTCGGCCTGACGCCCGGCTACACGTTTTTGGGCCTTGCGGATTTTGTGAGCAGCAGCGGCAGCGCGCCGATGAATATAGTTTGGCGGCTCCAAAAGCCGATCCCGGCAAAATACTTGAGAAAAACAAACAGATTGGTGGGTTAACGCTATGAAAAAAATCGAAGTCGCGGCCGCTATCATCGAAAACGACAACGGCGAAATTTTGATATGCAAACGCGCTCCGGGCTCGTCGCTGGGCGGACTATGGGAGTTCCCCGGCGGCAAACGCGAGCCGGGTGAGAGCTTTGAGCAATGTGTGATGCGCGAATGTCGCGAAGAACTTGATATAGACCTTGAAGCGTTAAAAGAGTTCACAAAATTTGATTATCAATATCCCGACGCGCACATAAAATTTGTGTTTTTCAAGGCGCGCATTTCGTCGGGCTCGATCCGCAAAAACGTCCACAACGACGTAAAATGGGTATCAAAATCGGAAATCGGAAATTATCCGTTTTGCCCGGCGGACAAAGAAATAGTCAAGCGGCTGCGCGATAACATACGCGTTATCAGGGTCAAAGAGGAATACGAGCGGGCGGGGGCTTATTATGTGCGGATACAGGCGATGGCGAGGAAGTACGGGATCACGCTGCGCGAGGAATTTGACGAGATAGACGGCCCCGACTGCAACTATATACTTTTGCTCGACGGCGAATTCCCCGCGGCCACTTGCAGATGGTTTAAGACCTCGGACAAAACCGCGGAGATCGGCAGGGTCGTGGTGCTGCCCGAGTACCGCGGGAAGGGACTTGGACGGCTGGCGGTATCCGAAGCGGAAAAGCATATCGCGGAGTCGGGCTTTAAAAAAATCGAGATCTCAAGCCGAGAGGAGGCCGTCGGGTTTTACGAAAAGCTCGGATATTCCTACAACAAAAGCAAAACGGCGCACAGCGGCACCTTTAAATGCGTGTATATGGAAAAGCTTTTGGCAAACGACAAAAAATAAAAAATGAGGTGAAATATATGAATTTAACAAAGACAAGCAAATTTATCAGTCTTGTTCTGCGCCACCACCCCGAGGCGGCGGGGATCGAGCTTGACGAACACGGCTGGGCGAAGGTAGACGAGCTTTTGGCGGGTGTTTCGGAAAAGCGCCATATAAATCTGACTATGGATATCCTCGAGGAGATCGTGAGGACAGACGGCAAGGGTAGGTATTCGTTCAATGACGACAAAACGCTGATACGCGCGAATCAGGGCCACTCGATAAACGTTGATGTTGAGCTTAAAGAAACAACGCCGCCCGAGTTTTTGTGGCACGGAACGGGCGAAAAATTCGTTAGCTCGATCGACAAAAACGGATTGCTGCCAAAGGGCAGACTGTACGTTCATCTGTCGGGCGATACCAAAACCGCCGAATCTGTTGGCAGGCGCCACGGCAGACCCGTCATATACAAGGTCCTGAGCGGAAAAATGGCAAGCGACGGATATAAATTCTATCTCTCTGAAAACAAAGTCTGGCTGACAAAAGCCGTCCCTGCAAAATATCTCGAAAAGCTGTAAAACCGGATGAATTAAACGGATAGAGACTCTATGCTCTATCCGTTTTTCTGTATCCAATATTCACATTTTTGTTGCTTAAAACCGCGTGAAATCGTATGTTCCGAAATAGCAAACCAATTAAATACTCCTATTGTTCTAACTCGCATCTTAACTCTCTGTCATCCACATCATATTCCAAACTTATGTGACAACCCTCGCTATCATCTGCTTCATACGATGTATTATTCTCTATTGCATTTTGTGAAAATCCCTTTTCTTTACATTCGTTAACATAATTATTATAGTCATCTTGTGTGATTCCTTCAGCGTAAAACAGACAGGAAGTGTCAAAATCCCACATTATATTTATAACACCAACACTGATTCTAGGGAGCTTATTATTTCCAAAAGCTTCTTTAAACCACTCCTGTGCTTCCTCGGTGTAGTTTTCCTCTGTATATTTTTTTGTTTTAAAATCATAGTAAATTGTATGTATTAACCCATCAGATATATATTCTAATGTGAGAATATCCGGCTCAACCAAATTATAATAGTTGATATTATCCATATAAAAAGCACTGCCAAAATAATCGAAATTTATATTGTTTACTGTTTCGCCGGGATTTATAATATTATAACAATTTGCTGTCATGGAAACTTCTCGAGTTTTTAACTCTTCACTCTCTTTTTCATCAAGGTCTGCAATTTTACTGTATTCTGCATAAAAAGCTTCCTTGTCTTCTACACTTATATTGGGTTTTTCTGAAAATTTAAACTCAAGTTCTTTCAAAACAAAATCTGAGTTATTAGTGAATGTAAGGATAACACTTCTCTTACCGCTACGAATTCCCTCACTAACGCTCCAATCAATATCTTCTATTTTGGGTGCACTTTTAATTTTTTCATATGAATTATTGTCTTTTCCGTCAGATATTTGCTCGCCGCTCTCCGCTATACCATTCTGATTGTTGAGCATATTCTTTGTTATACCGACAACAGCTACTGCAATTATAAGCGCCAATACAATGCCACCTATAACATTACATACAACTTTTTGGATGTATACTAAAAAAGTAGACAGAAAAATGGAAATATGTTAAAATAATAAACACGAGAGGAGAAGTATGATG
>CANQLT010000023.1 GCA_947624775.1 uncultured Monoglobus sp.
CAAATTTTCCGCCGCGCTTACGCACGGTTTCAATATCGCGCACAACGCCCTCCCCCACGTTTTTGACCGCGCCCAGGCCGAACACGATACCGCCGTTTTTGGCCGTGAATTTGCTGCCGCTTACGTTTATGTCGGGAGGGATCACCTTGACGCCCTCGCTTTTAGCTATCAAGATATATTTGCTTATTTTTTCTGTGCGGTCGATAAACGAATTTAAAAGCGCCGCGAAAAACTCAGCGGGATAGTGCCGCTTTAAATATGCGGTCTGATAGCCCACAACGGCGTACGCCGCCGCGTGGGATTTGTTGAAGGCGTATGACGCGAAATCCATCATCTCGTCGAATATTGAGCCCGCGGTTTTGGCGTCAATGCCGCGCTCGGCCGCGCCGCTCAAAAACACGTCTCTCTCTTTCAGCATCACGTCGGCTTTCTTTTTGCTCATGGCGCGGCGCACCAGATCGGCTCTGCCCAGAGAGTAGCCGCCCAGCTTGCGCACTATCTGCATGACCTGCTCCTGATAGATTATGCAGCCGTATGTCACTTTGAGTATCGGCTCCAGCAGCGGATGCTTGTATTTTATGATTTTCGGGTTGTTCTTGTACGCGAGATAAGTGGGTATCGAGTCCATCGGTCCCGGGCGGTAGAGGGAGATGCCCGCTATGATGTCCTCTAAGGTCGAGGGTTTGAGCTCGGTCATGAACCGCTGCATACCCGCGCTTTCAAGCTGGAACACCCCGTCGCTTTTTCCCTTTGAGATCATGTCGTAGACGTCCTTATCGTCAAAGGTTATATGGTCTATGTCTATTTTCACGCCGTAATTTTCATGTATCATTTCCACCGCGTCGCGAATGACGGTCAGAGTGCGGAGCCCCAGAAAGTCCATTTTGAGCAGCCCGAGCCGCTCTATTGTCGTCATGGGGAACTGCGTGGTTATAACGTCGTCGTTTTTCTGGAGCGGCACGTAATTAACGACAGGTTCCTTTGTAATAACAACGCCCGCCGCATGGGTCGAGGCGTGCCTCGGCAGCCCCTCAAGCTCTTTCGCCACGTCAATAAGCCGCTTGACTGCGGAATCTCCGTCGTACATCTGTTTGAGCCGCGGGCTTATAACGAGCGCTTTGTCAAGGGTCATGTGCAGCACGTTGGGTATCTGCTTTGCCACCGCGTCGACCGAGGCGTAGGACATATTCAGCGCCCTGCCCACGTCGCGCACGGCCTGACGCGCCGCCATTGTGCCGAAGGTGATTATCTGGCACACGCGGTCGCTGCCGTATTTTTTGTTAACATAGTCGATGACCTCCGGCCGCCGTTCGTAGCAGAAATCCACGTCGATATCGGGCATGCTGACCCTTTCGGGATTTAAGAACCTCTCAAAGATCAGGTCGTATTTTATCGGGTCAACATTCGTGATTTGCAGGCAGTATGCCACAACGCTTCCGGCGGCGCTGCCTCTGCCCGGACCGACCGGTATCTCATGGTCGCGGGCGTATTTTATAAAGTCGCGGACTATCAAAAAATAGTCCACATATCCCATGCTTTTTATGGTGTCAAGCTCATACATCATTCTGCGGTAAACCGCGCCACTCTCGTCCTCGGGTTCGCCCGGATAGCGGAACCGATAGCCGTCCATACAAAGCTCGTATAAATATTCCTCCGCGGTTTTGCCGCCCGGTATGTCAAACTCGGGCAAGTGCAGCTTTCCAAACTCGATATCCACATTGCACCTTTCGGCGATTCTGACCGTGTTCTCGATTGCCTCGGGGATATGGCCGAACAGCGCTTCCATCTCATCCGCGGATTTAACGTAAAGCTCAGAGCTTTCCATTTTCATGCGGTCGGGGTCGTTGACCGTTTTGCCGGTCTGAACACACATCAATATGTCCTGAAACTCCGCGTCGCTCTTGCTCACGTAGTGTATGTCGTTTGTGGCGGCGAGGCCCAAACCCAGCTCCCGAGCCAGCTTGATGAGGCCCGAGTTCAGCTTTTTTTGCTCATACAGGCCGTGGTCCTGTATCTCCACAAAGAAATTGTCTTTTCCGAATATCTCGATAAACTCTTTGGCGCATTCAACGGCCTTGTCGTAATTTCCTGCCATTATCCTGCGCGAGAGAGGCCCGAACATGCAGCCGCTCAGCGCGATTATGCCGCCGCTGTATTTTCTGAGCAGCTCGATGTCAACGCGGGGCTTGAAATAAAAGCCGTCGATAAAGCCGCTCGACACGATTTTTATAAGATTTTGGTAGCCTTCATTGTTTTCCGCCAGCAGTATCAGGTGATACCTTTCCTTGTCGAATTCGTATACCTTGTCAAACCTGCTCCTCGCCGCTAAATATACTTCGCAGCCGAGAACGGGCTTAATACCGATTTTTTTCGCGTACTCATAGAACTCGATCACGCCGTACATGTTGCCGTGGTCGGTGATCGCCATGGCGGTCTGACCCAGCTCTTTGGCGCGTTCGAGAATCTTCGGTATTGTGCCCTGCCCGTCGAGCAGGCTGTATGCCGTGTGGGTATGCAGATGCGCGAAATCCAAAGCTCTGACCTCCTATTTTTCACTATATTTTACAACAAAAACCGTAATCCGTCAATATAAAATCCGAATATCCCAGCAGTATTAACTTAATATTAACAATTTAATAAGCGCCAAAATCAAAAGGTGAGCGGGATAAAATATATAAAACAGATATTTTAAATTTTTGCCCCGCTCGCCGACGTACATGTCAAGCAGCGGCAGCGCATTGAGAGCGAAAAGCTGTATCACAGCCGCGTATGTTCCCGCGCCGAAAAACAGCATATACGCGGATTTTATAAGAGTTACAGCGCCGAACGCGGCGAATTGTTTGTATTTATCGCCGCGGAATATTCCGAACGATAATATCCAGAGCGCGCCGAACACGGCGTAGTCGCAATGAAATGTCAGAAGAACGAGAGTAGTTATAAGCGCCGCCTTTAGCGCAGGCCTTATAGCTTTGTTGTAATAGGTCCAAAGCGCGGCGAGACCCGCCGCGAGCGTGAACAGCACATTTAAATATAAAGGCCCTTCCCATAGGTCCGCTGCCGCCTCGGGCATTACCGCGGCGCGGAACAGATAAAACGGGACCTGCGAGATCAGCGCGAAAACAAGCAGGCGCAAAAAATATTTTTTTAGGTTTCGGGTCTCGAAAAAGCCCTCGGAAATAAAAAAGCACATAATCGGCATCGTGACGCGGCTGACCGCGTCAAGAACAGGCACAGCAAGCGAAAACGCCGCCGTGCCTGAGGGTATCAGAAAAGCGGCGTGCCCCGCGGCCATCGCGAGGATCGCGATCAGTTTAATTTCAGAGCCTGTCAATGTTTTTATGCTGCTCATATATTCACCCGATTTTTAAAAAGGCTCCGCCGAGCGGAGCCTTCGTTTTTACACAATACGTTTGGAATTGACATATTCGCGCCAGTCAAGGTCGCCGTGCTCAATACCCATTATCAAAAGCTCGGCGGTCGCGATATTTGTGGCGAGCGGAACGTTATGAACATCGCACAGTCTGTACAGCGAGTCGATATTGGGCTCGTACTTTTGCTGCGTCAGCGGGTCGCGGAAAAACAATACCGCGTCGATTTCATTATATGCGATTCTGGCGCCAATTTGTTGGTCGCCGCCGTCCACCCCCGGCAAAAAACACTTGATGGGAAGACCGGTGGCATCGGATACCACAGCTCCCGTAGTTCCCGTAGCGCAAATGTTATGCTTTTTTAAAATTGCGCTGTATGATATGCAGAAATCGATCATCAAATCTTTCTTTTTATCATGCGCAATAAGCGCTATGTTCATTTCCTTTCGCCTCCTTTAAACTTCATAGTTTTGATAAAAGTGTCCGTAATTGTGCAGTTCGCTATGAATACGCATATTAAGTTTTAATATGGTCACCACAACCAATTGTCTGAAAATAAACAATCTTCAAGTAATTAGACTATATCACAAGTTTCACAAATTGTAAAGCCTTTTTTTAAAATAATTATATAAATTATCAAGAAATATTCAAAAAACGTCAAAAAAATCAAAATCGGTTAATATATTAGTATATCATACCGAAATATTGAACTAATCCACATTGTCATCATCGGCTGTATTGTTGATCCCGCCGTGGTAAAGCTCCATGTATTTTTCGAATATATCCCTGCCGATCTGCGCCGCGAACGAGCTTGTAGCGCCGTGCTCGATAACTACGGCCACCACTATTTCGGGATTGTCGTAGGGCGCGAAGCCTGTGAACAGAACGTTGTCGGCTCCGTCCGAAACCTCTGCCGTTCCGGTTTTGCCGCCGACTTTTAGCGGAAAGTCGTTAAAAACCTTCGCAGCGGTTCCGTCGGCCACAACCTGGCGCATTCCATCTTTGACCGCGTTAAACGTAGAGTCGCTGATGGGGTTATCGGAAAGGACCTCAGGCTCGTTTTTCATGGTGGCCTCGCCGGTCTCATAGTCCACGGTGCGCTTCACAAGGTGCAGGCGGTATCTTTTGCCTTTGTTCAGCATGGCGCTGATATAGCTTGCCAGCTGTGCGGGAGTAAAAAGATTGTCCGACTGGCCTATCGCAGTTTGCAGCACGTCGCCCGGGTGCCATTCGCCTCCGGCGGCCTCTCGCTCTTTGGGGCTTGAGACGATTCCGCTGCTCTCCGAAAGCTCTATCCCTGTCGGCTCGCCCAGTCCGAATTTTTCGCAGTATTCGTCTATCGTGTCGATGCCCATTTGTCTGCCTATATCATAGAAGAAGTAGTTGCACGAAACGCCGATCGCCTCCGACACGTTGATCGTGCCGTGGGTGGCGCCGCTTGATGAGTAGACGAGGCAGGTCGGGCGGTAGTCGGAATAATAGGTGTAAACGCCGCGGTCGGTGATATAGGTGTCGGGGGTTATCGTTCCGCTTTCAAGGCCCGCGATTGACGTGAGTATCTTAAACGTGGAGCCCGGCGCGTAGGCGCCGTTTAACGCGCGGTTAAACAGAGGATTGGAGTCGCGTTTTAATAGCTTGTCGTAATCCTCGGTGAATGTTTCGGGGTTATAGTTCGGGTAAGAAGCGATGGCAAGTATCTCGCCGCTTTTTGGGTCAACGGCGATCGCCGCTCCGGCGCCGTCTGAGCCCACGGCCTCGGTCACGCGGGTCTTGAGAGAGCTCTCGACCGCCTCTTGAAGATTCGCGTCGATCGTCAGCTCGGCGTAGTTACCGGGATGAGGCGGCTCCGACGCCACCTCGTCGTCATATCTTCCGTCGGTGCCGAGGCGCACTCTGCGGTATCCGTCCTTGCCCTTGAGATACGGCTCCAGCACGGCTTCAAGGCCGTCCTTGCCGATTATATCGTTCATGCCGTAGCCCTTGTCCTTGAGTTCCTGGTATTCCTCGGCGTAAATTATGCCGGTCCTGCCGAGTATATGGGCGGCCATATTGCCTTTCGCGTATGTCCTGACCGTGTCTGTCGCGACATCGGCAAAGCCCTGCGCGGCATAGGTTTCCTCAACTTTTTGCAAAACGATCTCGCTTGCTCCCGTCGCCATTATAAACGGATTGAGGCGGCTGAAATTGCGCTGTTCCATTTCGTAGCGCACGGCGCACACATCAAGCGCGGTCTGCGGCTCAAACGCGTCGGAGATGCCGTATTTATCCTCGTAATAGCCGACGATCTCGCGCAGCGTGGAAAAATCGGTCAGCTTGTTTTCCGATTCCCACTCGGCTATTTTTTGCGGATACTCGCCGCTTTCATTGTCGACGCCCTCAAAGCTGTATTCGGGCGCGCCTGTTTTTGCGTTGTATACTATAGGGAATGTTGAGCTCAGCTCCCCACCGTTTTCGCGGAGCAGCTCGGCGATATCCGCCAGGTTTTGGTTTAGCTCATCGTTTGAAATGTCGGTTTTGAAGATCTGAATATTATATCCCGGTTTGTTTTCCACGATGGGGATGCCGTTACGATCGAGTATCTCGCCGCGAGGCGCCTTGCTGATATACGTCCTGACCGAGCTTCCGTCCGCGACCGCCCGATAATCCTCGCCGTTCACTATCTGAAGGTTATACAGGCGTATGACACACGCCAGCGCCAAACATCCCACGATGCCCGCGATAACCAGAGCCTTTATTGTTTTTTTGTTAAATTCCATATCTATCACCGAAAAGTGTTAATGTTTTGTATTCTGAATAATTTGATCGTGCGCCTTATGCACCAAAGCGCGGGAACGGTCAAAACGCCGTTCATGACCGCTTCGACAATAATGTTTTTGAGCGCGTACCAAAACGGAATGTGTATCTCAAGTCCAGCGGTGTAGGGTATCATGTAGACGATCTCGGCGGCCGCCGTCGCCGCCGCGCCTATGCCCATAAAAACATAGAAAGGCGGAGCGGAGTAATATCTGCCGCCGACCGCGCCGCAAATATAGCCTATGATCGCGAACGACAGCATATTGGTTCCGACCAGGCGCCCGATCAAAAAGTCATAGATCAGGCCAAAGAACAAGCCGCAGAGCATTCCCTGAATCTTTCCGCACAGCAGAGCGATGGCGATTACCGCCACAAGGAACAGATCGGCATGCGCGCCGAAAATATTTATATAATTAAATATCATTGTTTGCAGAATTATTGCCAGCAGCAGCCATGCGGCATGGTGCAGCACCTTCATATTTTACACATCCAATCGTTTTTTGAGCGGTTATTCCTCGTCGTAATTTTCATCGTATTCGTCATCGCTGTTTTCCGAATCGTTTTCGGAATCTCTTTCGGAATCGTTTTCCGTGTCATTTTCCGTATCGCTTATCGAGTCGTTTCCCGAATCGCTGTCGGTATCGTCCTCCGAGTTTTCTTCGTCGGCGTCGGTTTTGTCCTTTTCTTCTTTTTCTAAGCGCTCCCGCTCAGCGCGGTCGATCTCCTCCTGCTCACGCTCGGCCTGCTCGCGGGCCTCTTTCATGTTTGCGTTTTCCTCGTCAAGCACTATATCCATGCTGTTTGTTATCACAAAAACGTCGCGCAGATTGCTCATGTCAACGCACAGATCAACATAAGCGGTCTTTGTCATTGTAACCGAATCCTCGCTGATCTCGGCAACCTTGCCCAAGCGGAATCCCGCCGGGAATATGCCGCCCAGACCTGTCGTTGTCACATAATCGCCTTGCTGCACATCCGCGGCTCTCGACATATTTGCGAGACGGAACTGCTGCTTTGTGCGCAGCTCCGCGTCGCCCTCGGCGATCGCCAGATCTCGCGAGCGCTCGATCATAACACCCGCCGAGAATCCCGGGTCGGTTATCGCCATAACGCTTGCCCAGTTGGCTCCCGCCTCGACCACCTTGCCTATCAAAAAGCCGTCCTCCGACACAACGATGTTGTTCTGAGAGATACCGCTGTTCTTTCCCTTATCTATCGTGAAGCCCGAGAACCAGTTTGAAGGCTCGTCGGCGGCCACCGAGGCGGCCGTCATCTCAAGGTCGGGGTTGTCTTTTCTCAGCTCAAGCATTCGTTTTAAGCGGTCGTTTTCGCTTTCAAGTTCCTCGCTGCCGCTTAGGCGGTTTTCGTAATCCGCGTTTGCCTTTTCAAGCTCGCCCACCCGCGTTCTCAGATCCTTCAAAAGGCCCAGGCTGTGGGTCACGTCATACACGTTATCACTTATGTTTTTAAAAAATTTCTGGACCGGACTCACAGCGGACATCGCCGCGTTTTCCGGAGCAGGCGCGTCGTCATACACGCCGAACAGGATCAGCAGCGCAATTATGAGAGCGGCGCAGGCGCCGATTATCAGTTTTGTTTTATGCTCGTTTATAAATTTCAAATAAATCTACATCCTTTGGATTTTAGTATGTTTTGCGTGTCCTGCCGCTTGTCAGGGCCGAGCGCAGCAGACCTTTGTTTTTGAGCGCCATTGCCGCGCCTTTGGCGGTGGAGCATATCGGGTCCTCCGACATATAGACGTTGATGCCTGTGCTGCTTTTTATCAGCTTGCCCAAGCCGCGCAGAGCAGAGCCGCCGCCCGTCAGAATGATTCCCGTCTCCAGAAGGTCCGCCGAAAGCTCGGGCGGAGTTTCTTCAAGCACGGCGCGTACGGTTTCAACTATCCGCGTTATGTCATCGCGTATAGCGCTGTTCAGCTCGTTTGAACTTATCGCCACGGTTTTGGGGACGCCGCTGTACATGTCCTTGCCCTTGACCGAAACGATCTCGCTGCCGACGGAACCCAGAGCGTTGGCCAGATGCAGTTTCACCTTTTCGGCGGTGCCGCGGGCAATCTCTATATTATACCGTTTTTTTATCATTTGTATTATGTCGTTGTCTATGGCGTTTCCCGCAACCTTCACGGATTTTGAGACCACAACGCCTCCGAGGGACACGGACGCCGCCTCGGTGGTTCCCGCGCCGACATCAACAACAACGTATCCCTTCGGCTCGTTTATGTCGATGCCCGCGCCAATGGCTCCCGCCAAAAGCGACTCTATCAGATACACGTCCTTGACCCCCGCGGAAATAGCGGCTTCCTCAACGGCGTGCCTTTCCACGTCCCCTATTCCGGACGGCACGCAAATTGCGGCGCGCACCTTTGAAAACGGGCTGCTGAGGCCGCCCGCAAGCAGGTTTTTAAGAAGGCCGACAGCCGCGTCAAAATTGGTTATCGCGCCGTATTTCACGGGTTCGGTGACGGTAATGCCGTCGCTTGCGCGGCCGAGCATTTCCAGAGCCTTTTCGCCGGCCGCCGTGACCTCGCCCTCGGAATTAAGCGCCACCACGGTCGGCGCGTTGGCTATCACCTTGTTTTCTCTCCTGCTAAAGATCCGCGAGTTGGCCGTTCCCAGATCTATTCCCAAATCTATTGCCATAAATACCTCCGACTATATAAGCGTTTTAACGCCGAAATTTTCATTTAGCACGCGGCGCAGCCTGCTCACGGGCAGTCCAACCACATTGAAGTAGTCGCCGCTTATGCTCTCGACCAGCAGAGAGCCGTACTCCTGTATGCCGTAGGCGCCCGCCTTGTCCATAGGCTCGCCCGTGCTTACGTAGCTTTCTATCTGTTTGTCCGAGAGCTCATAGAATTTAACGTCGGTCCTGACGTATTCGCTGACGGTTTTATTCCCGTCGGTGACGGTTATGCCCGTGTAAACGCGGTGCGTCCTGCCCGACAGCTCCCGAAGCATTTTTGCCGCCTCGTCTCTGTTTGCGGGCTTGCCCAGAATTTCATCGTCTATCGCAACGACCGTGTCCGCTCCGATAACTATAGCGGGCGCGGTTTCGCGCTCAGCGACCCACAGCGCCTTGGTTCTTGAAAGTCTTGTCACCGTGTCCTTCGGATGTTCTCCGAGCACGGTTTCCTCCTCGCAGTCCGCAGTCTTTACCTCATATTCTATTCCGAGATTTTTTATCAGCTCTCGCCTTCTGGGCGAGGCCGACGCCAAAATTATTTTCATTAATGTTTCAGTCCTTTATTTTGTTTGCCTTTTCGGTGATCGCGCCTTTGTAATAGTGAAGTCTGGTGAACTCGCGCGGGCGGTGATCTCCTCCGAAGCACGCCGCGCATATTTTCTTGACAGCGTTCCCGTCCTCGATCGTGAAGCTGAGGTTGAGCAGCGCCGCGCCGCTTTTTTTGACCTCGCTCATTTTGTCGCACATAAACGTGGGGCACGTGTTGAGCAGAACCGTCCTGCAGCTTTTGCCGTCGCGGATGATCGGGAATTTTTTGCCGAATCGGTCTGTGAGATAATTTGTCCTGTCTCCGCAGGGGCAGCGTCCGAGATTTTTTGTAATGCAGTTTTCGGTTAGCATAAGCGGCTGATATCCGTATATCCCTATCTCACAGGGCAGCTCCGCCGCGATCTCCCGTATCTGCGCCAAATTCAGCTCGGGCGACAGAAAGACCGAGCAAAGCCCCGCGGCTTTTCTGATAAGCTCCGCCGAGAGGCTGTTGGTTATGTTGAGCCGCCGCCCACCGAACATTTCAAACCCGCCGCGCCTCAAAAGCTCGGATATATTCTCGACCCTCAGCTTTGAAAAGCCAAGGCTTTTGAGCCGTTTTAACTGTTTCTCGTAATTTTCGTACTCGTCCTTTTGCATTATATTCCGCGGCAGGATTATTATTCTTTCCGTCTCGGACTCATACGGCGCGGGATCCTCGCAAAGCTCGTCGATCGGAACGCCGATATATGCAAGCTCTTTTCCGTTTTCGCGCTCAAACTCAAGCAGCGCTCCGAATTGTTCAAAATTATACACATCCGCCGTGATCCCGCTCTTTTTGAGAGGAACCGAAATTCCCTCGGAAAGAGGAGGGAGCATAATTTCAGAAAAATGCGCCTCATCGTACCGCTTTAAAATATCGGTTTTGATATCCTCAAGAGCGCGGCGCCTCAGCGCGTTTAATTCGGACAGCGGAGCAAATCCGCCGTCGTTTTGGATGCGTATATCGCCAAATTCAAAAACGCTGCCTCCGGTTTTTGAAAGCTGGTTAATAAGTTTGTTTGTGTCGGTCGGTCTGGTTTTGGCCTCCTGAACGACATAATCGCTTTCCACATTTGCCGCCGCGCCGCTTTCGGTCTTGACTTTGAGCCATATCTGCGCGCCTATATTAAAATCAAGCTCCGCTCTAAGCGGAATTTTAAAGTTATTTTCGTTTTGAGCCGCGCGCTCGAGAACCGATTTTTCGGTCTCGCGTGCGCTCTCGGCGTAGGGGTTGTCGGGCTTTCTGAACGCGAACATTTTCGGGCCCGTTTTGCCGTCAAAATATCCGGAACTCAGACCGCCGCGGTAAAACACGCGGTTTAATCGGTCAAGCTCATTTTTGGTCGGCTTGCGTTTCTCGTCAAGGCAGCATCTGTACGTTTCAACGACCGACGCCACATAGGCCGCGCCCTTCATACGCCCCTCTATTTTGAGCGACGTCGCGCCGCAAGTTATCAGCTTGTCTATCTCGTTTATCAGTGCCATGTCTTTAAGGCTCAGAACAAATTCTTCGCCCCTGTCGGTTCTGTAGGGCTGTCTGCAGGGCTGCGCGCATCTGCCGCGGTTGCCGCTTCTGCCGCCCAGCGCACTGCTCATTAGGCATTGACCTGAGTAGGACATGCACATTGCGCCGTGCACAAATATCTCGGTCTCGATACCGCTGTTTTCCGAAATATATTTTATCTCGTCAAAGCTCAGCTCCCTCGCGAGCACCACCCGCGAAAATCCCAGCTCCGCCGCAACTTTGGCTCCGCTCAGATTGTGCACCGTCATCTGGGTGCTGGCGTGGAGCCTGAGCGCGATGTCGTGCCGCCGCGCAAGCTCCGGGATCGCCGGATCCTGAACTATCACGCCGTCGACGCGGGCGCTTTGGAGAAATTTCAAAAAGTCAATAAGTTCGGGAATTTCACGGTTACCCGCGAGCGTGTTGACAGCCGCGTACACCTTCGAGCCTCTTAAATGGGCATATCGAACGCAGCTTTCTATCTCGCCGCGCTCAAAATTCCCGGCGTAGCTCCGCGCGCCGAAGTTTTTGCCCGCCAGATAGACCGCGTCGGCTCCCATTGCCAGCGCGGCGCGGAAACACTCATAATTTCCCGCGGGAGCCAGAAGCTCGGGCGCGCTTTTATCGGATAAGTTATTCATTCTTATTTATTTATCGATAGGGGATTTTTTCGGCATACCGCGGCTTATAACGCTTGAGCCATACTTGCTCTGCATCTCTTTTATCGGAGCAGACTCCTGCCGCTGCGGCTGTCTGTAGGTCTGCTGCGCGCGGGGCTGCTGCTCGGCGGCGCTTCTGTACTGCTGCCGCTCGGCCTGCCGCTGCTGCGACTGGATCATGCGCAGATTCTCAAGCTCGGTGTCGCGTTTGGCGAGCTCGATCTCAAGCTTGTGCATGTCCTCTTTGAGGTTCTCGACCTCAAGCTTCTTTTCCTCAAGCTCGGCGCCTGTTTTCTGACTGTCCTCCATGTATCCGCCGATCTCGTTTCTCAGATTGTTGAGCGAGTCGGTCGCCTTTAAAAGCTCGTCCGCCAGGTTCATGCACGCCATGACCGACAGCATTGCGGTGCTCAGATGTCCGTTGGTGTTTTTCACCTCGGAAATCTTTTTGTTGACAAGGAGAGCCACGCGCTGAACGTATTCTTCGGGCTCGTTGCTCACCACAACATATTCCATATTATTTATTTTAACTTCCATTTTTGTGTCCATATCCTTATCAACCCCTCGTTTAAAATTAAGACTCGCGGCGTTTCAGATACTCAAGAGCCTTGAAAACTCCGAATATCGTTTTCGCGTCGTTGATCTCGTTGTTCATTATCATGTCAACAACCTTTGATGTCTTAATATATTCGATGTCCAGATACTCGTCCGGGTCGAGATGCGCCTCGCCCGGCGTCAGACCGGTCGCGAGGTACAGATGCGTGACCTCGTCGGCGAATCCCGGCGACGGGTACATATATCCCAGATATATAAAGTTTTCCGCTGTGTATCCGGTCTCCTCGCCAAGCTCGCGTATGCCGCACAGACGGTGATCCTCGCCATTGTCCAGCTTGCCCGCGGGCACCTCGTATATCGCCTTTTCGATCGGCTTTCTGAACTGCTTTACCATGATTATTTCATCATTGTCGGTTATCGCCACGATGCCGACGCCGCCCGGATGCTCGATTATCTCGCGCTCCGCCAGGTTTCCGCCCGGCATCTTTACCATATCGACACGCAGCCGTATGATACGCCCGTCAAATATCTCCTTCGAGGAAACGGTCTTTTCGTTATATATCATTCGATTCACTTCTTTTCTTTGATATTGTGTTATGTCCGCCGCCCAAAACCAAAACATCGGCGGCGCGCCGTAACATATTTTCCCTATCTTATTATTAAACCACAAATTCTTAAAAAAATCAAGTGATTTTGACGAATATGGGCGGCAAGTTTGAAAATTTTTTGCGCTTCGCCGCGGAGCGGCAAAATACATGAAAAAATTCACGAATATAATTTTCTTCGAACCGTGTTTATGGTTAAATCATATAACAATGCAATATTTTGCCGAAACCTATTGACAGCGGAGTATCAGCGGATTATAATAAAAGCGAAATTTGTGTTTTGAAAATAAAATTTGAAGAGTAAGAGCGCGTGCGTTAAGTGTTGCCGGGACGGGGAGTTGTCCGGCGAACGAAAAGCTTCGGCTTGCGGTTCGCGCTTTGCATCCCGCTTCATAGAGCAAAGTTAAAATTCTGCGCATAAAAGCAGTTTTCTTTACCTTGCTATATGGGTGAGGCTGAAAGGAGGCTGTTATTTTTATGCAAATTTCCGATCAAAAAAACAAAACTAAAAAAGGCGGCGTTCGAGGGCTCAAAACGCTCATCGCGGCTGCGCTGCTGATCGCGCTCAGCATGACGCTGAAAAGATTCAGCATAACCGCCGGGCCGTTCAGGTTCAGTCTTGAGAATCTGCCGCTGCTGCTGTCGGGCATTATTCTTGGGCCGGCAGTCGGCTTTGTCTGCGGCGTCGCGGCGGACATTCTGGGCTGTTTTATATCGGGCTTTACGATAATCCCGATAATCACGCTCGGCGCAGCCGTGATAGGCTGCGTGCCCGGCATAGTGTATGGCCGCTGTCTCAAAAATCGTCCCGCGCTGCGGATAATCGCGGCTGTGGGGCTCGCGCACCTTATCGGCTCGGTAATAATAAAGTCGATAGGTCTGCACCTGGCCTACGGCAGTCCGTGGACCATGCTGGCGCTGAGAGTTCCGCTCTACATAATAACCGGAGCGGTCGAGGCGTATATAATCTATCTGCTGATGAAAAACAAGGCATTTGTGCGCCATATTGAAGATATGAGGAAGTAGACCATGCGCGAAACACCCGAACGATATTTCAAATCTCTGCCCAAAAGGGGCAGCAAGCCCGGCCTTGAGCGGATAAGCGAACTTCTGGCGCTGCTTAACGAGCCGCAGAAGGGCATGAATATAATACACATAGCCGGCACCAACGGCAAGGGCTCGGTCTCAAAAATGCTTGAGGGTATAATTAGTGCCGCGGGTTACAAATGCGGCTTGTTTGAGTCGCCCTGCCTTATCTCGTCCGATGAGTATATAAGGGTGGGCCGAAAGCCCGTTGAACACTCGGACTTCCTGAGACTGTGCGGCGTTGTACAAAACGCCGAGCAAAGCATGACCGACAAGCCCACCGAGTTCGAGGTCCTTACCGCGATGGCGCTGCTTTATTTCAAAGAGCAACAATGCGACATAGTGATTTTAGAGGCGTGCATGGGCGGCAGGCTGGACACCACGAATGTGTGCCCATCGCCTCTTTTGTCAATTATAACCGACGTTGCCCTTGACCATACCGAGTATCTGGGTTCGACCGTTGCCGAGATCGCCTCCGAAAAGGCAGGCATAATCAAGCGTGGCCGCCCGACGGTGTTCGGCGGAACCGACCCCGAGGCTTTAGAGGTGATAAAAAGCGAGTGCGAAAAACTCGGCTCGCCGCTTGTGACTGTTGATCACGTGCGAATTAAAAATCCGAGATTTTCACTTGAACACACCGTGTTTGATTTCGGGGAATATAAAGATATTTCAATGCCGCTGCTCGGAGCGTATCAGCCGAAAAACGCGGCTGTCGCATTGACGGCAGCGGAGGTTCTTTGTAAAAACGGTCTGAAAATCAGCCGCGCCGACATATACGAGGGTTTTGGAGCTTTGCGTCACCGCGGCAGATTTGAACTGATGCGCCGCGATCCGATCGTGATCTACGACGGGGCTCACAACCCGAACGGAGCGGCGAAGGCCGCCGAGAGTCTGAAAATTTACTTCGGAGAAAAGAAGGCGGCGCTTGTGATGGGCGTTATGGCCGACAAGGACTTTTATAAAATGGTCGGGATCCTCGCGCCCCGAGCCGAGCGCGCGTTCGCGGTGACGCCCAATAATCCCCGCGCGCTGCCCGCCGAGACGCTCGCGGAGTGTTTTAAGGCCCACGGCGTCCCGTCCGAGCATTTCGTGAGCGTAGCCGAAGGCTGCCGCGCGGCGATAAATTACGCCAAAGAAAAAAAGCTCCCCGTTATAATACTGGGAAGCCTCTATATGTATAAAGATATTGAAATTTGAATTTCAAAGCAAATTTCTGTAGTCTCGTCTGCAATCCAAAATATAATCCAAATAAACCGTATTGCCTTTGATTTGATAGATCAATAAATATCTTTTTGCGGCAAGTTTTTTGCGATATTTATTTTTTGGCAGCAGCTCATGATAAAGCCACGGGAAACTTTCGGGCATAAAAGCCAATGATTCAATTTCCGAGATCAATTCTTTATGCAGGCGTTTCGCGGCATCCGGAGCCACGCGCGCCAAAAAAGCGATATGATTTCTAAGCTCCGAAGCGGCTCTGTCGGAGATTATCACGTTATATTCTTTATTCGCCATTACTTGCCTCCGCTATAGTTTCCGAAAGCATTTTGTCAAGCTCGCGTACTGTGTAGCCGCGTTTGCCGGAAAGTCTGTCTTCCTCAACCGCTATAAGCTCCTCGCGCAGTTTAAGCATTTTTTCGCGTCTCGTAAAGGCCTCGATATCCATAACGACCAGATCGCCTTCGCCGTTTTTTGTGAGATAAACGGGCTCACCGGTGGTTTTGCAAAAGTTTGAAATGTCGTTATAACTGTTTCTTATTGCCGCTGACGGTTTAATATTCATAACTATCAACTCCATGCAAAAATTTTATGTTTATTTTTATATAATAATACTATAAAAATGCTATGGTGTCAAGCGGGCTTTTTATAGTTCGATCAAATCTTTTGTCAGCTTGGTGAGGTTTTCACAGCCGTTTTCGGTGACGGCGACAAGGTCCTCGATTCGAACGCCGGTCTTGCCGTAGATATATATCCCCGGCTCGCAGGACACCACCATTCCGGGCTTGAGAATTATATCGCTTTTGGGTGACAGATTGGGCAGCTCGTGTATCAAAAGGCCCACGCCGTGGCCCAGCGAGTGCCCGAAGTATTTGCCGTACCCCGCGTTTTCGATGACATATCTCGCCGCGGCGTCCGCCTCTTTTCCGGAGATACCGGGGCGTATGGCGTCAAGTCCGGCCTGCTGCGCCTCCTTGACGATGTTGTATATTTTCTTAAATTCGGGCTCCGCCTTGCCGACGACGACCGTTCTTGTCATGTCGGAGCAATAGCCCTTATAAACGCAGCCGAAGTCCATCAAGACGGGCTCGTTGTTTTTTATCGGGTTTTCGCCCGGAACTCCGTGGGGCAGGGCGCAGCGCGCTCCGCTCAGCACTATCGTGTCAAACGATGTCTTTTGCGCTCCGCGCTTTTTCATGAAATATTCGAGCTCGGCCGCGATATATGATTCGGTGACGCCCGGCTTTATAAGCCCCAAAACGTGGTTAAAGGCGTCGACGCCGATCTGCTCCGCCTCGGCTATGAGTTCAAGCTCCGCCTCGGTCTTAACCATGCGCAGATTGTCTATCCCGTTCCCCGCCGGGCGGAATTCGGTTTCGGGCAGTATCTTTTTAAGCCTTTCAAGTTCCGCCACCGTCAAAGATTCATCCTCAAAAACCAGAGCGGTTATTCCCAGGCTTTCTGCAAAGCCGCGCAGCATTTCGGGAAGCGGCGCGTCGGCTCCGAACTCGCGTATTTCAAATCCGTCGAAAGCCTCCTCCGAGGCGGCTCCGGTGTAGCGCGAGTCGACCATTATATAATTTTGTTTTTCGGTTATAAGCACATATCCCTCGCCGCCCGAAAAACCGCTTGCTGCCCTCATGTTGTGCGGCGATGTCAGCAGCACGCCCTCGTCGGGTTTAAGGCCGAGAAATAAAAACAAATTTGTCATGTCAGTTGCCCCCGTTTAAAAAATTTCTGTATAACTTTTGCATCTCGGCGGCGTCTGATGTCTGCGTTCCCGCCGACTCGCATATTATCCTGGGCGTCAGGCCGCGCTCGGCGATCAGCTCCGCGATCGGCTCAAAGTCGGGCTCGAACTCGGTCTCGGCCATGGTGTGGTGCTTCTTTTCGCCCGCTCGGGTGTACTCTATCCTGGAGTAGTGGGCGTGGAAGTTTTTCGCCCTCTCCTCGCCCAGCTTGTTGCGTATTCGGTCAAATATTTCGCCGATCGCCTCTTTTGTGTTGTATTCGCCCAGCGACTGCGCGTTTATGTGGCCGAAGTCAAGGGTTGGGATCATGCGCTCGTCGATCAGACAGAGCTTTATCACTTCGTCCACGTTTCCGAGCTGCTTGACCTTGCCCATGGTCTCGGGGCATATTCTGATGTGCCCAAGTCCCGCCTCGTCGGCAGTCTTTACGGCGCGGCTCAGCGTGTCCGTTGCCAGGCGCAGTGCCTCAAGCCGCGTTATTTGGCCGCAGGAGCCCGAGTGCACCACAATGCGGTCGGCTCCCATTTGGTCGGCCGCCCTAAGGGTCTGCATAATATAGTCAATGCTGCGGTCGCGCTTTTCGGGCTCGACCGACGACAGGCTTATGTAGTAGGGCGCGTGTATCGAGAGGCGGATATTTTTCTCGGTCGCCAGCTTTCCAAAATCTCTTGCCGAGTCCTCGGATATCTTGACGCCTCTGCCGCATTGGTACTCATACGCCGAGAGCCCGTGCCTGTTCAGCCAGTCCGGTATCTGAAACACCGTGCGTCCGCCCGACTCGTAAAAATCCTCCGAGTTGCCCGCGGGTCCGAACAGCGCGAAGTCCTCGTTTTTGAACTCAAGCTTCATAGTGATCCTCGCCTTTCAGCACCAATTTTTCGAATTTCCGCTTTATGCCCACCAGCCCGGCGTCCTTCGTCGACACGGGCTTCACCAAAAGCGTGGGCATTCCCATTCGCCTGCCGCCGTATATGTCGGTGAACAGCTGGTCCCCGACCAGCAGCGTGCGATTCGGAGCGGCGCTCATGTCGCGGCACGCCTTTTTCAGATATTTTTTGAAAGGCTTGAGAGCCGCGGCGTAATACGGCACGCCCAAAGACTCAGAAAATTTTTTGACGCGCTTTTCGTTGTTGTTAGACACGATGTATGTCTTGAGCCCGGCCTCGCGCAGCCGGTCGAAAAATTTTATCGTGTAATCGGGCGCCACGGCGTCGTCGTATGTAACCAGGGTGTTGTCTATATCGAAAACAACCGCCTCTATGCCGCGGCTTTTTATGCCGCTTATGTCAAGCTCGTATATGTCACTGAGATACATGTCCGGCAAAAAGCGGTCCTTGAATCTGCCCATGTTTTTCCTCCGAATTTTTTAAAATAAAAGGACCGCAAAACAATTCGCTCGTCTTTTTGCGGTCCAAATAAACTAATTAAATTAACATTCTAAATATTTTGCCGTTACGCGGCGGGGAATGTCAATAACAGAAAACTAATACTTGCGCTTTCTTGCGGCCTCTGATTTCTTCTTGCGTCTAACGCTGGGCTTTTCATAGTGTTCTCTCTTTCTGACCTCAGATAAAACACCGGCCTTGGCGCATGAACGCTTGAAGCGGCGAAGGGCGCTGTCCAGCGATTCATTTTCTTTAACTCTAACTTCTGCCATTATTTTCTTCCCTCCCTCCGAGTATTTTAAAAACACTTAGAAGTCATAAACTCTACTCGAACAATTATACCCGTTTGAAATTGATATGTCAAGGCATTTTGCATAAAAATATTACAACTTTTTTAAATATGCCGTCTATATCCCGAAAATCCGCGAGTTATCAGTAGAGCTTCCGAGGGTTCTGCGGCTCGGTGTTTTTCTCGAAAACAGCCTTTTCCTCGACGCTTGCGTTCTCGGCCATGTGCCGCCTTATCTGGCGCTCCGCGTTGAAACTCATGATAAACGCGCAGGTGGATGTGAGGATAACAAGCTCCGCGATAACGTATATCGCCAGCAGCGATGTCATAGCTGTTCCCGCCAGTATGAATATTCCCAAGTACCAAAGCCCCAGCGTCAGCGCCGCCAGAATAATGATTACCAGAATGCTGTATGGCAGGCTGGCAATGGCGAACAGCGCGGAGTTTCTGAGCAGCTGCGTGAATTTCAGGCGGTAGCGCACCATCAGCGGGTACACAAACAGGTGCGATATGGTGTAGAACGCGAACAGGCAGTAAACCAGATATTTGGCGTATTTGATGAATCCCTGCTGCGAGCCGTAGAAGAATATGCCGTAGAAAAACAGGAACATGAATATTATGTCGATGATAAACACCGCCAGCGACTGCTTGAGGTTGTCCTTTATCGCGTCCCAAAAGTCGCTCAGTATGAACGAGTGCTCCTCGCGGGAGTAGTTGCGCAGAACGTAGTGCATCGCCGCGTAAGCCGGACCCGAGCCCCAGAACGTGATAAAAAGTATCGTGACCGCCGCGCGTATGCCTATGTCCACGGCGCGGTACACCAGCAAAAAGTCGGGGTTGTTAAAGTCGGGAGCCGAGAGGCCCGCGATCGCCGCGATCTGGTTCGGAAAAGAGCCGAATACCGCGTTTGAGAACACGCCGCTCAAATAAAACAATATCAAAAACGCCGGAATGTTGGCGAGGCAGAACAGCAGGTTCACCTGGATAAGCTTCCAGAACTTGCGGATGTAGATCTCAAAAAACAGGACAGCGCCCTCGCTGCCCGCGCCGCTCTCGTCAACGCCTTTTCCGGGCTTGCTGTAATCTCTGTTAAAAATTCCCATAAAATTACTCCGTTTCAAAATAAATTAATTATTAAAAAATATTATAGCACAACAATTCTGAAATTGCAACAACAAAAAACGCCGGTGCCGAGAGGCGGGGCGCTTGCTTGACAATATGTGTCGAATTTGGTATAATAAAAAACGTGGAAGCCGCCGCTTTGTGATGTTTTCGCGGGCGGCTTGACGGCTAAGACGGTTGCCTTGACATCCCGCATGAGCGGAATGGAGGCGAATGTACAGCTCTTGACGGGAAATATTCTCGAAAGGAGGTTGATACATATTACTTTTTCTTGTTTTATAGGCGTTTGTACAGTTATCAGTACATTCGTCTGTGTGATCAAGTTTATTCTTGATTTACACGATAGAAAGAAGAAGTGAGCCGTCTGCGGCAACAGAGGGCTCACGATTGTGTAACGGGAATACCGTTGCATTAATGTAGCAATCAAACTTGCGGCAACCGTCCGGCCTTCCACAATTGAGAGGTTGCCTCGGCAATCTCTCTTTTTACATGATTATAATAACACACTCAAACCGCATTGTCAAGCAATATTTAAATTTTGTCATCAAAGCGCTAAGAGTATTTTTTAACTATCCTCATCACGGAGCCGAGATAGGAGCCGCCGAACATATTCAGGTGGTTCAGCAGCTGATAGAGGTTGTAAAGGTCGCGCCTGTCGTTATAGCCGGGCTCGAGCGGCGCCGCCTCGCGATAGGCGGCATAAAACCTCGCGTCAAAGCCGCCGAACAGCTCGGTCATGGCGATGTCCGCCTCGGCATGGCCGACATAGACTGCGGGGTCTATGAGCCACGCCTCGCCGTCGGGGCCGTTCATAAAGTTGCCCGACCACAGATCACCGTGGAGGAGGGAGGGGCGCTCGGGCTCGATCAAGTATTTATCGAGATTATCAAGCAGCGAGTTTATCCGCTTTATGTCGGACGCGCCGAAAAACCTTTCCGCCGCTTTAAACTGCGGCACAAGGCGGCATTCGCGGAAAAAGTCTGTCCATGTGTCTTTTGGCGAGTTTATCTGTTTTGTGCGCCCGATGTAGTTGCCTGAGTCAAAGCCGAAGTTTCCGCCGTGAACGTGAGGTGATGTGTCCGCCTTGTGCATCGCGGCGAGTTTTTGCCCGAATGTTTCCCAAAATCTTTTGGCGCGTTTTCCGTCTGAGACATATTCGAGTATCAAAAACGCCCGCCCGTTGTCCGAGCCGTACCCGAGCGCACGAGGCGTGCCTATTGTTTCGGTTTTCGCAATGGCACTCAGGCCCTCGATCTCGGCTTTGAAAAACCGGGCCGGGGCCGATCTGTTTGATTTCATAAAGGCGAGAACGCCGTTTTTGAGGTGCAGCGCGAAAGCGTCGTTTATATCGCCGCCGTACAGCCGCTCGGACGATTCGATCTCCGCCCCGAACAGCCCCGAAACCGCGGCATTTATTGAAGAAAATTCCATAAAAATTACTCCTCCTCGTCGCCGATCCCTTCGCTTGTTCGCTTCCACGCAAAGCGTGAAAGTCTCACCCGCTACGGGTCGGCTCCTCTTTCCCACAAAGCGCACTCCGTTGGCGCTTTGCGGGAGCCCTATATTATTAATGTTATTTTAACATATCGACAAAAAATTTTCAACCTGAAATTCCGAGGAAACAGGCGGGCGGCCGGGGTCATCCGCCCCTACGGCATTTTGCACATTATGATTCTAATCACTATTCGCTAATCCCTAATCCCTATGTTCGTAGGGGACGACGACCTCGGCGTCCCGCGGGCGGATAAAATCCGCCCATCAGGCTCGCCCCTTGGGGAGAGCTGTCAGCGAAGCTGACTGAGAGGGGTTAGTATTTTCCTAGTTCCTATGTTATTTTTCCTGTTGACAAAGCGGCCGTTATAGTGTATGATTAATATAGGATACCAGACCCGAAAACAGGGCGGGATTTGATGTTTAATCCGACGATTGTGAAAAAAATAACGATACAATACAAAAATATTTACAATGGTAAGAATCAGATAAAAATTAGGTCCGTACCTTCGGACCGTAGGTAAAGGGAATAATAAAAAAACAGGCAACAATGAAAAGGCTAAGGAGGAAGTATTATGAAAAACAGAAAATTTTTATCATTGCTGCTGGCGCTGTCGATGATATTGGCGCTGGTGCCGTCGCTGGCGGCAGCCGAGCCGACGGACGCGGGCGAGGCGATCATCGCCGAGCAGGCCGAGGCAGCGGTCCAAGAGCAAATCGAAACCGAAGAAATAGCGCAGCCCGAGATGATCGAGGCCGAGCCCGTCTATGATGAAACGGCGGAGGCGGCGTCGGAGCCCGCCCCCGAAATAGAGAAAGGGTTTGTCGAGCTGGCGGACGTCACATTGAGCGGCGCGTTTGTGCGCGAGAACAAAAGCATACCGGAGGATGTCAAAGATGGCATCGCGGATCCGCCCGAAAAGAATCAGGTAATGTATGTGACTTTCAGCGCAGGAGAGATCCCGACCGGTTCGGATAATCTGTGGTTCGAGATCGGCGCGCCCACGGGCGATTCGTACGGCGTGCAAGCTCAAGGCGACAATGAGCACGCGACATTCGCGTGGAGCTTTCTTAATAAAGACAATTTCAAGTCTTGGCCGAAACGCTATGATATTGAGGTAACACCCGGCGCGCCTGTCGGTCAATACAAAATCAGAGTGTTTAAGAGCAGTGAGGAAATAACCGAAAGCCCGATCGAAAGTATCAACGGCGATATAAAAGGAGATAAAAGCAATGTGACCGAGATCACCTCGAAGGACTCGCCTCTTATCGTAACTGCAAGCGACGGAGCGGACAAAGTCCGTCTGATAAACGCGAAGTTCAAAGCGGATACCTCAAATGTCAGCATTTTTGACGATGATGTTGAAAAGAATTTGATCTGGACCGAGTTTTCGAGCAGATTAGATCACGCCGCGGCTTTTAACGACCTTAACAAAACCTATAATCTTGACGGCAGCCTGTATCAGATCGAAATCGCCCGTCCCGCTCACGGCCCGGCGGAGGCAACGCACGAGCCTAGCTCCATTTACCCGGGCAACGGCATATCTGATGATATCATAAAAGATCATGTTGACGATCCGGACGGAAACGCGAAAACGCACCGCTATCACGGCTGGCAGATAGGCACAGATGCTTTGTTCCATAAGGATAGTGATACCGACTATCAGATAGGCGACTACACCGTGAGACTTTGGCAGCTCAATCCCACGGACGAGGAACTCTCGAAAGCTCCCGACGCGGTAAGCTCGGCGGAGCCGGAAAGTACGGCTGACCCGAATACATACATGAAATGCGAGGACAGAATGCTCGTCTCGTCTCATTCTATAAGAATTTTAGAGGCTACATTCAGGCTGAGCAAACAGGATAAGCAAGCCGGCTATAAGCTCACCGTACCGAAAGGCGTCGGCAAAGCAGATGAAGGCGAAGGCACGGCCAAAATACTTGTTATGGAAGGCGAGTATTTGGTTCTGTCTCAGCCCGGCCTTGACTCTTCGGCTGTCCATGAAGACAAAAAGGTGATCACCGGATGGAATAAAGTTGACGGGACTGATACCGCCAAAGAAGGCGCGAACGGAACCGTTCCTTCCGACAACTTTGATAATAAAAATGACAACAAGATAACCCTCGAGGCTGTACTCAGCGAGCCGAAAATTTACGCATATGAATTTCAGAATAACAAAGGAGAAGCCGCATTCCCGACTGCGCCTCCCGCGACTTCGGCGGAACCGAACCCCACAGCGGCTCCGGCATCGTATAATAAGCTGCTGAGCGACAGCGGTGAAGAGGATGTGAAAGTCGAGTACGACCCGGCGGCAACTGTCACGCCTCTTGTGCTGCGCCTTAAGAACACCGGAAACCAGCGCGTGCATGTCCGCGTATGGACCCAGGACAGCAATTTTACGGTCAATATAAAAAATGTGAACTTGGGCAAAGATGGCGCGGATGAAGTGCTTGGCACGGATAAAAGCATTTTTTACATACCCACAGCGGAAGATGTAAAAGCCCATGATACGTGGAAGGACTATGCCGAGGTCACGGTCACGCCCAAGCAGGGTATCGGAGCAGGAACACACAACACTCAGATAAAAACAATGAACATGTCCGGCGGCGGCCGAGTTGAGACGAATTTTGACCTGACTGTCAAAATCGATAAAAAGACGGTAAAGATCGAGCCGCATAACATAGAAAAGCCGTACGGAAAACTGCTGATGCCCGCGGATATTAAGTGTGATGTCTATGACAGCGGCGATAAAGATATCGGCGTGGATCTGACGGCGGCGGAGCTCGGCGTTGAGCTTCAAAGCGAAGGAATAGCTAAAGAAGCTGCCGTAAGGGAGGAGCCCTATGAGTTTACCGGCATTAATAGCGGCGCCATTGACGGAGGAAATTTTGAGGTCACTCTCAAAGAGGACACAGATACCGCAATAACCGTCATACCGTCTGAGCTGCGCGTAAACAGAGCCGTTACCGCAACGGGCATAACGGACGGCAGTCCGCTTTCAAATTCAATACTCAGCGGCGCGTTTGTGAACCCGAATTCGCATGAGGGTGTTGAAGGCAGCTTGGAATGGGAAGATCCGGAAAAAATAATACGCGACCCTGATCGCGCGGGAACCGTGACCGAAAACTACAAGTTCACTCCCAAAGATCCGGAAAACTATAACGACGTGCCCTATACCGGAAGTGTCAAGATCGTTGTAGCGAGTAAAACACCCACCAACCTTACAATGACCACGAGCGAAAAGACATATAACGGAAAGCAGCAGGTACCCTCATTCAAATGGGCGCGCGGCGGCATACCGGAAGTCGGAACAAATGTTACGGTTAAATATAAACTCGTGACCGATGAAAACCGATCCGACGAAGACACAAAATTTGACGAATCGGAGGGCTACACCTCAAGCCCACCGGTAGAAGCGGGCACCTATAAGGTCCACGCGACTTGTGAAGAAAACAAATATTACGCTCCCGGCATTGTTGACGCTGTTATGACTATCAGACCGAGCACGCTCAATTCGCAAAAGCTGGGTCTGCGCAGCGCTCTTGAGAAGGTATACGACGGAACCAAAGACGCGATAGCCGACACCGCGAAGATAACATACACCAAGCAGAGACCCGAGGACGAAGTCTATATCGTTCAGGGCGCGCTCAGGGGAACATACGCGGACGCGAACGCCGATCCGTATTATGTAAAGAACGTGACCCTCAACGTGCTGACGAAAGAACAGTTCCAAAAGGCCAATCCGGGCGTCGAGGTTCCCGCAACTTATCCGCTTGACGGAAAGGACGCGGCGAATTACACGCTGTCGGAAGATTCCATACACACTACGGGCAAGATAAACAGACGTCCGCTGACCCTTGTTTTGAACGGGGAGATACATAAGCACTACGGCGAGAACCGTCCGTTTGCCCTGAGCGACTGCAAAGAGGCGGATGTTCAGGCGGAAGGCGGCGGCCTTGCCCCGGGCGACACGATCGACAAAGCGAGGTTCGAGCTTTACACCGACCAAAGCGTTGAGACAGCCGCCGGCGAGGTTGGAACCTATGACGTTAAAGTGAAGATCCCGACGGTTGTCGGCGGATATAACTACGAGATCGACACTTCAAAGCCCGTGGGCAAGATCGTTGTAGAAAAGACCATGCCCGCAATGGTATCGATAAACTCCGACAACGGCGTTGTCGGCCAGACGCTTGAAAGCCTTGTTGACGAGCACTTCACGGGAACATTCGAGAACCCCTACAGTCATGAGACATTGAAGGACGGAACGCTCGAGTGGGATAATCCGAAAGAAACGCTCTCGAAAGACAAGAGCATGTATAAGTGGAAATATACTCCCAAGGATCTGAAAAACTATGAGATCCTCACCGGAGAAATGAAAATTGAAGTGGGCGACAAACCGATAGCCCCGATAACCGATTTCAACGTTCCGGAAGAGATAACCTATGACGGAAACCCGCATCCTGTCACGATCAAGTCGAGCGTCGAGGCGGCGAATACTTCTGTGGAATACAAAAAGCTTGATATTGAGCCGCATGGAGCGGAGGCGCAGGACGAAAACTGGACTATGGATCCGCCGGTTGACGCCGGAACATACGATGTCCGCGGAACGATCTACGCCTACGGAAATTATGCCGAAAACAGCATAACCAAGACAATGACGATCCTGCAGGCGGCGCCGCAGGGCTCAGTATCGGCGACAAGCGTCAACAAGGGCGAAACGCTGAACGATTCGACGCTTAACTATAGTTTCAGGGGCGTGAAAAACGAGACGTTAAGCGGAGTTATAGCGTGGCAGAGCGTCGGACTTGTAAATCCGTCCGAGGTAATTATCGACAGCGAGGGAACCTATGATTGGTTATTCTATCCCGAGGATCCCAATTATACATCGGTTACCGGAAGCGCGGTAGTCGGCGTTAACAGAAACACTCGCGCGCCTTCGGCCAAGGTTTACAATATACCGAAGACCGAAGTCGGCGGCGACTACGCTTATGTTTGGGTCGACGGAATAAATCTTATTCCGGGCGACACTGTAACCTTCTATCATGACGCGCAAATGACAGACCCGCTGAGCAATGATGTTAAGATCACCGAGGAAATGAGCAATACCGATGTCATGATCATGCTCGATAATGAGCTCAACGAAGTCGGCGGCACCATATACGTGAACATACAGGGCTCCGAGACCGTTAATCCGGTAGAGTATTACCCGCAGATCGGTTTCAGGCTTGAACCGGCGCAGTTATATATCAAACAAAACTCCAATGCCGATATCAATATAGTCAAATCGCACGAAAGCTACGTCATAGAAAAAGTGGATTGGTCTTTGGAAAACAGCGATATAGCGAGCGTTGTCGGAAGGGATGACAAGTCGGGAGCGACGATAAACGGAATTCTGTACGACAGCTCAAGACTGACGGCGATCGCCGAGTTCACGCATCCCGATCCCGCGATGAGCGGCAAAACGATCAAAGTCGAGAGCACAGCGCGCGTTATCGTGACGGAAGATGATCCGCCCACGTATAAGTACACCACAGGCGACGCGACCGATATCACCGAATCGGGCGCGACGCTGCACGGACATGTTGAAATAACGGTGCCCGAGGGCTCGACTATCACTCCCGTTGCCTCCTGCAAATTCGAGATCTGGGAAGACGGCAGCTATGAAAGAGCAGTACACGACACCGGCACAACCGCAAGCGTGAGCGGCGACTACAGTATGGCGATCGGAGGCTTAAAGCCAAGCACCAAGTATTACTATCGCGCCTTCGGAGCGGCGACAGACGAGGACGATGCCGACATCAAGACGTTCACCACAGGTTCCGCGCCGGTTCCGACGGCGACGCCCGCACCTACAGCGACCGTGAAACCCGGACCTTCCGAGACGGCAACGCCAGCGCCCACGGCAACGACCAAGCCTTCGGAGACGGCAACGCCAGCGCCTACGGCGACGACTAAGCCTTCGGAGACGGCGACGCCCGTGCCTACGGCAACGACCAAGCCTTTGGAGACGGCGACGCCCGTGCCTACGGCAACGACCAAGCCTTTGGAGACGGCGACGCCTGTTCCCACGGCAACGACCAAGCCTTCGGAGACGGCTGCACCGAAGCCCACTGCGACGGCTGCGCCGAAGCCTACATTGGTTCCCACATCGGCTCCCACAGCCGATCCCGGAGCACCGGTAAGATACGCCGAGCAGCCCGTTCTAAACAAAGAGAACATCAGCGCGTCGGTTGTCAACAATTCGGGCGGCGAGGTATGGTTCATCGCCGCGGCTTATAGAGGCGATGCGTTGATCGACTTCAAGATTGAAAAAATTCCCACGGGAACAAATCCCGTAAGCGCGAAGTTTAATGCGGATTATACGGCAGATGACGGCGTTAAAGTGACGTTCTATCTGTGGGATGCTAAAACGTTGAAACCCTACACGGACCCGATATCCGGCAAGTAAAATAAAATTTACCCCCTCCCGACCTAAATCGGGAGGGGTTTTTTATATCAGGCTCCCCTTCCTTTAGGAGGGGGAGCTGTCTGCGGAGCAGACTGAGGGGGAGGACCCCTACCACCGCAAGCGGTCCCCATCCCCCACCTTGCGGC
>CANQLT010000024.1 GCA_947624775.1 uncultured Monoglobus sp.
CTGCTGCTTACAAAGGACTTTTTCAAGAAAATGGTTATCCGCGCGGATATTCCTCACAGCTACTATGACGACAGCGGCATCTGTCATTGCGGCCTGCTTGATTTTCTTTTGGAACGGACACAGCTGTTTTAATATAAAAATTATACCGAAGCATCATCTCTTTATGAGCGGATGCTTCTTTTGTATGCAATACACATCTAAAATTTTTCGCGTTCATAAATTTTTCAATGAAAGCTCAAAATTAATTGAAATTTGCCGAAAACTGTGTTATAATGAATTTTAGTTTTTATATCGGTAAAACTGATCCGTATTTATAATAAAAAAGCTAATTGTGGCGCGGAAGGAGCGCATTAAAAAATGAAAATTTTTGACAACGTCACTGAGATCGTTCGTGACGATATGCAGCAAAGCATAAAGAGGGGCAGCAAGGTTTCCATAGCGGCTGCCTGTTTCTCCATGTACGCATATAACGAACTGAAAAAACAGCTTGAGTCAGTTGATGAATTTCGTTTTATTTTCACGTCCCCGACGTTTGTCACAGAGAAGGCGCAAAAAGAAAAACGGGAGTTTTATATTCCTCGGTTGAGCCGCGAGCAGAGCTTATACGGCACAGAATTTGAGATCAAGTTGCGCAACGAAATGACGCAGAAGGCCATTGCTCGGGAATGCGCGGACTGGATCCGCAGAAAGGCGCGCTTCAAGTCCAATACCACCGGCGAGAACATGGGCGGATTTATGACGGTCGCGGCCCCTGCCGAAGAAACGGCTTATGTGCCGTTAAACGGTTTTACTACCGTGGATATAGGTTGCGAGCGCGGAAACAACAGCTACAATATGGTAAATCGCATGGAGGCTTCGAACGCTGTGCAATATATGCGGTTATTCGAGTCAATTTGGAATGACGATAATAAACTGCAGGATGTTACCGATGTCATTATCGACAATATTGCGTCGGCGTATAATGAAAATTCACCGGAATTCATATATTTTATGATGCTCTATAACGTGTTTAGCGAGTTTTTGGATGACATTTCCGAGGATGTGCTTCCGAACGAGGCAACAGGCTTTAAGCAAAGCAAAATCTGGAGTATGCTTTATGATTTCCAAAAGGACGCGGTGCTGGCTATTATTAACAAGCTTGAAAAATATAACGGTTGTATCCTTGCGGACAGTGTCGGTCTCGGCAAAACTTTCACCGCGCTTGCGGTTATCAAATATTATGAAAACAGAAACAAAACAGTTCTCGTGCTGTGCCCGAAAAAACTCGCTGAAAACTGGAACACTTACAAGGACAATTATGTGAACAATCCGATTGCGTCGGATCGTTTAAATTATGACGTTTTGTTCCATACCGACCTTTCGAGGAACGGGGGTTCATCCAACGGTCTTGATTTGGATCGCCTTAATTGGGGAAACTATGATCTGGTTGTGATCGACGAATCCCATAATTTCCGCAACGGCGCCGGAACTCATTCCAACACTCAGGAAAACAGATATATCAAATTGATGGATAAAGTAATCCGCGCCGGAGTTAAAACAAAGGTTCTGATGCTTTCCGCCACGCCGGTCAATAACCGCTTTGTGGATCTGAAAAATCAGCTGGCGCTTGCTTATGAAGGTAATTCGGATTATATCAACAAACAGCTTGACACAAAAAAGCCCATTGAGGAAATCTTTCGCCGCGCGCAGAAGGCGTTTAATGTTTGGAGCAAATCCGAGCCGGAAGAGCGAACCACGGACGCTTTGCTTAGGACATTGGATTTTGACTTTTTTGAGCTGCTTGACAGCGTAACGATCGCTCGCTCAAGAAGACACATAGAAAAATACTATGACACCAAAAAAATCGGTGAGTTTCCGCAGCGCTTAAAACCGCTGTCTCTCAGACCGAACATGACCGACCTGAACACGGCGATCAATTACAATGAGATATACGAACAGCTCATGCTTTTGTCGTTATGCATTTATACGCCATCCGATTATATTTTCCCGAGCAGGCTTTCAAAATATACCGAGCTTACGCACAACAAGGGAAGCAACCTGACGCAAATCGGCCGTGAACAGGGCATTATGCGGCTTATGAAAATTAATTTGCTAAAACGCCTTGAAAGCTCGGTTTATTCGTTTAATTTGACGCTCGGCCGTATTCTTAAACTTATCAAAGGTACTATCAACGCCATTGATGATTTTGAGGAATACGGAAAATCCGATCTTGATATGTATGAGGCAAATGACAGCGATCTTGATATTGACGACAGCAACACCGAATATTTTACCGTCGGCAGAAAAGTAAAAATCGATCTTGCCGATATGGATTATACGACGTGGCGGAGCGATCTTCGGCAGGATGCCGATACGCTTGAACTGCTGACGCTCATGGTGGCGGATATCACGCCCGAGCATGACCTGAAATTGCAGACGCTCCTGAATCTGTTGGATGAAAAGATGAATCATCCGATCAATGAAGGTAACAAAAAAGTGCTGATCTTTTCGGCGTTTTCAGATACTGCGGAGTATCTGTATGATCATGTCAGCAAATACATGAAGAATAATTACGGTGCAGACACCGCGATGATCACAGGCACCATTGACGGCCGCACAACGGTAAAAGGTCTGACGCCGACGCTCAATAATGTGCTGACCTGCTTTTCTCCAATTTCCAAGAGTCGAGATGTTCTTATGCCGGGCAGCACAACGAATATAGATATTCTGATCGCCACCGACTGTATTTCCGAAGGTCAGAACCTGCAGGACTGCGACTATCTGGTGAATTACGATATACATTGGAACCCGGTTCGCATCATTCAGCGTTTCGGACGCATTGACCGTATAGGCAGCAGGAACCGATATATTCAGCTTGTTAATTTCTGGCCCGACATGACGCTTGACGATTATATAAATCTGAAGTCACGCGTGGAGACAAGAATGAAGATTTCCGTTATGACCTCCACCGGAGACGACGACCTGATCAATCCCGAAGAAAAAGGCGATCTGGAATACCGTAAGCAGCAGCTCAAGCGCCTGCAGGAAGAAGTCGTGGATATTGAGGATATGTCCACGGGAATTTCTATTATGGATCTCGGCTTGAACGAGTTCCGTCTTGATCTGCTGGAATACATAAAAACGCACGATGATCTCAGCAAGAAGCCGAAGGGCCTTCATGCCGTTGTCCCCGCTGACGATGAAAATCCCGAAGGTGTGATCTTCGTGCTTCGCAACATCAATAACAGCGTCAATATAGACAATCAAAATCGTATACACCCGTTTTACATGGTTTATATCGGTGCGGATGGCGGCATAGTGTGCGATTATCTGAATCCAAAAAAACTGCTTGATAAGGTAAGGCTGCTTTGCCGCGGCAAAGAAACGCCTATGCTGCCTCTTTGCAGAAAATTTAATCAAGAAACCGACGACGGACGGAATATGCGCGAAGTTTCGGAGCTGCTTAACGACGCGATAAATTCGATTATCGACGTAAAAAAGGAAAGCGATATCGACAGTCTCTTCTCCGAAGGCGGAACTTCCGCGCTTATGTCGGATATCAGCGGACTAAATGACTTTGAGTTAATATGCTTTTTGGTTGTAAAAAAAGGAGGCGAATCCGATGATCGGACTGCCTGAAAGCACGGAGTTTAACCGCCGCATACCGAAGCAGAAGTTTTACGATAATCTTTCGGTATCGCCGAAATTAAAACGCGTGTTTACGGAACAGATAAAAGCGATATACTGGCGCAATAAAATTGCTCCTACGACCATGAATATTGCCGCGGGAGCAACGGTCAATGAGATCGAGATCTTTGAGGTCCGTCTGAACGCGCCGCAGTTTGACATATCCGTGCTTCGGCAAATAGATAAGGAGATACCGTATCATATCGTATTCCTTACGGAATATGACGGAAAATATCAGGCTTGGACGGCATATAAGGAAAAAGCCATGTCCGGCGGCAACGCATTTAAGGTTACAGACTATTATCACACCGACCGGCTGTCAGAGACGGAACTGCCTCTTAAAGCGGATGGCCTGAATACCGACAAAGTTTATGAAAACTTTGTGCGGCAGATCGCCGGCAGCGCGCTGCAAAGCAATAACAATGAGCCGCTGAAAAAATCGGTGGAACGTGACAGAATGCGGCGGCAGCTTGAGAAACAAATCGCCGCGCTGCAGGTCAAAGTGAGAAAAGAAAAACAACTGAATAAGCAGGTGCAGCTGAATGCCGAACTTAAAAAGCTGAAAAAGGAACTGGAGGAAGTCAAAAATGGATAAAATGAAATTTGTGACCGCGGATATGACCGCACAGAACATAGATCGCATTGCCGAGTTGTTCCCAAACTGCATTACCGAGGCTTTGGACGAGGAGCGCAGCACTCCCGAACGCAAGGTCTACAAAAAAGCCGTGAATTTTGAACTGCTCAAACAAATGCTGTCGCCGGACGTTATCGACGGTGACGAGGCGTATGAATTTACATGGGTTGGCAAGAAGGCTGCTATTGTTGAAGCAAACAAGCCTATCCGCAAAACACTCCGTCCTTGCCCGGAGGAAAGCGTTGATTGGGATACAACGGAGAACCTTTATATTGAAGGTGATAATCTTGAGGCCCTAAAACTGCTGCAAGAGAGCTATTTGGGTAAAGTGAAAGTAATATTCATTGATCCGCCATATAACACAGGCTCAGACCGATTTGTTTATCCGGATGACTATAAAATTAGCGTTGATGAGTATGAATCAGAGGCGGGTCTTATTGATCAAGAGACCGGTAATACTCTATTTTTTGAGAATTCTAATAGCAATCCTCGCTTCCATTCGCTATGGTGCACAATGATGTATTCACGTTTGATGCTTGCGCGAAATCTTCTCTCAGAGGATGGCATTATCTTTATTACTCTTGATGATGGCGAAAATGCCAATGCAAGAAAAATTTGCAACGAAATATTCGGTGAGGACAATTTTATTACAGAATTTACTTGGGAGAAGAAAAAGAAGCCTTCGTTCTTGCACCGAAATGTTGGCAAACTCTTTGATTATGTTTTGTGCTATGCAAAAAACTCAGTGGCATCAATGGCTTTTTCTGTAGAAAAAACGACAGAAGGTAAAAAATATCCCGTCAACAATGCCGGAAATGGTAGAAATGTAATTGTTTTCCCGCCACATACTGTTCGTTTTTCAACGAAAAAAGCAGTATTTGAACCGCAAGATATGTCCGAAGGAAATATTTATACAGTTCTCAAAAACCACGTTGAAGTAGAAGATTACTTCAATGTTACGGAAATAGTGCTTGATGGTGAGTGGAGATATTCTCAGACGAAAATCAATGAGATTATCGCAAACGGCGAAGAATTTTTGATAAGCAAAGCCCCGTTTAGGCCAAACCACGTTAAGGCAGGCGGAGAAATCAAAAAGATGAAAAATGTTTTGTCACCAAGTTCTTATAATTGTGAGACGAATGAGGATGCCACAAAACAAATAATTGACTTGTTTGGATACACCGCATTTGACACTCCTAAACCTGTTAAATTAATTGAACTTTTGCTGGAAGCAACAACTTATGACGACAAAGAAGCAATTATAATGGATTTCTTCTCCGGCAGCGCCACTACTGCGCACGCGGTAATGCAACTTAACGCCGAGGATGCGAAAAATCGTGCGGGGGGGGGTACAGTCGGTAAGAGAAAGTTCATTATGGTTCAGCTGCCCGAACCCTGCGCCGAAAAAAGCGAAGCCTATAAAGCCGGATACAAAAATATATGCGAGATCGGCAAGGAACGCATACGCCGCGCGGGCGAGAAGATCAAGTCGGAAAATCCGAATGCACAGGACCTTGACATAGGATTCCGCGTCTTTAAGTTGGACGACAGCAACATGACAGACGTGTATTACTCCGCCGGAGAATACAATCAGATCATGCTTTCCGAGCTGGAATCCAATATAAAGCCCGATCGCACAGATCTTGACTTGCTTTTCGGCTGCCTTTTGGAGTGGGGACTTCCGCTCTCAATGCCCTACAAGTCCGAAAAAATTGAAGGCTGCACCGTGCATACCTATAACGAAGGCGATCTTATCGCGTGCTTTGATGAAAATATATCCGAGTCTGTTGTGAAAGCAATTGCGAGACGCCGGCCGCTGCGCGCTGTTTTCCGCGACAGCAGTTTCGAGAACAGCCCCGCGAAAATAAACGTCGGCGAGATTTTTAAAATGCTTGCCCCGGACACAAGGATAAAAGTTATCTAAGGACGGTGACAGCTCTATATGAAAATACAGTATAAATATCAAAAATTTCAGGCGGATGCCGCCAAAGCGGTGGTTGATGTGTTTGCCGGACAGCCCTATCTGACCCCTTCATACATGATGGACAAGGGAGCCGGCAATTATCAGATCAAATTAAACGAAGATGAAGATTACACCGGTTGGAGCAACCATCGCATAGTTCCCGAACTGAATGATCGGATAATTTTGGAGCATCTGCAAAAAATACAGCGCGCCAACGGGATCAAGCCGTCCGATAAATTGGAAGGACGCGCCAACGGTTACAATCTGACCGTTGAAATGGAGACCGGAGTCGGCAAGACCTATACATACATCAAGACTATGTATGAGCTTAACAAGCACTACGGCTGGAGCAAGTTTATCGTTGTTGTGCCGAGTATTGCTATACGAGAAGGTGTGTATAAATCCTTTGAAATGACAAGCGAACATTTTGCGGAGGAATACGGAAAGAAAATTCGCTATTTTATCTACAATTCCTCTCAATTGACAGAGATCGACCGCTTTGCGTCGGACAGCTCTATCAATGTAATGATTATTAATTCACAGGCATTTAATGCCAGAGGCAAGGATGCAAGAAGAATTTATATGAAACTTGATGAGTTCCGTTCGCGCAGACCTATTGATATTATTGCGAAAACCAATCCTATCCTGATAATTGACGAGCCGCAGTCGGTGGAAGGCAAGCAGACGAAGGAGCGTTTGAAGGAGTTTCATCCGCTGCTCACGCTGCGTTATTCCGCCACGCATAAATCGGACAGTATTTACAATATGGTCTATCGTTTGGATGCCATGGATGCTTATAACAAGCGGCTGGTAAAGAAAATTGCCGTCAAGGGCATCTCGGAGACCGGCAGCACAGCGACCGACAGCTATGTCTATCTGGAAGGCATCAACCTTTCCAAAAGCGATCCCACGGCGACGCTGCAGTTTGATGTAAAGCTGGCATCCGGCACTAAACAGAAGAGCCGGATAGTGAAGGTCGGCGACAACCTTTATGATTATTCAAACGGACTGGAAGAATATAAAAACGGGTTTGTTGTGAGGTCGATCGACGGCCGCGACGACTCCGTGGAGTTTTTGAACGGCATAAAGATCTACGCGGGCGACGTGATAGGCAAGGTCGACGAGGATCAGCTGCGCCGTATTCAAATTCGAGAAACGATCCTCTCTCATATTCAAAGAGAACGACAATTGTTTTATAAAGGTATCAAAGTTTTAAGTCTGTTCTTTATTGATGAGGTCGCAAATTATCGCCGTTACGATGATGCGGGCCAAAAAGTGAACGGCAAATATGCGACGATGTTTGAGGAAGAATATAATGACATTGTCGGCAATATGCAGCTGTCTTTCGGTGAGGATGATTATATCAAATATCTGGACAATATAAAGGCATCCAAAACTCACGACGGATACTTTTCCGTCGATCGCAAGGGCAACATGATCAACAGCAAGGTCGGAAGAAGAGAAACGACCTCCGATGATGTCGGCGCATACGAACTGATCATGAAAAACAAAGAACTTTTGCTTGAACGCGATCCCAAAAAATCTCCCGTGCGCTTTATCTTTTCACACTCCGCCTTACGCGAGGGGTGGGACAATCCGAATGTGTTTCAGATATGCACATTGAAACAAAGCAGCAGTGATGTCCGTAAGCGTCAGGAGGTAGGCCGCGGCTTGCGCTTGTGCGTAAATCAGGACGGCGAGCGTATGGATGCCAACGCGCTCGGAAATGATGTGCACAACATAAATATCCTGACGGTCATTGCCAGTGAAAGCTATGATTCATTTGCTAAAGGCCTGCAGACGGAGATCTCAGACGCGGTTGCTGACCGCCCGCGCGCTGTTAATGCGGATTTGTTCGTGGGAAAAGTTATCATGGATAATAACGGCAATGAGCAGGTTATTGATCCCGAAACCGCGGCCGCGATCCACTATGACATGATCGTCAACCACTATATTGATCGTAAGGGCATTTTGACGGATAAGTACTATCAAGATAAGGCAAATGGCGAAATAAAAGTAGCCGAAGAAGTCGCTGATTCCGCCGCGTCCATTGTCCGGATAATTGATTCGGTTTATGACGCCCGCAGCATGCAGCCGGAGAACGCTCGCGGAAATAACGTCGAGCTCCAAATTGACGGGGATAAGCTTGCGATGCCCGAATTCAAAGCCCTCTGGTCAAAAATCAACGCCAAATCCGTATATGTGGTGGACTTTGACACAGATGAGCTTATCCGCAAGTCTATTGCTTCGCTTGACAGTAAACTGCGCGTGTCGAAAATTTATTTTCATGTTGAAACCGGTATAATGGACACGATCAAGTCCAAAGATGAATTAATGTCCGGCGCTTCTTTTGTGAAGAAAAAATCGACTGAATACAGCGTGACAGCTTCGGCAAACTCTAACGTGAAGTATGACCTGATCGGAAAGCTGGTTGATGAAACCGGCTTGACGAGGAAGGCTGTTATCGCAATTCTCCAAGGCATACAGCCTCAAGTATTTGATCAGTTTAAAGATAACCCGGAGGAATTCATCATAAAAGCGGCAGCTCTTATTAACGACCAAAAGGCCACGGCAATTATTGAACACATTACATACAATGTTCTTGATGATCATTACGACACGGATGTATTCACCGAGCCGACACTTAAAGGTAAAATGGGCGTGAATGTTATGAAAGCCAAAAAGCATCTCTATGACCATATTGTATACGACTCCGAAAATGAGCGTACTTTTGCGGCTGAACTTGATACCGATACGGATGTCGCAGTATACGTCAAATTGCCTAACGGATTTTATATATCAACGCCGGTCGGTCATTACAATCCCGACTGGGCGATCGCATTCTATGAGGGCAAGGTAAAACATATCTATTTTGTGGCGGAAACAAAAGGCTCTATGAATTCCATGCAGCTTAGAATGATCGAGGAATCAAAAATACACTGTGCAAGAGAACATTTCAAAGCTATCTCCGGCGACAACGTAATCTATGATGTCGTTGACAGCTACAGGTCACTGCTGGAAAAAGTGATGAGATAGAGAATTGGAGATTACTTTTATGGCAACACGCGGGAAAAGTATGGGACATTATTTTATGGATAATTTTAAAGGAGGTTGACGATGAAAAAGTCTGATTTTTTCTGGCAAACATATTTAAACCTTGAAAAAGAAGCAATTGACAGCGAAAGAGCTAACAAAGGATAACATTCAAAATGAAATTGATCATGTTGGTGTTGAATGGGGAATAGAAATACTGATGAGCCTCAAAAAGCATGAGTGGCTTACAATAGCCTTACATGACAAAATTTGGAAAATACAGATTCCCCAATAAGTGTTGAGGCGATACATATTCAAAATTTTGATGAGCAAAAATCAATTTATAATGAGAAAATAGATCGTCATAATAAACTGTTTCAGTATTTGGTGTTGTTATCAAGATAGAATATAATTTACACAAATGATAGGTTTTGCTAATGGATAGATATTCAAACCGTTTGAGTGTATTTCGGTCATCCGGTCTCAAGAGTGGAACAATAGAACTTAATTTTAAGGGGTTTTAATATAATTATATGACCATGCTTGATTATGGCTTTAAAATCAACGTTTTTGCGCTGTTTACAAAGCTCTATTATTCCACTATGTAAGCTCAAAAAATAAAGCAAAAGAGCGTATCATTTTTGCTGATACGCTCTTTCATAATCCCGTTTTGACAGCCTGTCATAAAATTATTGATTATACTGTCTTATGTCATGCCGCCCAAATCGGGTGCTTTTTGAGTTTATCTCTTATAAATTTTATATCAAAAGCGGCTGGAGTTGGGTGTTTTTCAGGGCCGAGGTTATGGTCGGGGCGATCAGGGCGAAGTCGGAGACCAGGGAGTTTTCCTTATTTCTGCTGTCGTCCTGGCCGAAGGGCACGATGTAGATGTTTTTCCGCGTCAGCAGCGCGCCGATGTTTTTGATGTTTCCGCTCAGTCCGTCGTTGGTCGACACCGCGATGACGACCGGACGGTTGTTGCGAAGATGCGACTTGACCGCCACCGTCACCGGCGTGTCGGATATTCCGCCCGCTATTTTAGCGATCGAATTGCCCGTGCAGGGCGCCACCGCCATGATGTCGATAAGTCCTTTGGGGCCTATCGGCTCGACTTCGGTTATCTCGGTCAATGGCTTTTTGCCCGTGATTCCCTCCAGCATTCGTTTCAGGTCGGCGGCTTTTCCGAACCGCGTGTCGGTTTCGGCGGCGGTTTTTGAAAGTATCGGAAGTATGTCGGCGCCCCGGTTCGCAAGGTCCTCGATAACGGGCAGGACCTTTGAGATCGTGCAGAACGAGCCCGTGATGCCGAACCCTATCTTAAGACCGCTCAATGTATTGTTTTCTGTCAAGAGTTTCACCTCGCTTGCTCGTCTATGATGTTTTTGATCGTGTCGCAAATAATTTCCCCCGCCGTGAGCGGCGCCGTCTTCCCCGGGAGGGAGAGGGCCCAGATCACGGTGCGGCCGATGCGGCGCGCCGCCTCGAAATCGACCCCGCCGGGCTTTGAGGCAAGGTCTATTATCAGGCAGTCGGGCTTCAGGGAGCGCAGGACGGCCTCGTCTATGATGAGCTTCGGCACGGTGTTGAACACCGCGTCAAATTTTTCGGGGGACGGCAGGGGACGCGTTATGTCCGCGCCCTCGCAGCCGAAGGCTTTGATGTATGCCAGGTCGCGCTTTTTTCGGGCGGCGGCGGTGACGTTGGCGCCCAGACCTTTGAGGGCGGCGCACAGTATTTTGCCGACTCTGCCGAATCCGGTGACAAGACATTGCGAGCCGTGGAGCGTTATCGGCAGTTCCTCGATTGCGATCTTGACAGCGCCCTCGGCGGTCGGCACCGCGTTTAATACCGCCAGTTCCTCGCGCTCCATATAGTCGGCGGTCCGCGCGCCCGCCAGCCCCGCGAGAGTGCTCAGCCGCTCGTCGACCTTGCCCGCCAGTATCAGCTTTCCGTCGAGCGCCTCTCTGTTTGCGAAAAGCTCGCTCAGTCTGATCTCGCGGTCATATAATGGGGTGTTTATGTTATCGGAATTCAAAACCGACGCGTACGGAACGGGAAGCACGATAAAATCGGCGCCTTCAAGAGCGGAGGCAGGCGATGAGCACAGCGTAACGCCGCCGATCTCTGAAAGCTCCGGAGCGCTGAGTCCCGCGGCTCTGATCTTGTGGCCGCACCGCGCCAATCCGTTTATGACATATATCTGTCTGCGGTCGCCGCCTATAAACGCGAATACATAATGTTTGCTCATATTCAACACCTCGGTATATTCTATGCCGCGCGGGGCATTTGGTGCGGAATAAAAAAATGACCGAGATATTGCTATCTCGGTCGGGAGTGTTCCGCCCGTTGCCGGGCAGAAGGAAATGAAAAAAAGATTGTTTAGTTGTGGTATGAATATATCTTACAACATTTTTAAAAATATTTCAATAGAAAACTTTGTTGATATTGCGCAAACAATATTATGTTTTTTTGTGTGTTTTGCACAATGGGAGGTTCTAATCGCTAATTGCTAATCACTACGTTCGTAGGGCGGCTTGCCCACAAGCCGCCGGCCGGATGTGGGCATCCGGCCCTACAACCTATTAAATTAACTCGGGCGGATAATATCCGCCCCTACGGCATTTTGCGAACAATGGCCGTAGGGGACGACGACCTCGGCGTCCCGTCGGGCGGCAATTTGCCGCACGTTCTAATCGCTATTCGCTAATCACTAATCACTACGTTCGGGCGCAGAAGACGCTGATATATTTTACTTTGTCCGTTTCGGTTATTATCAGGCGTTTGGTGCGGGGCTCTTTTATCGCCAGGTAATCGCTGCCGACCTCTTTGAGGATCCCGCATTTTTCGCATTTTCCGCCGTATCTGTCCCAGAGCGCGAGGCACACGTTTTGGCCGCGGAACTCCTTTAAATATCGGCTCAGCACGTTTGAGCCGCTTTCGGCATCCTCGGGAACGCTGAAAATTTTCTCGGTGCCGCTCAATATCGGCGCGTACAGGCTTTGGTCCTCGCCGGGGACCGGTGGCGGAAGGGTTATCTCGATATCTTCAAAATCGCGGACGGGAGCGCCGCCCGCGCGTCTGTTATACATAGTTTTCACCTGTCCTTTTAAATTTTTCCGTCATATTCGATTCGGAGCATTTTCGAATCGAATATTTTTATGTCGGTATACTTATAATATATTCCGTTAATATAGTTATATTCTCGGCAAATTTTAAAAGTTCAGAAAAAATGTATAATTAATTTGTTTTTGAGAAAACTACTGTTGCAAAATAAAATTTAACTTAATTTTTAGGAGGTTAATTTATGTCAAGCAAAAACAATAACCGTAACCAGAGCAACAACCAGAATCAGAACAACAACCAGAACCAAAGCTCAAAGAAGCAGAAGAGCGAGTCGGAGCAGAGCGACGACTGAGTGAGAAAATCAGGGGCGGCAGGTATTGCCGCCCCGCTTTTTCATTTATTGCTATACTACCTTTCGCGCCGCCGGGTCATACTATAATCGAAAGCGAGAAATGATTTTGATAAACAAGGAGGCGCGGAAATGAAATTGATTTCCAAAAGAATAGCGGCGGCGACGGGGATCCTGACGCTGCTGCTGACGCCTGCCGCCGCCGAGGAGAGCGAACGATACGTGGTGCCGGGCGGCCAGAGCGTGGGCGTTTCGCTCAACATGGGAGGCGCCTATGTCGACAAGCCCGGAGATGTCGAGACGGCGGACGGTAACACGGTCTCGCCGGCCCGCGACGCGGGAATAGAGCCGGGCGACACGATAACCGCGGTGAACGGAGCGGCGGTTGGCACGGTCGATGAGTTCACAAAAAAGCTGAACCGTCTGAGCGACGGCGAGGAGGCGCGACTGACGGTCGAAAACGGAAAGGGCAGTCGCGAGGTCGGCGTCGTCCCCGTGAGGGCGGCCGATGGCAGGCTGAAGATTGGCGTTTGGATAATCGACGCCGCATCGGGAGTCGGCACTGTGACCTACTATGACCCGAAAACCAAAAAGTTCGCGGCGGTGGGGCACAGCATAAGCGAGTCGTCCGAAAACGAGGACGGCGGCCATGTGGGCGACGTGTACAAGGCGGATATCGCCGGAGTGCGCAGAGGCGAAAACGGAGCGCCCGGAGAGCTAATCGGGGTGTATTCCGAGAACCGCCGCAAGATCGGAGAGATCGAGCGCAGCAGCCGCTACGGGATAACCGGCACGGTCACCGACCCCGAAAATCTGGTCTCGGTGAGCGAGGCGGTGCCCGTCGGCTCAAGAGAGGAGATCCACAAGGGAGAGGCGCGCATATACTCAAATATAGAAGGGAGCCGCATTGACGGCTTCTCAATCGAAATCACCGAAATAAATTACGACAGCGGTGAGGACAAGGACATTATTTTTAAGGTAACCGATGATGAGCTTATCAAAAAGACCGGCGGCATAGTTCGAGGCATGAGCGGCAGCCCGATAATCCAGGACGGAAAGCTGATCGGCTCGGTCACGCACGTGCTCGTCAAGGAGCCCGAAGTGGGCTACGGAATATTTATCGAGAGCATACCCGAATAAGCAAAGATTTTGTGAAAGATTCGGAAGATAACTCGCAAAGGGTGAGATTTTCACCCTTTTTAAAATTTCTTTGGTAAAAATAGGATAAAATAATGTCGAAGGTATTGACAATTTTTTGCACAGGCTGTATAATTTGGTTAAATTGAATGTTACCAAATTATGGCTAAAACGTTACAAAAGCGTTACGAGCTTTTGCGACAAAATCCGTAATCGAGGTGCAGTCAAAAAATGTAAAGAAAAGAGGAATTAAAAAATGGAGAACAATCAAAAAATCAAGGTCGCGGTCGCGGATTACGACAAGGACTGCGCGAACGGTCTGTGCGATTATATGCGTCAGACCACAAAAATCGAGGTAGTCGGCTGCGTGTTCGACGGGCTGGAGGTTCCGTCGATGGTAAAAAACAGCGCTCCCGATGTGCTGGTAATGGATATGCTTTTGCCCACGATAGACGGCGTGGGAGTTCTGGAGCGGCTTAATCGGATGCAGCTTAAAAATCGGCCGCATATCCTGATAATAAGCTCGGTGCTGAGCGACACGTTCGCGTCGTTCGCCAGCCTTTCGGGAGTGGATTACTGCATGCTCAAGCCCGTGAACTACGACGCGGTGATTGACAGGATAACCATGATGGCGTCGCCTATCACGACAGGGATCGATATAGCAAAAAACCGAGGTGTGAGCACAAAAAAGTTCGACTACAGCAAGGTTGAGTCAATGGTGACGAACGTTATACACGAGATCGGCATACCCGCGCACATAAAGGGCTACCAGTACATAAGGCGCGCTATCATGATGGCGATCTACGATCTGGATATTATGAATTCGGTAACCAAAGAGCTTTATCCGACCATAGCCGAAAACTTCGGAACAACATCAAGCCGAGTGGAGCGCGCCATACGCCACGCCATAGAGCTTGCGTGGGACAGAGGCGACATGGACACGTTGAACAACGTTTTCGGCTACACCGTGTCGCAGATAAAGGGCAAGCCAACGAACTCGGAGTTCATCGCGATGATCGCAGACAAGCTCAGACTGCAGCTCAAAAACGCGTCTTAAAAAATTAACACATTTTATTAAAAAAGACTAATTCTTTTACAGTTTCGTCATAATTTTTTAATATATTCCGTTTATAATAAGACCTGTGATAAGGATAAGCCGACAGGCTTTAACATAAGACTTACGCAGGAGGTACATTATTATGGATGAATTGAAAATGAATTATGACCCCGAGGATCCCGAAAACGAGAACACAGAGCCGAAAGCCGAGGAACCGGTCATTGAGGCAAAAGCCGAGGAGCCGGTCATTGAGGCAAAAGCCGATGAACCGATCGCAGAGGCAAAGGCCGAGGAGACCGAGGCGGACACATCGTACAGATTGAGCGGGTCTGACCTGGGCGCCAACGCGAAGGAGACATTTTCATTCGCGGGCAATACCGCGGAGAGCGAGACGGCGGCGGAGTCCCCGCGCGCAGAAGAGCCGGAGCAGACAACCTACCAAAGCGCGTCGTACAGCAACGCGGCGTACAACGCGGGTTATAACTACGCGCAAAGCTCGGGAATGGGAAATGTGCCCTACAGCGAGCATATAAACAAAAAGGCCAAAAAGCGCAGGAGCGGCGCGAAGAACAAGACCCTGAGATACACGGCGGCGCTGCTGGCGGCGGCGGTTCTCAATCTGGCGGTTCTGGGCGGAGCGTTCGCGCTCGGACACAAGATGGGAAGCGTTTCCGACAAGGGCAGCCTTTCTCGGCAGTTGAAACTCGAGAACACCGAGAGCGCAAGCGGCAGCTCGGATTCAAACACGGCGGGCATAACCAATACCGCATCAACCGAGGGCGCCAAGGAGACCACCGAGATAGCCAAAGAGGTCGGCCCCGCGGTTGTGGGAATAAAGAGCACGATAGAGGGCCAGATGAGCCTGTTCGGAGGCCGCAGCGTTTCCGAGGGCCAGGGCTCGGGCATAATAATCAGCGACGACGGTTATATCATAACAAACAATCATGTTGTTGAAAGTGCGGTAAAGGTCGTTGTACAGCTTAACACCGGCTCCGAGTATGAGGCTCAGGTCATCGGCGCCGACGAGCAGACAGACCTGGCGGTCATAAAGATCGCGCCTAACGAGGAGCTTACCGTTGCGACGCTGGGCGATTCGTCCGCGGTCGAGGTTGGCGAGACCGCTATCGCGATAGGAAACCCGATGGGACTTGAATTCTTCGGAAGCGTCACCCAGGGCATAGTCAGCGCGGTCAACAGATCGATAACCGTTGACGGCAGAACCATGAACCTTATCCAGACCGACGCGGCCATCAACTCGGGCAACTCGGGCGGAGCGCTTGTCAACTCCAGAGGCGAGGTTATAGGCATAAACACGGTCAAGGTATCAACCACGGGCGTTGAAGGCATGGGCTTCGCTATCCCGATCTCCGAGGCAAAGCCGATAATTTCAGACCTGCTCGAATACGGATACGTTAAGGGCAGACCCGTTATCGGCGTTTCCACCCGCGACGTCAGCCAGTATATGGCGATGCAGTACGGATGGCCCCAGGGCGCTCAGGTCATGGGCATAACAACCGACAACGCCTCGAAAGCCGGCCTCCAGCAGGGCGATATAATCACCAAGATCGACGGCAACGAGATAAAGACCGGCTCGGACCTCACGAATTATAAGGATACCAAATCGCCGGGCGACACCGTGACGCTTGAGGTATACAAATACGCCACGGGCGCGACGGTGAGCATTCAGGTAGTGCTCAGCGAGCAGACACCCGAATAAAGTCAACATTCAAAAGGCGGCGCCGCTTCGGGCGCTGCCTTTTAAAAAATCGCTTGAACAGACGCTGATTTTTATCGGTAATTTGTGTATAAAGCCGATTGATTTTTATTCGAGTTTCGTGTATAATTGTTGCGAATCGTAAATAATACGGAGGGGAACCTATGGTTGACGCGAACAACAATCTTTATCGGGAATTCCTGGACGTGATCGAGGATCTGTTCGACGCGCCGGAGTTTCAAAGACTTTCGGAGTGCCGCCATCATTATGGGGTGAGCCGCATGCAGCATTGCATAAATGTGGCGTATTACAGCTTTGTTGTGTGCAGGCGCCTAGGGCTTGACTACAGAGCGGCCGCCAGAGCGGGTCTTTTGCATGATCTGTTCTATTATGATTGGAACAGCGAGACCATGAGTTTCAAGCAGCACGCCTACAGTCATTCAAAAGAGGCGCTTAAAAATGCCGAAAAGCTCACCGAGCTCACCGAGCTTGAGCGCGACATAATCAAAAACCATATGTGGCTTTGCGGCGCCATATGGCCGCGCTATCGCGAAACGTACATAGTGTCCGTCGCTGACAAGATTTGCGCGCTGTGGGAAGCGTGCCGCGGCGTCCGCATAAAAGCAACGGGTATGGCACGCAAAATCCCGATAGGCTCCCGCGCCGCATAATAATTCTTGTTTTGGAAATAATAGCACGAGAAACAATAAATATTTTTTATCAGTTGTGAATTAAAACGCGAAACACGAAAGGAGAAATGATAATGAAAAAGTTTTTAACCGCCGCGCTTGTGGCTGTTCTCGCTGTGAGCATGCTGGCGGCTTGCGGATCATCGGATAAGGACCGCAACGCTGCGGAGGATGAAAAGCCCGCGGCGACCGAAAAGGCGAAATCCACTCCGAGTCCGACCGCGGCGCCTACCAACGCGGCCACAGCCGGATCCGAGTCAGGAGCGGATGATTCGGATGCAACGCGCTCTTTGCAGACCGCCGAGGAGGCGGCCAATGACCAAGTTACCATTCAAAACGAGATCGACAGTATCAAGGGCCTGCTTGACGAAGGACTGTACGACGACGCGCTGATGCAGATAAACGCTCTGTTTACCAAAAATCTGACCGATGCGGACAAAGAACTCCTCGACCAATACAAGCAACAGATCGACGAGTATATGGGCGGCGGCCAAAGCGAAAACGAAGCCGCGGATGAAGGCGACGGCGACAGCGGTCTTATAGATTAGGATATCAAAAATCGGCTCCCGAAAAGAGAGCCGATTTTTTTGATAAATTTTTCAAAAAGATATTGAAATACATAAATTGTTATGATATAATCTTTTTAACGTATAAATTAAAGGAGGCAAAATTATGTTTAAAAACAAGCTGTTAAAGGCTATCACCTGCGCGGCGGTCAGCGTTATGATGCTTTCGTCGGCCGCGTCCGCTATCGAGGTAAAGGTGAACGACAACACGATCAATTTTGATGTGCCGCCGGTTATGGTCAGCGACCGTATTCTTGTGCCGGTCAGGGCCATATTCGAGTCTCTGGGCGCGCAGGTCGAGTGGGTCGAGGCGGATCAGAGCATTAACGCCACAAGGGGCGACGACACCATCAGAATGGTTATCGGCTCGAATATCATGACGGTAAACGGAACGTCTAAAGAACTGGACGTGCCGCCTATGATGATTGAGGACCGCACTCTGGTTCCCACCCGCGCGATAGCCGAGGCGCTGGGCAGCACGGTTTCGTGGGACGACGCCACAGAGACGGTTTATATCGTTGATGAGACGGGCGGCGCCAATCCCGACGCGTTTGATAAGTACGTGGCCGACTGGAAGCTTATGTACGAGGAGTTTATCAACAAGCAGGAGGGCAAGTTTGAGCTTATATACTTAAACAACGACGATATGCCCGAGATCGCGATCATTCCCGGAAACGCGGTCCTGCAAGGCGTGAGCCTTTACTATTACTCGGGCGGAGTTTTAAAGCCGATCGTTGACGAAAACGGAAGCGATACCTTCGGCACCTACGGAAAGCTCAGCTACAAAGAGCGCGGCAATATGATAGCGTACGACAACGGCAGCATGGGAATTTATAAACGCTGCGTCGCGAGCATAAACAATAATGTGGCGCATGTTCAGGAAGAGTACGAGTTTGATTCAAAGCGCAACACCGCCAAGTGGAACGGCACCGTTAAGCCCTATGATTATCTTGACAATAAATTTAAGGAGCTCACCAAGGATTACAAAACGATCGACTATTCAACGGGCGGAACCGTTATAAAAGGCGATAACGTCAAGAAAGCGCTTGACTTATATAATTAAAATAAAAAACGCGGGACCGGCAATAATCGCCGGCCCCGATTTTTTAATACAGCTTTTTAAAGGATTTGTAGTGGTCGTTTGTGTAATAGACCGTGCCGCCGCTTGTGTATATGAGCCGTTCGGCGCCGCGGTAGCCTCCGTGGTAGTTGACATCGCATTCCTTATATTTTTCGTTCTTTGGCAGCTTCTTCTCATAGTTGCCGTAGCGGTCGCCTCCGATGGATTTGCCCGGCGCCGCCTCGTCCAGGTTCCCGTCGCCGCTGTCCCAGCCGAGGCGCTTCGCCTCGTTTTTTGTTATGTAGTTCTTGGGCAGGGTATAATATGTGTGGATATAGAGCGCCACATCCTCGGGCGAGGTGTACTCCCCGTCTTTGTCGATCTTCATCGAGGCGGCCGTAGATCTTGTCATATCCGACGAGTCCGACGCGCTTATGGCGGAGCTGCTCTCGTCAACGGCCTCGTTATAGGAACATCCGGTCAGAAAGCAGCCGAATACAAGAATAAACAGCATAACCGCCATGATGAAGCTTAAAACTCTTTTCAAATTGATCGCCTCGCTTTTGTTTGCTTATGATTATTATAACATTTGTTTTGCCTAATTGCAATACGCAAATTCGATAGGCTGAGCTTGGAATAAAAGCGGCCCGTGTTGACAAAACACGGGACCGGGATTATAATATGTACATAATTCGCGTAGTGATTTTATGTGTGCGGCAAAACAAACGGAGGGAAAACCATGTTTTTTGAAAAATACGGTCTCACATGCCCGATCAAGTTTTTGACGGGCGTCTCGTGCGCGGGCTGCGGCATGACAAGAGCGTGGCTCTCGTTTCTGCGCGGCGATATCGCGGGCGCCTTTTCGTTTCATCCCTTATTCTGGATATTGATCCCGACCGGACTGCTGTTTTTGTTTCGGAATCGGCTGCCTAAAAAATTTTTCTCTTTCGCGGCCGCGGTCATAATAGCGGCGTTTTTGATAGTGTATGCCCATCGCATGATCTCTCCGAATGATACCATTGTGGTCTTTGACCCGTCAAACGGTTTAATAGGCCGAGCCGTCTCATTCATACTTCGCTGTTGTTTTTCGAAACAATAAAAACAGATGGTTTTTTCCGCGTTTTAAGTTGATCATACGCCGCCGTCCCGTTCGCTGTCTCGAACTTCTTTTGCCAGCCGCACTATAAGTTTTTGATTTTTTTCACCGCAGCTCTCGAAAATTTCGTTCATCTCTTTTTTTAGCATGTTGAGCTTTGCTGATTTAATGTTATCCTGCGTGATATAATCCAATGATGAATCAAGAATATCCACAATGTTTGAGTATGTTTCAAAGCTCCCCTTGCGTTTGCCGATTTCGATGCACGCCAAAAAATTTGTGCTGATATCCGCTTTTTCCGCGAGCTGCTCCTGCGTCATTCCGCGCTTTAAGCGCAGTTCTTTTATCCTTGAGCCGATAAGATAATAATCCATACTATTCACCCGCGCTTTCACTCTTTTTCTTTATTCTAACAAAAAAGATATATCAAATACATTGATTGTTAATCAAATTTTAAAATATTATATTGACAAATAATCAATAATATTATATAATATTTGCCGGACAGTCAATGAGATATCAATTATATTTAAAAAGGCTTAATTGCAAATTAAAGTTTTAAATTTTGCGGCATAGTTATAAAACCGTCAATTTTTAATTATTATGTTATTAATCAATAAAAATAAATTAATAATATTAAGGAGGAATGTTTATGTTTAAACAAACCAAAAGGATCATCAGTATGGTATTATGCCTTGCACTTGTATTAAGCGTGTTCGGCATGATCGGAACACAATCGGTTTACGCCGCGTTCAGCGACACAAGAGGCCACTGGGCTGAGAGCGTAATTGACAAATGGAGCGCCAAAGGCGTGCTCAGCGGTGACGGCGACGGCACTTTCAGACCCGACGACTCTATCACCCGCGCCGAGTTTGCCAAGGTGATAGTAACGGCTAAAGGCTACAGTAATGCAACAGGTATCAGCTATACAGACGTACCTAAAAATGCATGGTATTACTCTTATCTTACGCTCGCTGCTGCGGCGGGAATAATCAAAGGTTATGAGGACGGCTCATTCAGACCCGAAGCTCAGATCACCCGCGAGGAAGCCTGTGCTGTAATTTCGCGTGCGTACGTTATAAGCGACGGCAGAGGCGGCAGCTTTACCGACAGCGCACAGATCAGCGATTGGGCGCGCACATATGTATCGCAGCTCAGCGCCAACAACATAATTCGAGGTTACGAGGACGGTTCATTCAGACCCAAAAATCCTATAACCAGAGCCGAGACGGTTCAAATTCTCGACAGAGTTTCATCTGATGAGTCTTTGCCCACCCTTGTGCCTGATAATAGCGAAGGAATACCCACCGCAGCACCCGACACATCTTCAATGTTCGGCAGCGGCTTTAGCAGCGGTTTCAGCGGCAGCCCGAGCGGAAATCGTTCAACACCAAAACCGTCAACCTCAGAATATACTGTCACGTTTGACAGCAACGGAGGAAGTGAGGTTCCCACACAAAAAATCCGTCAAGGAAAAAACGTTGAGGAACCGGAAGAACCTTCAAAAGATGGTTATGTATTTGTAGGCTGGCTTGATAAAAATAGTAATTATTTTGAGTTTGATGAAACTGTGGCTGAAGATATTACTTTAAAAGCGGATTGGGTTAAAGAGATAAATGCAACTGAGGAAGAAATTAATGAATTAATTTCAAAGAATATTTCAGGTGAAGAAACTATAGATATTGATAATGATTCTATAGTAAATGTAACTGTAGATTACGAACTTGATAACTCCGGAACCGTCGGTATTTCTCCGTTAAAATCAGATCCTGTAAACAGTATTGCCGGTCTCATAGGAACACCGATTGAAATTGATTCATGTGGAGGAAATGTTGTAGAGGCAAATATTACTTTTAAGTATGATCCGGATAAAATAAATGGTTCTGACCCAAATGATTTAGCTATTGTATGGTTTGATGAAGAAAATAATATAACAACTTTGCTTGAAGATAGCATTGTAGATACAGAAAATAATACTGTAAGTGTTAAAACTAATCATTTTAGTAAATATGGAGTTGTTTTAAGACAGCTTTGGGATGCGGCATGGAATAAACAACTTCCGGCTGTTAGAACTGATGATACTCCATATTATAATGTAATATTAGCTATGGATTGCTCCGGCAGTATGAAAGGAGAAAAAATACAAAAAAGCATTGAAGCTGCGCAAAAATTGGTTGATATTTTGACAAACGATGATTATATATCTCTTTTAGCATTTGCGAGCGGTACCAAAGAAATAATGACGCCAACACCTATAAGTTCTATTTCCGAAAATGGAGATCGTATCGACAATAGGAATGATATTAAAAATAAAATATCAACATTAAATGCTAGTGGTGGCACAAATATTGAAAGTGCTTTAAATTATGCAATAAATTATAATAGTGATAACTCTAAATATCAGTCTTTAGTTATATTGCTATCCGATGGTCAAAGCAGTGTATCTGATCAAGTTTTGCAACAATTGCGTGATAATAAACAAAAGGTAATAACTGTTGGTATCGGTGCAGATGTTAAACAGACTCTAATGGAAAAAATTTCTAATGCAACTGACGGTAGCTATATATATTGTGAGAACGCATCAGATCTTGCGGATGCTTTTATAGATTTGCAGAATGCATATATTGGTTCGACTGTCGATACTGACGGAGACGGATTACCAGATCTTGTTGAAAAAACCGGTATGAGAGATCAATATGGAGAAATTTGGATAACTGATCCTAATACAGCTGATTCAGACGGAGATGGTTACAGCGATGGCGAAGAGATGGGAAATTATAATGCCTTTGCAATACATCCATATTTTAAACGTATATCACGGCCTGATTTTTATTCTGTAAAAAGTGACGAAACATATTTATTTATGCCGGAAAACTTGCAGAATTGCTATACGATTGACAATAAATTAAAGTTAACAGTTGTTGTGTCGGATTATAGATACAGAAAGGTGCCCGATGAAATAACACCAATTGAAGAAGACGGCATACCAAAAGAATATATTTATTCTGCTGCCAAAAACTTACAAGCAACTTTAACAAATATACCAAACGGATTTAGTTTAGAAAAAATAGATATAAACAGCAAAAATTCGGATAATGGATATGGGGTGGATTATGAAATAACTGCCACGCTCTCCTATATGGTCGATGCATATTTTGATGCTGTTACATGGAATATAACAGCTGACAATTGCAGTGATTGGTCTGGATATATGTCTGTAGGTAAGAAAGTTAAATATGTTGAAAAATCTCAGCCTATTCACAATAATCCGCAAACAACAAATTCTTATATGGATGATGCGGAAATGAATATGGCTACATTAGCTAAAAAAATATCAGAGTCTATTTATAATAACGGAAATGAAAAGGCCAAAACATCAGAATCTATTATCTCGGCCAGAGAAAGTTTTAAAAATCAAATGACAAAGCCAAATAATGCTTTGCCTGACGAAGTTTACGATGCATTGGCAACAGATATAATGAATAATATTAGTACCGGTATTGACAAATATGAAACAAATCCAAATAAATTAGCTGAACAAATATATAACGCTCTTAATAACACTACTAAAACAAATACATTAAAAGTAAAAGTTGGAAATTCAATATATACAATAAATTACACTATTATGTCTGCATTTGGTATTGGAGATGCTTTTATAACTATTACCGGAGGAGGAAAACCAAAAGAAAATTTAGGATGGACTAATGCAAATTCTTCTGATGGAATAAACGCACTTGCTTCTTATTGTGCATCACTTGCTCAATTAAACACGGATCTTTGGAAAGATTTTATGGCATACTATGTTAGTGATACATTTGGTTTAATAGGTATTAAAAAAATTACTAAGGACAATGTAAGAAGTGTTTTAGATAAAAGCGAAAAAGTCATACGTGCAATATGTGATAAAAACGACGCTAACAAATTAATTGAAGAAATGGGGGATAGTGTAAAAGAAAAATTAAAAAGCGGTTTTACAAATCAATTTAAAAAATATATAAAAGAAAATATACCAAACGGTGAGAATATTGTAAAGGCTGCTGATAAATATAATAATTTAAAGAAAAAATATGAAAAATTTGTAACCGAATGGAATAGAGACGCCGGTTCGGATAAAACAACAAAAGCCTATGAGCAATTTAAATCGTTATATGAAAATATCGAACCGCTCATAAATAATCTATAATTTAATAAATCCCGTGTGAGTTTTGGCTTGCGCGGGATTTGTTTTTTATCAAATATACTAAGGTATAAATGCTCTAATTCATATCTAAAACGGAGGCCGCGGCTTCCGCTTTTTGTTTTGTTAAATTGACCGCTTGGGGTTGAAATTCAACCACTCGGCTTGACATCAATGACAAATGCGGAATGTTATTGTATAATAGATTCGCGAGGTGATGAAAATGAAAGTGCAGCTTGAGCAGGCGGAGCTTAAAGAGCCCGAGGTTATCGTGCGCGGCGATCTGTCGTCAAACGAGGTGAAAAACATTGTCGGACTCCTCAGCGGAAAGACAAGCTTCCGCAAAATGTTTTTCTATAAGGGCGAGAGAGAATATCTGTTTGATTTAAAAGAGGCCGCCTATTTTGAGGCCGCGAAAAACGGGGCCGCAGCCCATATACGCGGCGAGGTTTTCACGGTCCCCGAGCGGCTTTGCGAGCTTGAGGCGATCCTCGCCTCGAAAGGCTTTGTGCGGATAAGCAAGAGCGTGATAGTCAACGCGGAATATGTCGCGTCGGTCGAGTCGGAGTTTTCCGGAAATTATATCGCCTATTTAAAAAATAACGGCGGAAGGCTGACGATCTCCCGCAAGTATGTCAAGAGTTTCAAAAAATATATATTGGAGGCGTATTAATTATGAAGAATTTATTTAAGCATATAGCGGTGGCGACAGCGATAGGTTTTCCGTTCACGCTGGTTTGTCTTTGGATATTCGGCGCGTATGAGGCGACAGGCATGGTCGTTCTGCGGATGTGTACGGTGTGGTATATAGCGTCGATATTGTACGGCGTGATCAGTATGATATATGATTTTGATATCCTTTCGCTGCCCATTACAATAATAATTCATTTTATCGCTTGCTTTGCTATAACTATCGGAGCCGCAGCCGCGGCAGGACTGCTTCAAGTCATGAGCTTTAGCAAAATGCTGCTGGCTGTGGCGCCGGTATTTGTTATAATATATGCGATTATAGGCGCAATAACAACAATAGCGATAAAGCGCGACGAAAAACAGATCAACAATAAAATAAAAAGCCATGACAAAAGACGTTGAGCCCGCTGTGTCCGCGCTCAAAAGGTGAGCTAATATCCCAGGATAACAAATTTCGCCACCGCCGCCGTTTCTCTGATATAGCTTGAGACGGCGGCGTTGAGCGGGGTTTTGCCGTGGATATGCGATACGTCAAGGCCGCACTTTGCGGCGATCCGCGCGGCGCGGAACACGTGAAAATCGTTTGTGACGACCGCGGCGCGGTAGTTGTTTTCACCGAAACGCTCATCGAGCATCTCCTTTGAGAATTTGAAATTCTCGGTGGTGCTTGAGGCGTTTTCTTCTTTTAAAATACTTTCGGGGTCGGCCCCGTTTTCGAGCAGATATTTCTCCATGGCGTAGGCCTCGGTCACATCCTCCTGAAAGCCTCTGCCACCCGTAACTATTATCAGCGCGTCGGGGTTCTTTTGAGAATATTCAAGAGCGGCGTCAAGACGGTACTTGAGCGCGAGCGAAACTTGATCGCCGTGTACTCCCGCACCGAGAACGATCAGCGCGTCCTCGCTGTGATCCGCGTTGTCGTGATTCCCGTAGACATAAAGAAATCCCGAAAAGCATAAAACAAAGCATATGCCGAAAATGACGGCGTACCGCAAAATTTTCAGCGGCTTTGACTGCGTGCGCTTATTCACAAAATCAAAGAATACGCCGTATAATAAAATGAGAGCGCCAAGGACGGGAGCGCAAACGGTTCCGAAGTCAATGTTGACGAACGTCAGCTGCGCGAGGCCTATCAAAAGCAAAGCCCCGCCGAAAAAACAAAGCAAGATCCTGAGAAATGTTTTCATATAATACCTCACAAAACTACATATTTTACCTGCATTTTAGCACATAATAAAACCAAAGTCTACAGAGTGCGGCAAAAATTTAGAAAAAATTTATAATTTCTCAAAAAAAGCCTTGACAAAGCAAAAATAAGGTGATAAGATAAAAAAGCTCAATTTGTAGGGGCGGATATCATCCGCCCGTTAAAGACCAAATCTCAGCTGCGTCAAAAAATTTTTAAAAAAATTTAAAAAAGTTCTTGACAAGGTTGAAAAGATGTGGTAAACTTAAAAAGTTGCTACGGCAACAGAAAAACTTGAGGTGAAACCGCTCTCAGTCACCTTCGGTGACAGCTCTCCCCAAGGGGCGAGCCAAAGAAGGAAAACTTCAAGTAAGCGCCGGAAGGCGCAACAAATCGAAACCGTGCGTTTCGATTTGAGAGGAGGAACCGCCGGTAAGGGCGGAACTCAAGGGCTCCCAAAAAGCGCCAGCGGAGCGCACTTTTTGGGAAAGAGGAGCAACCGCGCAAAGCAAAGGAGCAAACTAGGGCTCCCGCAAAACGCCAACGGAGTGCGTTTTGTGGGAAGAGGAGGAGCTTCGGAGCGAAGCAAAACTTCTCAAAGCGCCGTAGGCGCAGGGCTCCCAAAAAGCGCCAGCGAAGCGCACTTTTTGGGAAAGAGGAGCAAACCCGGAGCAGGTGAGACTTTCGCGCTTGCGCGGAAGCGAACAAGCGGAGGGATTTGCGACGAGGTGTTTGAAAAATAAATAGTGGAAAAGCGGTAACGGTAGATGTTTTCATTTAAGGAAAACACACTGTTACGACGAAATTGC
>CANQLT010000025.1 GCA_947624775.1 uncultured Monoglobus sp.
GCCGTCTCCCGCGACGGTGCCGAGCGCTATCGGGACGCCGCTCTTAAACGGCTTTCCGCGCACAAGCAGCACAGGCAGCACAGGCCGCCCGCCCAACGGCTCGAACAGCTCGCAGCCCGTGTCGATCAACACTCTCGCCCTTGTTTTTTTGCCGCCCGAAAAAATCGTCATACACACAATGCCTCGGCTCAGGCTTCTTGTGTATATGTCCGCGGTGAGCTTTATTATCACAAAAGCCGCGGCCGAGGCGATCAGCAATTTTTTAAGGCTCAGATCAAAACAGGGCACTCCGTTTGAGATCACACTCCCGGGCAGACACGCAGCTGCCGCGAACGCCGCTCCGCACACAATGAGCGACAGCGCGAAAAACACCGCGGTCCGCCGGATCAGCGCAATCGGGGTCTTGGGGCGATAGAACAGCAGCACAAACAACGCTGTGCAGAGTATCTTGCCCGAGACCGTGAGCAGCGGCCCCGCCCGCGGAAAAAACATAATCACCGAATAGCACGAGAGGATCGCGCCGCCCAGCAGCGCCCGCGCCGCCGTCATTCGCTCGCGAAATATTATTCCCGACCACAAAACGAGCATTGAATTTATTATCAGGTTGCTCAAAAACAGCAGGTCGATATACACTGTCACTTTTATCACCGCCATAATTATAAACCCGCGCCGATAAAAAATCTGTCAAAACAGCGGCGGATTTTTATTTTATTTAGGATTTTTTTGGATAAAACCCCTTGAAATAATCGGATATGTATGTTATACTAAATTAGTTTAAATTAAAAATAATATATTTCTATATCAGGAAGGATTGATAAAAGTGGAAATTAAAGTAATCAAAACACAAAATCCCAAGGCTAAGCCGGACATGAAGGACCTGCCTTTCGGCGTTTATTTCTCGGACCACATGTTCGTTATGGACTACGACGAGGGCAAGGGCTGGCATGACCCGCGAATCGTGCCCTACGGCCCGATAGACCTTGATCCGTCCGCCATGGTTTTCCACTACGCGCAGGAGGTTTTCGAGGGCCTCAAGGCTTACAAGACCGCCGACGGACACGTTCGCCTTTTCAGACCCGACAAGAATTTTGAGAGACTTAACGTTTCGAACGAGCGTCTGGCGATACCGCAGATAGATGAGAAACTCTGTCTGGAGGGTCTCAAGCAGCTGGTTGAGCTGGACCGCGACTGGATCCCCGAGCAGGAGGGCACATCGCTCTATATCAGGCCGTTTATCATCGCGACCGATCCTTTCCTCGGCGTGAGACCGTCGCACTCGTACAAGTTCATGATCATCTGCTCACCCAGCGGACTTTACTATCCAGAGGGACTGGCTCCGGTCAAGATCTACGTTGAGGATTCGTATGTTCGCGCGGTGCGCGGCGGCACGGGCTTTACAAAAACCGGCGGCAACTACGCGGGAAGCATCAGGGCGCAGGTTGTGGCTCACGAGAAGGGCTATTCGCAGGTGCTTTGGCTGGACGGCGTTGAGCAGAAGTATATCGAGGAAGTCGGCTCGATGAACATCTTCTTCAAAATCAACGGCGAGGTTGTGACCCCGGCGCTGAACGGCAGCATACTCAGCGGTATCACCAGAATGTCCGCGATACAGCTGCTCAAAAAGTGGGGCGTTCCGGTCTCCGAAAAGAAGATCTCGATCCAGGAGGTTGCCGACGCCTACGACAACGGAACACTTGAGGAGTGCTTCGGCACCGGCACGGCGGCCATCATTTCGCCCGTAGGCGAACTGCGCTGGGAGGACAAGGTTATGCACATCAACAACAACGAGATCGGCGAGGTAACTCAGCGGATCTTCGACGCGATAACCAATATTCAGACCGGCAAGGCCGAGGACGAAATGGGCTGGGTCGTAACGGTTGACTAAATAAAAAATATGACACCTCATCAGTCCCAAAAAACGGGTGGGGTGTCTCACTTTGTAAATTTGACTTTTTACGCAAACCGAGGGGGTTATTTTATGGAACGCGGAAGCGGAATCTTAATGCACATATCATCATTTCCGGGGAAATACGGTATCGGAACCATGGGCAGCGAGGCTCATCGGTTCGTTGACTTTCTGCAAAAGAGCAATCAGAAATACTGGCAGATACTGCCGATCGGCCCCACGGGCTACGGCGACTCGCCCTATCAGTCGTTTTCGACCTTCGCGGGCAATCCGTATTTTATCGACTTCGACCTGCTGCGCGAGGACGGGGCGCTGAATTTTGAGGACTACGCCTATATCGACTGGGGCGCGGATTCGGGAAAGGTCGACTATGAAAAAATATTCCGCGGCAAGTTCCGCGTGCTGAGGATCGCGTTTGAGCGCGACAAGGCGCGCAAAAAGGAAGAGATAGAAAAGTTCCGCGTTGAGAACTCATACTGGATCGAAAACTACGCCATGTTTATGGCGCTCAAGTTCGACAGCGGCCACAAGATGTACCGCGACTGGGACAGCGACATAGTGCGCCGCGAGCCCGAGGCCATCATCAAGGTTTACAACCGCCTGGACGATGAGATCAATTTCTGGGTCTATGTTCAGTATCGGTTCTATGAGCAGTGGAACGAGCTCAAGTCATACGCCAACAAGCAGGGCATAAAGATAATCGGCGATATACCGATATACGTGGCCGAGGACAGCGCCGACGCTTGGGCCCACAACGAGGTGCTTATGCTGAACCCCGACAGGACGCCGATCAAGGTCGCGGGCTGCCCGCCCGACGGCTACGCGCCTAAGGGCCAGCTCTGGGGCAATCCGCTCTACAACTGGGACTATCTGGCGCAGACCGGATACGAGTGGTGGATGAAGCGGCTGTCCGCGGCTCTCAACATGTACGACATCGTGAGGATCGACCACTTCCGCGGCTTTGACGCGTTCTACGCCATAGAATACGGAAAGCCCGACGCGGTTGAGGGCGAGTGGCTCAAAGGCCCCGGCAGCGATTTCTTCAACAAGGTGAAAGAGGAATTCGGCGAGACGCCGCCTCTGATCGCCGAGGACCTGGGCACCATAACCGACGACGTGCGCGCGCTGCTGAAATTCAGCGGTATGCCCGGCATGAAGGTCATGCAGTTCGGTTTCACTCCGGGAGAGGACAGCGACTACCTGCCCCACAACTTCCCCGAGAACTCGGTGGCGTATATCGGCACCCACGACAACGACACCCTAAAGGGCTGGTTTGAGTCTCTGCCCGATTACATGAGAGATTTCGCGGTAGACTACCTGCGCCTCACAAAGGACGAGGGCTACAACTGGGGCTTTATAAAAAGCCTGCTGATGAGCACCGCGGACACCGCGATAGTCACGATGCAAGATATTCTGGACCTAGGCAGCGAAGCGAGAATGAACACCCCGTCGACTCTCGGCGGAAACTGGGCGTGGCGCCTGCCCGACATAAACGTCCTGACCGACGATCTGGCCGCCAAGCTCCTGAAGATAACAAAAACATATTCAAGATAAAAATATCCCTCCCATCGGCCCCGCCACGGGAGGGATTAACGTAGTGATTAGCAATTAGCGAATAGCGATTAGAACGGACGGCAGATTGCCGCCCGCTTGCCTCGCCCATTGGGGAGAGGTGGCAACATAGTGATTAGTAATTAGCGAATAGTGATTAGGCCTCCCCCTCAGTCTGCGGACAAGCCGCAGCCAGCTCCCCCGAGGGGGCGCCTATTTTTTGCGCCCTTACGGCAAATGTGCGCAAAATGTTGTAGGGGACGGCGCCCTCGACGTCCCGTCCCCTTGGATTTAATTGGGAAGAATTATTTTTTTACAAACTCATTTCCGCGCTGTTTGCAAGCGGTTTCATATCTTTTAAATTATTCCATAGCATTGCCTTTATACGTGAATTTCGCAAGTCGATATTTTCAAATGTTACGGTTTCCGCAGCTGGTTTTGACCGCATAAATCTAAATGTTCCATCTCTTTTATAAACTGCCAAAACAACCACGTTATCTGTGCCTTCGATATTACATAGTGTTATTTCAATTGTAGAGTCATCCCACGTACCCCATGTGCTTAGGTCCAGATAAGGCATGTGCGCTACGGTTCCGTCCAAGCAATGAACAGTCGCATTATATAAATAATCATTATAATTTTCCATTACTACCTTTTCCCAATCGTTTTTGCTTCCGGCATAATATATATCCGTTAGTGCGGGACAGTAATCAAAATTATTTTCTCCAATATTTTTAAGGCTTTTAGGTAAATATAGTGTAGATATCTCATTGTATCGAAAAGCTGCTCCCGCAATGGCGATCGTTCCGTCTTGGACGGTAACAGCACCGATTAAATCATCTTTAAAATCAATCAAATAATTATCTATGTAAAATACATCGCCCTCATATAGTTCATTACCTGTTCGATTGTCAATCTCATATAATCCCGTCCCATCAAAACTCCATGCACCTATACTTATTACACTGTCAGGTATTGTTATGTTTGAAAGCTGTTCGCAACCGCAAAATGCAAAATTATCTATATATTTTACACCGTATGGTATATTATAATTCGACTGTATTTTATCTTTCGCGTATGAAATCAACTCGGTTTGATCTTTGTTGAACAACACTCCGTTTTGAGATGAATAGTATTCATTTTGGGGTGAAACCTCATAATTTACCTTTCCGCAATACTCGCATATATTTTGTCCTATATATGTCACGCTTGCAGGAATTGATAAAGTTGTTAATTCCGAACAGTTCAGAAATGCGCGGTGGTCGATAGTTTCAACGCTGTTTCCCATATTTACCGTCTTAAGTTTTGTGCAGTCGGAAAAAGCTCCAACACCTATAGAAATAACACTATTTGGAATATTTATGGCTGTTATAGAAGTGTGACCCGAAAATGCGTCTCTTCCGATAGTCTTAACGCTGTTTGCTATCGTTACGTTTGTCAAATTCGGATATTCGCCCTCGCCCCAACTTCTTGCGCGTTCTCCAAAAGCATAATCTCCAATACTGGTCACACCGTATTCGATTATTACTTTATGTATATTTTCGCCGGAAAAGAACCATGGCGTATCATCGTTTTCCCTGTAATAGTTATGCATATCTCCCGTGCCGCTTATTGTTAGCGTGCCGTCGCTGTCGAGCGTCCATTTTACATTATCACCCTGCGCGCCGCATGAGCCGTTCTCAACTATTGTTGCGGCGCTTACGGATGTGAATGTAAGCAGCACGCAAAGCATTGCCAATACCAACCCTAAACATAAAATCTTTTTCATAAAAATGTACCTCCTTGAAAAATAAAAAGTGTGCAGAACAATCAGAGTTCCACACACGAAAAATGCTTAGCTCCGATTGCTGCGACACAAGTTTTTTACCACTGCTTTAAAGTACGTGGAAATAGAGCGTACATTTTTGCCTAAGGCATAAAAATACGCACTTTATCGCAGTGGTTACAATATTAACTTATGTCGCAAGCTCAGTATATCATATTATACCCAAAAGGTCAATGCGGAATTTAAAAATATTCATTATTTTAAAATTTTTTGGAAATGATATTAGGGAAAGAGGTGGTTTTTATGGAAACGCAGATACGCTGTGATCTGGCGCTGGAGGCAAAGGAAATGTACTCCGAGAGCGTGGAGCACGAACCTGACATGAGCGGGATATCGGTGGATGAGTACACCGAGGCGGAGATTATAAAGGTGACGCGTGTGGTGATAAACAGCCCGAAGGGCGAGCAGAGCCTGGGCAAGCCGATGGGCGATTATATCACTATCGAGATGCCCCAAAGGTTTTACGGCGAGCAGAAGATATACGAGGAGATGTGCCGCGTGTGCGCCAAGGAGCTAAAATCTCTGACAGACAAGTTTTTGAGCAGCGACGACGACGTTATCCTTGTGGTGGGGCTCGGGAACCGAAACATAACAGCCGACGCGCTGGGGCCCAAGGTGATATCGTCGCTGATGATAACTCGGCACCTTAAAGAATACGTGCCCGACGAGATACAGAAGGGCGTGCGCTCGATATGCGGAATAGAGCCCGGTGTGCTGGGGCTGACCGGCATCGAGACCGGCGAGATAATCCGCGGCGTGACCGACAAGATAAATCCCAAGCTGGTTATCGCCATAGACGCGCTGTGCTCGCGCAAGATGGAGCGCGTCAACACGACGATACAGATCGCCGACACGGGGATAACCCCCGGCGAGGGCGTGGGCAACAAGCGAAAGGGCTTAAACCGCGAAACTCTGGGCGTGCCGGTGATCGCTATCGGTGTGCCGACCGTGGTGGACGCCGCGACGATAGCGGGCGACACGCTCGACATGCTGGTGGACGCGGCCGACGAGCGGAGCCGAATCAAGGACAAGCCCACCGCGAAGATCCTCAAAATAATCGGCGGCATGGCGGACGAAAAATACGAGCTGATACGCGAGGTGATAAAGCCGCGGTTCGGCAGCTTTATCGTGGCGCCAAAGGACGTTGACACCATAATCGGCGACATATCATCGGTCGTGGCAAACGGCATAAACATCGCGGTCAACGAGGGCATAACCCTGAGCGACGTTGACAGATACAGATAGGCGCGAAAATCCGAGCTTGCAAACGTACGCGAACTGTTGTATAATGATTTGAGTATCCTTCGAAAAAATTTTGGGAAGTGATGACTTGAATCTTAAAATCGGAGACATTGAGCTTGACAGCAACGTGCTGCTGGCGCCCATGGCAGGCGTAACTGACAAGGCCTTTCGGCTAATCGCGAAACCCTTCGGCCCGTCTTTGATGTACACCGAGATGGTGTCGGGCAAGGGTCTGCTTTACAAAAACAAAAAGACCGAGGTGCTGCTTGAGGTCCTCGACGAGGAAAAGCCCGTCGCGGCGCAGATCTTCGGCCATGAGCCCGAGGTGATGGCAAAAATAGCCGAGGGCGCGCTCCGCAGAGGCGCGGACATGATCGACATCAACATGGGCTGCCCCGCGCCGAAGATAGTGAACAACGGCGACGGCTGCGCGCTGATGAAAGACCCGCGCCTGGCCGGGGAAATAATCAAAAGCGTGAAAAAAGCCGCGCCCTGCCCGGTGACGGTCAAGTTCCGCATGGGCTGGGACGGTGGCAGCGTAAACGCAGTGGAGTTCGCCAAGATCGCCGAGCAGAGCGGCGCCGACGCGGTGACCGTTCACGGCAGGACGAGGATACAGTTCTACTCGGGCGACGCTGACCTTGACATTATCAAAAAGATCAAAGCCTCAGTGAAAATTCCGGTAATCGGAAACGGCGATGTGCGCGACGGCGAATCGGCCAAAAAAATGCTCGAATATACCGGCTGCGACGGCGTGATGATCGGCAGAGCAGCGCAGGGCGACCCGTGGGTATTCAAGCGGGTCAACGCGTACCTAAAAGACGGCACACTTCTTCCTCCGCCCTCGCTCAAGGAGCGGTGCGAGGTCGCGGCGCGGCACCTTGAGCTTTTAGTCAAATTCAAGGGCGAGCGGCGCGGCACCTTGGAGGGGCGCAAGCACATGGCCTGGTACTTCAAAGGCATGCCCGGCGGCGCGGCGCTCAGAGAAAAGATAAACAAATGCGAGAGCTCCGCGGAGACTCTCGCTCTAATAAAATACGAAAATTTGATGCCTCGGTAAAACGGCGCGTGGCGCCTAAATTATCGAGGCCAGCACCCAAAGTATTACGAAACCCGGAATGCCGAACACTCCGATCGTCAGGGCGTTGAACGGGTTTATCGGCAGGTATACTCCCGCCTTGGCGAAAATCAGGTTGAACACGAAAATGCCGACCGCGCCCAGCGCGCAGCTTATAAGAAATCTTGCCGCCCATCCGAGCGGCTTTTTTAAAACCCGAAACAGGACGATCAGCAGTCCCAAACCGAATATATAAACCAAAATGCTGCGCATATCAAAGCTCACAGAACCAACCCCCAAGCAAGTTATAATTAACTATATGCTTGTTCGGCTTTTAAAATTCCTGATCTTCCAAATCGCGAAAGCCCAGCCGCGGCGTTGTTCGATTATATCACTCGATCAACGCTTATCAACAATTTTTTCGTTTTGCATATTCTCGGTTATGTCCGCGTACTCGACCAACGTCACATTGCTAATTTCGGCCGCTTTATCCTTGCAGCCTTTTGTAAAACCGGATTTTGAAAACAAATAAAAATGTCTCGTCTTATAATTAAACAGCTCGCTCCGCATAACAAGCGTTTCCAAAACGCCGAGGTCAACCTTTTCGTTTGTCCATTTACACTCCGCAAACAGGGCTGTGTTTTTATCCTGCTCGCCCATAATGTCGATCTCTTCCTGCCGCTTTTCTCTCGGGTTATTGCCCCACCAACGGCCGAGAGAAGAAAATTCCACCGGACAATCGCCGCTTAAAAGCTCTTTCCAAAGGTACTGCTTGCATATCTCCTCAAATACCTTGCCCATATATTCCGAAAAATGCGGCTCAATTCGCTTATACAGCAGATCCGCGGCGCCGCGGGCGATAATCGAATTGTTTTCAAACACAAACCGATACCAAAACCTAAACATATTATCCTCGATCGAATAGATCGACTTGCGCGACATCTTTTCTCCGTAAGGCGTTTCCTTTCGAACAATGCCGAGATTTACAAGGTTTTTCAAATACATAGAGCAAACATTTGCGTCCTCGCCGACTTTGTTTGAAATTTCCGACATTCTTGATGCCCCCGCAGCTATAGCAGCGATAACCGCCGTATAGATCGACGGTTCCCTTACCTCCTGTTTTAACAGATTTATCGGTTCCTCATACAAAAATGAAACAGGATTTAAAAATGTATTTTTAATATTATCCTCAACGCTCAGTTTATTGTCGATCTGCAAAAGGTATTGCGGAGTACCGCCGACAGCTCCGTAAATCAAGGCTTTGTCCCGATCCGAAAATCCCTTGAGGTAGCGGCAGACTTCCTCAAAATCAAACGGCAAAAGCTTCATCTGAGCCGTTCTCCTGCCGTATAGCGGCGCTTTATACGCGAGGACGTGATCCTCCATATATGACATTGACGAGCCGCACAGGATCAGCATAAGCTTTGACGCGTCTTTATATTTATCAATTAAAAGCTGCAAGGTTGATGCAAGGCTCTTGGACGAACGGGCAACATATGGATACTCGTCGATCGCGAGCACAAGTCTTTTGTTTTCCGCAAGCTTAAAAACGTATTCAAACGCCGCCTGAAAAGATTGGAATGACATTTCAGCATCTATTCCGCTCGCATATTCCATAATACTTTTCGAAAAGTTTTCAAGATTTTGCTTCGCGTTGCTTTCAACGCCCGTAAAATATATCGCGCTTTTGTCGGAAATAAACTTGTTGATAAGCGCGGTTTTGCCGACGCGCCGTCTGCCGTAGATGACCGCGAATTCAAACTTATCCGAATTGTATAATCTCTCAAGAGCTGCAAGCTCGCGTTCTCTGCCTATAAACATGTCATGACCTCCGATCATTTTGGTGTTTATATTATATCACACAATATTAATTTAGTCAAGTTCGATTTGATAAATCATACTTGAGAAAATTCAAGAAACTCCGAAATCTCAGTTGCTTGAGCGCCTTGATCTTTTAGCTGTTTCAAATATTCATTTGTCACCGGCACAATACAGAGGCGCATCCGCTCGCCTATGGCAAAATATGGATATAGGCCGATACTGTCCTTATAATAAATTATCGACGGCGAAACGTTCAACGAATATGGCGTTGTTGTAATGAAATCATACGCCTTTTGATTTAAGTCTTGATAAATTGCTTTAATTTCATCACCCGATAAATCCGGCATTATCGCCTTTATCGCGTAATAGCATAATTCCTCATATTGGTTAAAGAGATTGGGCGAGTAGCTGTGATCGTCAAAGTTAAGGCTGATTTCCCGAATATAATCGTCGTCTAAAAAAGAGTATACGGAAACAGTCGGCAGCGACCAAATGTCAGGTTCCCGACTGAATGTGTAAAGTGCCGTTTCGCGGCCATCACTTTCGGTATAGTCTGAGGCTGTCCATTCGGAAATAGCCGGCAAAAAATCAGTTCCCTTGTCAGTTTTATAGGCCTTGTTAAAAGCATTAATAAACTCATAGGGCGCGGCCGAAAAATGCAGAATGCTGTTCTCAGTTTCTTCGGCGTTAAAAACTACGGAGCCTTCGCCCGAATTTATCTCGGCAGGCTCCTGTTTTTTATTACAAAATATAGTCGCGCACAATGCCGCGGCAATCAGAATCAGTACAGCGGCGGTCGTAACTATTATCTTGGATCTATTCATAATGTATTCTCCGAAAACCTATCTGGCGTGATATAAATTATTGCCTTTAGTGTCTATTATCACGGTGAGGGGGAAGTTTTTTACGGTCAGGCGTCTGATCGCCTCAGCGCCCAGATCGTCATAAGCCACGACCTCGGCCGAGGTCACGCATTTTGAGATAAGCGCTCCCGCGCCGCCTATGGCGCCGAAATACACTGCGCCGCATTCCGTCATGGCGCTCACGACCTCATCGGAGCGCTCGCCCTTGCCTATCATTCCCGTGAGGCCCAGCCGTATCAGAGTCGGGGCATAGGCGTCCATGCGTCCGCTGGTGGTGGGACCGCAGGAGCCGATGACCCTGCCCGGCTTGGCCGGAGCGGGACCCGCGTAGTATATAGTCTGGTCTTTTATCTCTATCGGCAGCTTTTCGCCGCGCTCGAGCGCCTCGATCATTCTCTTGTGCGCCGCGTCGCGCGCGGTGTAGATCGTGCCGCTGAGCAACACGCTGTCGCCCGCCTTTAAATCTTTTATCTTATCCTTTGTGATCGGTGTTGTGATCTTGATCGTCTCGCTCATATTATCCCGCCTTCTAAATTTTTTCGGGCAAAAATCCCGTTATATCGTCAAAAATATAGTCCGCCTTGTTGGTCTTGAAATACGCCTCGGCCGCTGCTTTGTCAACTCCGGTCAGCACTCCGACAAACGGCATTTCGGCTACTCTTGCCGCCAGAAAATCGCTGGGCGCGTCGCCCACGACCGCGGTGGCTCTGGCGACGCTCTTGGCATAGGCGCTGCCCACGATCTTTTTGTCGGGGTAATCAAGACCCAGAGCCGCCTTTAAAAACACGTACGGGTGCGGCTTGGCGATCGACGCGGTAAGCCTCAAATTTTGCTCGGCCGCTGAGACCTCGTCGTATGTGACTATCATGTTATCGTCAAAATATTTAAGCAGGTCCCACGACTTCAGCGGATACATGATCTCGTCCCTCGGCCTGCCTGTGCCGACCCCGAGCTTTAGCCCCGATTTTTTGAGATAATCGAGTACCGCGTGTATCTTGTCTATCGGAATCAGCGGCTTTTCATGTCTGCACAGACCGTCTTCCTTGAACCAGCGCTGGAAACAGAACTGCAAATTTTTCCACAGCTCGCCGGTCGTGCGCTCGAATTCCTCCTTCGGCTTTCCGCAGGCGCCTGCCGCCAGCTCGCCCACGAGGCCGTAGACCTCGGGCGCTTTAGCCTCGATGTTCTCGATAAACATACGCACCGAGCGGAAGTGCCACTCGTCGAGGCTCTCGAGCTCGGGCTCCAGGTACCGCGAAACGCAGAATGTCAAATACGCCAGGTCCCAGTTGGTGTTGACGCCCAGCGCCTTGACCGCGCGTATCGTTTTGTCGTTATCAAAAATCAGCTGCCTCAGCTCGCCGTAATTTTCGAGGCAGTTTTCGCGGTCGATCTCGCTCTTTCCGTAAAAACGATAGTCGAGCAGCAGCTCGTACACAGTAAGAGCGGCGGTATCCCAATAGATATACTCGCTTGTGATAACGCCGTCCATATCGAATATTATATTTTTAAAATTACTCGGCTGAAATTTCATAAATCACTTCTCCTGCCACTCCGGAGGTTTTGCCCTTTCTGTTCGGATCGACTGAGAGCGCCTGTCCCAGCGCGATGCCCACGCCGCGGTAGACCGCCTCCCAGATGTGGTGCCCGTTCTCGCCGCAGCGCAGATCCACAAAGAGCGTGCAGCGCGCGCCCTGAGCGAATCCGTCAAGAAACGTCAGCAGTTCCTCGGAGGGCATATTTTCCACCGTCTCGCCGTATTTCACGTCGGTCTTGAAGTTAAACAGCGAGCGGTCCTCAAACGAGATCACCGCGTCGGCGACAGCCTCGTCGATCATTCCGATTCCCGAGCCGTAGCCCGAGGGCACGTTGGCGCGCACAAACTCGCCCACGGCCTTGCCGAGGGTCATTCCAACATCCTCGCAAACAAGGTGGTTGAGCTCGAAGGCGTCAAAATCCATATTGATAGAAATATTCAGTCCCGCTCTCCACGCGATGTGCTCTATCATGTGATTGAGGAACGGCAGCGGCGTCTTTATCCGCTTTCTGTAGTTGGGAACAAGCTCGCTCTTTTCGATCTTGACGGTTATGGCCGTCTCGGTCGATTTTCTGGTGACCGTAATTTTATTTTTCATAATATCACCCCAAATAATTTATTTTCTCTCTTTTACGGCGAGACCGTGGGTATCGAATCCCTCGACCGTCGCTATTCTGTAGGCGTAGTCGCGGACGCGCTCGAAGCCTTCGCGGCTGGCGTAGCCAACCGATGAGCGCTTGAGGAAATCCAGAACCGACACGCTCGAATAGGTCTTGGCGAACTGACCCGTGGGCAGTATCGCGTTGGGACCCAGCACAAAGTTGCACAGCGTGACGGGTGTGTAGTCGCCTAAAAGTATCTCGCCCGCGTTCTTTATCTTGGGCAGAACATCAAAGGGCTTTTCGGTCATGACCTCCATATGCTCTGGCGCGTACTCGTTGACAAACGCTATGCTCTCCTCGAGGCTGTCGGTTATGATCGCGCCACCGTAGGTATTGAAGTTGGTCGTCACGAACTCGCGGCGCTTGTCGGATATCTTTTCGAGCTGACGTTCGGTTATCTTCGCCGCCTTATGCGCGAGCTCCTCGCTGTTCGTAACCAGCAGCGCCGCCGAGTCGGGCCCATGCTCCGCCTCTATCATCCAGTCAAGCGCCACCTTCTCGGGGTCGGCGTGCTCGTCGGCCAGGATTATGCACTCGCTGGGGCCCGCGGGCAGACCCGAATCTATGTAGTTTGCCAGCACGCGCTTTGCCGCTGTGGCATAGGCGTTGCCGGGGCCGATTATCTTGTGGCATTTGGGTATCGTCTCGGTGCCGTAGGCTACAGCCGCCACGGCCTGTATTCCGCCAACCTTGTATATCTCTGAAACGCCGATTATCTTGGCGGCGGCAAGTATCGCGTCGTCAACGTTGCCCTGCTCGTTGGGCGGGGTCACGACCACTATCTTCTCAACTCCGGCAACCACGGCCGGTGTCGCCAGCATGCACAGGACCGAGGGAAAGCTGCCCTTGCCGCGGGGCACATACAGGCAGACGTCAACAATTGGCGTGGTCTTTTCGCCGACCATCAGGCCCTTGTCCACCTCAGTGAACCACATTTCCTCGGGCATCTGCTTTGAGTGGAAGTCGCGGATATTACCAATCGCGTAGGCCAGCGCCTCGCGGGTCTTTTCGTCAAGGCGGTTATAGCCCTCCTCTATTTCCTCGGGCTTTACCTTCATGCGGTCGGCGGTCAGCTTAACGCGGTCAAATTTCTCGGTGTATTCCAGCACCGCCTCGTCGCCGCGGCGCCTTATATCGTCAGACACCTCTTTGGCGACCTTCATCTGCTCGGAGATATCAAGCTCCGCGCGCTTCATGATAAAGTCCTTTTTTTCGGGCGTCATTTCGGATAATTTATAAATATTCATATAAAAACTCCTTAGTCTTAGTTTTGCGCGCACGCGCACTAAATAATTATATAACAAAAAAGCCCAAATTTCAAGGGCTTTTTATAATTTTTTAATATCCCGTGTAAACCTCGTATCCGGCTTTTCCACGTTCTTTAACTTTATAAAGAGCCGTGTCGGCGTTTTTATAAAGCTCATCGTATGTTCTGCCTCCATTCGGATACAGAGCCACGCCGATACTGAGCGTGAGCTCGCGGCGCAGTCCGCCTTCCTCGATTGTCGGTCGGTTTTCATTTAGCCTCCGAATCTGCTTTCTCAGACGGTAATAATCACCGCCGATATTACGGCACAGAACCATGAACTCGTCGCCGCCCGTTCTGCCGATAACGCAGCCGCGGTCGAATGTCTCGCTTAAAAGCCGCGCTATCATCTTCACGGCCTCGTCTCCGACGCCGTGACCGAAGGTATCGTTTACCGATTTGAAATCGTCGATATCGCAGAGAACGACCGCGTGCTCCTGATTGCCGCGGAGCTCCAGAGTGTTTTCTATAAGCTGCTGCGTGGCGCCCTTGTTATAGAGCCCGGTCAGCGAGTCGCGGCTGGCTTTGCTGCGCAGCTCCTCCTCTCTCCGATGGCGCTCCTCAACGTCGATCAGTATGCCGACCATGCGAACCGCCACATAGTTATGGTCGCGTATCGCGACCAAGCTCATATCGGAATGGGTCACAGTACCATCGGCGTTTTTGAGGCCGAGCGTCATCACAATCTTATCGGAGTCTCCATTCTTGACCGATTCGATTTTTTCAATCAAGTGTTCGTAGTCCTCGGGCTCGATATAGTTTTTGACATTAAGAGCGGGGATCGGTCCGTCTTTCACTGCGCCGATAAATCTGCGCTCCATATGGTCCGAAATGTCAATTGTTCCGCGTATCATATCCCACTCGAAAATACCGCTGTTTATGTTTTCAAACACAATCTTGTTTCTGGCCTCGGCCAGCGCGTACTTTTGCTGAAGGTTCATTTCTTCGGTAATGTCGAGGAACACGGAATAGACCACCGAATTACCGCCGCGGTCCTTTGTCAGAAAGCTGCTGCACGCGACCCACATATCGGTTCCGTCGCCGCGCAAGAGCTTGTATCTCACCTGTCCGCTGCCCGTCTCGCGGAGCCGACGTTTGAGCCTCGCGAACTCGCCGCGCGACTCGTCGCCCACAAGCATTTTGCTGAACTCGCCGCGGTAACGCCGCGCTATCTCGCCGAATCTGTAGCCCGTCATCGAGTAAAAGCGGTCGGTGCATTTTTTTATCGTGAAAAAGTCGTCGTTGCAGCTTATCATTGTGCCGCCGACGATGTTTGTCATGACCTCGCCGTCCTCGTCTATTATCAGTTTGAGAGAGGATATTTCCTTGTGCACAATAACGGCGGCATAGACCGCCGTTACAGCCACAGCGGCCAAAGCGCCGGCGAGAGACGCGTCCGCCTCGGCGCCGACTACGCCACATACTCGGTATGAAAATAAAAACGCCGCGGCCGCCGAAATAACCCACCAGAAAAGGAGTGTCATAAACGTCCCCGGCTTAATTAAATCGAAAAATTTCAGCTTTCGGCGGATACCGCCCATTATATCAGGCATGCCTTCCACCGCCCAATCTCTTGATTATTTCCGCCGCGGCCGCAACCAAAACCGCGAACAGAGGCGCCGATATAAATGGCGCCATCACAGCAGGCAGAGACATAAAGAAACCGCTGCCGCTCAGCGCGGTATATGCCGCGGCTCCGCCGATTCCCAAAGCCACTCCGAGCGCCGAACCCGCAAGCGCAAGCAAAAACGCGGGGCAGATACCTCTTTTTAAAATATATATCCATTTGTCCGCGCCGGCGAAACCCTCCGAAAAATCGGCCGCCTTTCTCGACGGGAACAGCAGGAACATAACAAGCGTTATTCCGCAGATTATCAGCATCAGAATATAGAGCGCGATCCACGCCGCAGACGGCTCGCTCGAAGTCTCGCCCACAACCTCGGTCTCGCAGCTTCCGCCCGAAACTTTGTTCATATTAGACTTTACAAATCCGTTGATCTTTTTAAGCGCCGCATCCGTGTCGCCGCAGGTTATGAACACATACTCGGACGGCTCGGACGAGTTGAGCACCAATCTGGCGGCTCCCGACGACATTATCACGCTGCCGCTCAGGTCGCAGCCGTTTTTTCCGTTAAACAATCCGATAACCTCATATGAGCGGTTGTTGATCCTGAGGCTCTGACCGACGGGCTCGGCCCCGCCAAACAGGCCCTCGCCCAAGTCCTCGGATATCAGCGCCACGCTTTTGCCGAGGTCGGCCTGCGTCAGCTCTGCACCTTTTGTGACGTCTACAGCTCCGTACTCAAAAAACAGATCGTCGGTAACCACGGCTGTGCCCGTGAGACCTTTGCCCGTGGTTCCGCGCAGCTCAACTCCGTCGACCCGCGAAAACGGCACAACGGCCTCGAACAAATCAGGATTATCCGCGGCCAGAGAAGTAAGTCCGTCCGCGGTTATGCCTGTGCGCTCACCGCTTATCTTGAGCGCGATGTTGTCTGCTCCCAGAGGATTTGCGGCATACGCCGCGTTTAGCGCGGACGAGTTTAAAGCGAGCCCTATCGCCACAGCCGCGAAAACCGCGGCCATAAAAGCGATAACGACAAAGCCCGCCTGAGTATTATTCAATTTTATACGCGCGATACCGTTTTGCGCGCCGGTTATCGCGGCTCTCGCCGCGCGCCTCAAACGCGCCGACACTCTGTTTTCGTTCGCGCCTTTAATGTCTACCATCCGCACACTCCATTTATACTGTTAAATATCCATAACGCCCGTGGCAGCCTTTCCTGTGGACTCCAGATTCTCGGAATCCTCCTCGGGCGGTATGATCTCAATATCATCCGAATCGAAGCCGCCGGGAACCGCGTCTTCCTCGGCGCTCTCCGCCGCCTCATCCTCACGGGCCGCGGGCTCCGCGTTCTTTTTATTATCGGCGGGTTTTGCCTCAGGCTCCGTCTCGCCGTCCTCGGACTGCTTGTGGAGGACCGCGTCACCCACGCTGAGACCCGATAAAATCTCAACGTTGTCGCCGTCGCTGACACCGTATTTTACTTTCACCAGTCTGTAACCAGTGGGCACGGTTATCTCGGGATAATCCTCGGGATCGACTGCCTCGCTGTCGTCTCCGCCGTCGGTTATAACCAGCGCGTTTTCGCCATCGGACTCATAGAGCGCAGACTCGGGAAGCGAAAGCACATTGATCGCCGAGTCTATAATTATCTTCGCGTCAACATTCATGCCCGACTTGATCTTTCCGGGATCGTTCACGGTTATCTCAACCGCGTAGGAAGTGACTCCGTCGCCCTTCTTTTCGCCCTCTCCGGCAATGTTGGTGATCTCGCCGCTGAAGGTCTCTCCGGGCAGCGCGCCAACCGTGATAACCACCGTCTGACCCAGCTCGATATTCCAGATATCGAGCTCGTCAACGTCGATCTTTAGCTTCATCTTGCTCATGTCGGCAATCACCATCATGGGCTGGTCCGTCTGTCCCTCCACAACGCTATCGCCCACCTTGGCATTTTTGACGAGAATAGTGCCGTCTATCGGCGCGGCGATCTTGTATTTTTCAAGGTCCTTCTGCGCCTGCTCAAGCGCCAGGTTTGCGGCGGTTATATCGTTCTCTCTGGTATTCGGGTTTATACTCGTGTTCGACGCGCTGTCGCTGGTAACGACGGCAACGACCTGACCCGAACTTACTGTGGAGCCGTTGCTGACATTGACTCTCTCGACCGTTCCGGTGACCGAGGGGATAAGTCCTATCTCTGTGCCGTTGGCCTGAGTGATCGTCGCGATCTGCCCTCCGGTTATGCGGCTGCCGGCTGAAATATTAAGACCGCTTATCGTGCCCGACGAGTTGGCGTATATGTTCACTCGCTCGGACGTCGTCGTAGAAGTTGTCGGTTCCTGCTGGGCGCGGCTGACTGCGTTCTGAGCCTGCTGCACCGCTATCTGAGCGTTGGTGTCGTCGATCTTGTAGACCAGCTCGCCCGCGCGAACCGCGTCGCCTGCGTTCAGCGGCGATTCGATTATCGTTCCGCCCACCGGCGGGATTATGTTGTATCTGGCGTTCGGCTCAACATTGCCGCCCGCCTCCATTGTCTTTATTATGTTGCCCTTTGTGACGTAAAGCTCGGTGTATCCCATCAGCGGATTCATGCGCAAGCGGGCGAAGAACAGCGCGCCCACAGTCGTCAGAACAACCGCCGCAGCGACCACCGCACCGATGATCCACTTTCTGTTTTTGGACACGAAGTTTTTAAATTTGTTTTCGCGCTCAGGCTCAAGCTCCGAATCGTCCATATCATCCAAATCATAGTACGACGTCTCTGTAATCTTCGGACGCATGCTCTTGGGCGCGTAGGCGGTGTATACTTCCTCGGTGTCGATATCGCCGTTTAAAAGCGCGTATGACGGATCATCCGCGAAAACAGGGGTCTCGGACTCCGCGGCGCCTGAAACCATTTCGTACATCGGTTCGGGCTCAATATAGCTGTCCGCCTCTTTCATAGCGCTGAGCAGCTGATCGACGTTCATCTCGTCGGTGTCGCCCTTGTCGTCCTCAAACGCCGCATAGGCGTCATTTGTGTTATAAACATCTTCGGTCTCGTCCGAATAAGGCTCGATAGGGGCGGCTTCCTCCTCAGGTTCTGTAGTGGCCGCCTCATTCACAGGCTCCTGCTCCGGAGCATAGAACACTCCGGGCAGCTCGATTTCCTCGGACAGGCGCTCATTTTCGGGCTCATATTCCGCTTCGGGCTCAATCTCAGGTTCTATTTCGGACTCAATTTCAGTTTCAATTTCGGGTTCGCTGTCGTAAATATCCGATTCTGCCTCAGGTTCAGTTATATTCTCACCCTCTGGCTCGGCCTCGGGCTCGTATTCCTCGGGCGAAGTTTCGTCTTTGTATTCTATCTCATCTTCAAAATTAACGGGTTCATATTCCGCATCCAGTCCAATTTCAGGCTCAGGTTCGATTTTGGTTTCAATTTCGGGTTCGCTGTCGTAAATATCCGGTTCGGTCTCGGGCTCGTTTATGTTCTCGGGTTCCTCGATCACGGCGTTTTGAGCAATATCAGGGGTCTCGGACACGCCAAAATCGCCGACGGATCCCTCCGCGGCGCCGAATGGCAGTTCTTCCTTGTCCGCCATAAGCTCAAATTCGTCATAAGCCGACACCGGGTCGGCCGCGTTGTTCTCATCCAGAATCCTGTCGGGATTCAGGTCGGACTCATCGCCCAAGCTCTCATATACCCGGTCCAAATATTCCGACTCATTGTTTCCCTTGTCCTTGCCGGAAAACAATTTTCCAAAAAAGCTCATCCGTTGTCCTCCCGTATGCAATTGCGATATTTACATACATTACTATTTTAACACATTTTCAGCAAGATTTTATCACGTAATTGTTAAACAAATATTAATATTCTATTACACGCTTTGCCTGCCGCCCGCGTATTTGTTTGCGATATACTCGTTGGCAAGAATCTCGATACCGTCGTCCAGCGGCTTGAGGCCTTCAAAATCCGGGTACTTGCGTTTGAGAGCGCGCTCAAGAATATAGTCGCAGAGCTGCGGATTTTTTGGCAGCAGCGGGCCATGGAGATATGTGGCTATCACGTTTTTGTACAGAACGCCCTCATATCCGCTGTCGCCGGTGTTGCCGTTTCCGAACAGCACCTTGCCCAGAGGCGTCACGCCCTCGCCAAGGTAAGTCCTGCCCGCGTGGTTCTCAAAGCCAACAATCGGCATTTTGAACTTGCCGCACTCAAGCACCACGTTGCTGATAAGGCGCGTGTCGCCCGAGTCGGTGTATATGTCAAGGATTCCGAGACCCTCGATCTTTGTGTTGGCGGTCTTATAGTATTTTCCAAGCAGCTGATAGCCGCCGCAGACCGCCACGAGCACGCCGTCCGATTCTACGTGCTTTATAAGCTCGTCCTTCTTCTTTAGCAGCAGATTGCACACAATCTCCTGCTCGCGGTCGGAGCCGCCGCCGACGAAAATTATATCCGCGCCCGACAGATCAATGCTGTGGTCCTTGTTGGTGCAGGTCCTGACATTGGCTTTGATTCCGCGCCACTCGAGACGCTTTTCCATGCAGGCGATATTGCCGCGGTCGCCGTAAAGGTTCAAAAGATCGGGATAAAGATGTATTATGTTTATCTCATAGTTATTCTGCACTCAAGGCACCTCCCTTATCCGCGGGAACCGGAAGCGCCGCATCGGCTTCCTTTTTGTATTCAAGCATCGCCGTCTGTGTTGGATACAGCGCGGTATAGTTCACCAGCACATAGCACACCTCGGTGTCTTTATTGCCAAAGCACCTCGCGAGCGCAAATTTCATATCCTCGGTGGCAAGATCGACCTTCATATCGGCGTACTTAAAGCGCAGGCACATATCGTACCGCCGTATTCCCGAGGTTATAAGCTGCTTTAGGTTCGCGCCCTCGAGCTTATCAAAATCCACGTCCCACAGCCATGATACGTCGCGGCCGTCGTTTGCGAGATCGTTTATCGCGACGATAACGTCCTTGGGCCGCTTGTCGAGCAGCACGGTCTGTATCGCCTGATTGAAGCCCGCGGGATTCTTGGCAAGATTTAGGATAAACGGCTTGCCGCCCATCGGTATCAGCTCCATTCTGCCGATCTGGGGCTTGTAGTCCGAAAGTATCTCGTTGAAATTGTCGGTCTTGATGCCGATCGTGTTCAGCGCGGCATACACCGCGAGTATATTATAGATATTATAAAATCCGCGGTAGTTGACATCTATCCGCTTGCCGCCCACCGTGAACTTCATCGACTCTGAAAGGTCGACGTCGGTTGCGGCGTAGTCGATATTCGGGCGCTTGTTGCCGCAATTTGGGCAGTAGTAGTCGCCCAGCTGGCTGTAGTGGAAATAGTTATACTCCTGCTCGGCGCCGCACTTTAAGCAAAAACGGCCCTCTTTGGTCTCGTTGGTCTCGGGCAGCACCTGCTCCGAGATGCCGAAATAGACCGCGTCGCGGCCCTCGCCGAACTGCGCCGTCAGCGGATCGTCGCCGTTTAAGATAAGCTTAACTCCGTCCGTCATGTCGATCGCCTCGTTGAGCAGATCGACGGTTATGTCGATCTCGCCGTAGCGGTCCAGCTGGTCGCGGAACAGATTGGTTATCAGCATGTAGTCGGGCTTTATGTGCTTAAACACGCGCCGCGCGGAGGCCTCGTCGACCTCGAGCACCGCGTAATCAGCCTTGAACCTGCCGAAAATATTGCACGCCTGAGCGAACGCGGTGGCGATACCGCCCACCATGTTGGCGCCCAAGGTGTTGCACACCGTGGTGTACCCGTATTTTTTCAGAGAACTGTTGAGCAGGTTGTTCGTGGTCGTCTTGCCGTTGGTGCCGCAGGTCACGATAACGCCCTTTTTCACGTTCTTTTTGAGCGTGCTTATAAGGCTCGGACATATTTTAAGCGCCAGCACTCCGGGCGACGACGATGATTTTTTTCCTATAATTCTGCCCGCAACGGATGCCAGCTTGGCAGCCCATACCGCGAGGATCAATCGTATCGCGTTCAATTATTTCAATCCTTTCGGAAATATATTCGGTCTATTGGGTCCTAAAAGCTCATAAAAACCCGATTATGATACATTATATCCCAAAACCGTTCCCAATTCAAGTATATATTATACAAAAAATACCACTATCGGCTTCCAAATTTGTCAAGCACGCACAAATAAACATCCCCCGGCGCTGCCGAGGGACGTATATTATTATCTTTTTATTTCATCGCTATGGCTTCTTTAGCCTTCACCGCGATGGTCTTGGCGTCGAGTCCGTACATTTCAAGCAGCGGATATGGCTTTCCGGAACGTCCGAAAACGTCCTGAGTGCCCACGCGCTTCATCGGAACGGGCGCATTCTCGACCAAAACCTCCGCAACCGCGCTGCCCAGTCCGCCGATCACGTTGTGCTCCTCGGCAGTGACTATGGCGCCTGTCTCTTTGGCCGCCTTGATGATTATGTCCTTGTCAATGGGCTTGATCGTCGCCATATTGATAACTCTCGCGCTGATGCCCTCGCCGGCCAGGATCTCTGCCGCCTCGTTGCAGGCGGGAACCAGCAGTCCGGTGCCTATCAAGGTCACGTCGGTGCCGTCCTTGAGCTGAACGCCCTTGCCTATCTCGAACTTGTAGTTCTCATCGAATATCGTGGGAACCGCAAGTCTGCCGAATCTCAGGTAAACCGGGCCGTCGTAGTCGATCGCGGCCTTGACTGCCAGGTTTGACTCGACCGCGTCGGCGGGGTTTAAAATAACCATGCCGGGGATCGTGCGCATAATGCCTATATCCTCAAGGCACTGGTGCGAGGCTCCGTCCTCTCCGACCGAGATGCCCGCATGGGTCGCGCCGATCTTGACATTCAGGTGCGGATAGCCGATCGAGTTTCTGATCTGCTCAAAGGCTCTGCCCGCCGCAAACATCGCGAACGAGCTGGCGAAAACGATCTTGCCGCAGGTGGAAAGACCTGCCGCCGTCGCCATCATGTTGCCCTCGGCGATACCCGTGTTGATAAATCTTTCGGGATACGTCACCTTAAAGCCGTCGGTCTTGGTGGACTTTGAAAGATCGGCGTCCATAACGACTATTCTGGGGTCGCTTCCGTACTCAACCAGAGCGTCGCCGTATGCCTGTCTTGTAGCTATACTTTCGCCTATTTTATAGTTCATTATTTGTCACCTCCGAGAGAATCAATATATGCGTCAAGCTCCGAAACTGCCTGCGCGTACTGCTCGTCATTGGGAGCCGTGCCGTGCCATGCCGCCTGACCCTCCATAAAGGATACGCCCTTGCCCTTTATAGACTTCGCCATGATAAGCGTGGGCTTGCCCTTAGTCTGCTTCGCCTCGTTGACCGCCGCCTCGATCTGGTTGAAGTCGTGAGCGTCGATCCTTATAACGTGCCAGTTGAACGCCTCGAACTTTTTATCAATAGGCGTTGAGTTCATGACCTTGGTGATCTCGCCGTCTATCTGCAGACCGTTGTAGTCAAGGAACGCGGTCAGGTTGTCGAGCTTATAGTGAGCGGCGAACATTGCCGCCTCCCATACCTCGCCTTCCTCGATCTCGCCATCGCCGAGAGCAGTGTAAACGCGGTAGCTCTTGCCGTCCAGCTTGCCCGCAAGAGCCATGCCGTTGGCGCAGCTTATGCCCTGACCAAGCGAGCCTGTGGACATATCAACTCCGTTTACCTTTTTCATATCGGGATGACCCTGCAGATAACTGTCGATGCTTCTGAATCCCTTTATGTCCTCTTTTGGAATAAATCCCCGCTCCGCCAGAATTCCGTAGAGAGCGGGCGAGCAATGTCCCTTTGACAGCACGAATCTGTCGCGGTCGGGATTTTTGGCGTCTTTCGGGTCGACATTCATCTCTTTGAAATAAAGGTAGGTGAGAATGTCGGCAACCGAAAGCGAGCCGCCCGGATGACCCGCGCCCGCAGCGTGAACGGCCTCAAGAGCCATTTTTCTCACATGGGCGGCGTGGATCTGTAAATCTTTGATTTCGTTTGAATCCATTATATTTCCCCCTTGTTTGGTTAATTTTTTCTTTCTAATCATATATTTTACCACATTACGCCATACTTTTCAACAGTTTTTTGTAAAAAATTTATTTAAAAAAGCGGAGCCGTAGCCCCGCCGAATTTAAGCGCGATTTAATTTTGTTTGGCGGCGTTTTGTATGATCTCCTCGCTGACACCCGCCTTGCGCAGATTTTCTATCATGAGATTTATGCCTTGTTCCCTGCCCAAATCCATGCCCATGTTCATGCCTTTTTCCATGCCGAGATTCATGCCCTTTTCCATGCCCAAGTTCATGCCTATGTCTATGCCTTCTTTTCTGGCGGTGTTCAGTGCCGTCTTTTCCGTTCTCAGCGCGTCCTCGCGCCTCTCCGCCATGTCTTTCACGTCCTTTTCGTCGCTCAGCCTGAAGATCACGTCGGTCGCCTCGCGTATCGATTCAACATTGCTCTGTCTTAACATATTCAGATCACCCTCGCTTTCCGAATTGATAAGCTGCATCCACAGCTTTTTCCTGTCTCCCGCGTCGATTTTCTTGTCCAGCTTCGGCAGCTCGAAAAAGTGTATCGCGCACGTGTCCGTAAGTATCTTATTATGCTCAAGATCAGCCATCGTGTAGGTCGACGCGAAAGACTCGGTCTCAAACATCTTGAAATCAACTATGTTTATCGAGATCGTCGGCCGTATCTCGTCGTAACCCTGACCCTTTTTGAGCTGTGTTCCGTATCTCTGTGCCCAGTAGTACAAGCTGCGCTCGGCGAACGCTCCATAGTTGTTGACCTGCACTTCCACATTTATAAGCTTATTATCCACCGTAAGCTTCAGGTCAAATCTTGTGAACTTGCCGTCGATCTCGTCGGGCGTTATCTCGGTGTTTTCCACAATAATATCGGTTATGCTGTCGTATTCGATATCGAGTATGTCCGATATGAAGTGCTTTAGCAGCTTTTCGTTGTCCTTTCGGGTAAACATTATTTTGAATACCACATCGGTCTTTGGTTTAACTATCTCTTTCATATCGGACACTCCTTTCTTGAATTTATTATATCATATCATGATGACAAATACAAGATATTTTATATTTTAAAATATGAAAAATTCGTTTAATATAAAAGCGGAGCCGTAGCCCCGCCGAAAACTTTATTTAGTAATTGAAACCGTCCGTGTGTTTTCATCCCATGAAACACTGCATCCTGCGGCCTCGCTTATTGCACGTGCCGGAACCAGCGTTCTGTCATTTACAATTATTGCCGGCGAATCAATATATGTAGAATTCCCGTTTACAGACATATAATTCGATCCTATGCTTATAACTATTGTTCCCCGGCTTCCATTTGCAACAACCTCCTGTTTTGACTTATCCCAACTTACATCGTATCCCAAAGCTTCAAAAATTGCTCTGACCGGAACCATCGTTCTGTCATTAACTATTATTGGCTGCTGGTCAAACGAAAGCTCTGTGCCGTTAAGAGTAATCTTGATTTTATCATTTTTAGAGCGGTCAACCCGATAAACATACGCCTTATTACCGGACCGAGTGCTATTGTACACTATATAATATATGTCTTTTTGATTTACACACTCCACATTTGCAAATGAGTATTCTCCCATAAGCTGCGCCGAACATACTACGCGCTCATTTAAACCGGATCTATCGGACGAACATAATTTATCATCCGAAAAATAATATGCCGTGTTGCCCTTAATAACTTTTTCATTATCAACCTCTGACGCATTGGACGGAATATCCACAGTATTGCTTCCGTCTATGCTTGTTGCCAAACAGGTACCGCCCAATCTGTAATACACATAATCACCGTCGCAATAACACAAGTTCGCATTTTCTCCCGACACAATTTTTGTTGACTTCATGTTATCAAGATTCAATTTATATATTCCGCCATAGTGATTCGCGGGTCCACCTGCCCATTCTACAGTCGTATATGCTTCATAGTACAAATAATTGTCCACAATAAATGAATTAGACCATTCTTGAACATTATCCGCAATCACTACATTATTATTTCCGTCAATATTACATCTGTATATTTTGCCCGGCATTGTCGGGTCGGAGCAGGCCTCGCCTGTTTGATAATAGATTTTGTCATGATAAAAACAAAAGCTGTAAATCATGCCCTCGTTTATCACTCCGTTTGGCAACTGACGCACTTCAACATTACCGTTTTCAAAACGTATGCCACCATTACTCCCATAAAACTCGGTTGTGTAAACAATTCCGTCATTACTGCCTACACAGTCAAACTCTACGGATTCTTCGTATGCAGCGTCAACGTTATATGTCGGTATACGAAATATAAACATCACTAAAGCAAACAAACAACATAACGCTTTTTTACTCATAAACATTAACTCCTTAAAATATTTTAAATCGCATTACCAAACACCCGGTTCTTTAATGGTTTCATATATTATCTACAGCACTCATACGCATAAAAATAGTCCCGAGTTCCTCACCGCTCGGTTCGAGCTGCGACACCTCCGACAAGCAATAAATCATATCCTTTGTAATTTGCGTAATATCACTCTTTTTATTATTATATCAAACCACGGTTCTTTTGTCAATGTTTTTTCACAAATTAAATCCACATATTATTAAATATAAAATAAAGTTGTGGGGCGGACAAGCTCTGTCGTCCGCCCTTCGCAATTCAATTGGGAAGAATTAATTATTTTTAAAGTATTGTGCTTGCGGCTGACATCGGGGTCATGTCGCTGAGGCCGTTCCAGACCATCAGCTTTATGCTGCCCACCTCGACATCCTCGGGAATATCTACCGTGTTTGTGAACACATAGTTAAGGTCGCTCAGATCAGCGTCCATCACCGACATGCTCACAAGACAGTCGTTTCTGTCATATACCGCCATGATTATGTTCACGGTCATCGGCTCGATCGCCGCGTCTCCGCTTGTGTTCTCAAGCGTAACGTTCGCCGTCACGTCTCCCTTTATCCCGCTCTTGTCGGTTATGTCGTTGCCGCTCGCGTCGGTCAGCATTACGTCCGACTTGAGCTCAAGGTTCGAGTTGGTCGAGCCTATCAGTGTTATCGCTCCGTCGGTTATATCAATATTGAACTTGTCTCCGCTCTCGGCAGCTATCTTAACGCCGTCCTTTTGGATTGAGATCGGATACTCTCCGTCCTCGTCGCTCTCTATCGCTTTGAGATTTACATTGCACACCTCGCCGCTTTCTATGGCCGCTCCGCTGTACAGCACCGTCACGGCGCCTCCGCCCACCGATGTGAACAGATCGCTCGCCAGCGCTCCCTCCGCTGGTGTTACCGATTGATACTCAAATTTTGCGGCGTCATAGCTCATAGTGAATCGGTACTCGGTTATGCCCGAGTCTCCGTCCATAAACAGATATACGGGTATCGACAGCGTATCGCCCGCGGCTCCCGATACAGAGC
>CANQLT010000026.1 GCA_947624775.1 uncultured Monoglobus sp.
AATACTCGCCTGTTCTGGTATCGATCTTGATCTTGTCTCCCTGCTCTACAAAGAGAGGCACTGCGACCTGCGCGCCGACCGACGCGAAGCCAAAGTCACCGAAAAAAACGCAGCCGCCCGATACCGAAAAAATGGAGCGTATAAAAAGCGGCACCATGTCGGACGGCGCTGCCAAAGGCTCGGTTTTCTTTTCGATACTCTCGGTGCTGCTGATGCCGCTGGTGATATTCTTAGGAACGAAGTATATCCCGAGCAGACCGTATTACTACATCAGCGCCGTTCTTATCATTCTGGCGATACTGCCGTTTGTCATCATGTTCGAGGGGCGAAAGCCCAAAGCGCGTGAGCTTGTGACGATATCTGTGCTGTGCGCTCTGGCCGTGGTCGGCAGAGTGGCGTTTTACATGGTGCCGCAGTTCAAGCCGACGCTGGCAATAATCATAATCGCGGGCATGGCCCTCGGGAGCCAGCGGGGCTTTATGATAGGCGTGATAACCGCGTTCGTGTCAAATATGTTCGTGAGTCAGGGCCCATGGACGCCCTGGCAGATGCTGGCGATGGGCGCGGTCGGACTGCTGGCGGGATTTATGTACAAAAAAGAGGCGCTGCCCAAAACGCCGATCCCTGTGTGCGCGTTCGGGTTCCTAACGACGGTGATCGTGTACGGCGGGATAATGAACCCGGCGTCGCTTATCATGGCCGGCAGCGAGATAAACGGAGCGGCCCTGGCCGCGTGCTACCTGACGGGCCTGCCCTTTGACGCGATACACGGCCTGTCGACCGTGATCTTCCTTGCCCTGCTCGCGAAACCCATGCTCGGCAAATTAGACCGAGTAAAGAAAAAATACGGCCTTCTTCTAAAAGAAAGAAATTCGTTTATATAAACGTAGTGATTAGTGATTAGCGAATAGTGATTACGCGGAGATGATTTGAAAAAAATTATTTCTATATTCCCGCGACCGCAGGGATTAGGCTCGCCCCTTGGGGAGAGGTGTATGGAAGTGCGGCGTTAATTTGCATAAAACCGCTTGACAAAACAACAACAATAATGTATACTATAAATACGAAAAGGAACCGCCGATAAGCAATTCCCGATCGCACAAAAGGGAACCGTTAAACGGTTAACCAAAGATTAAAACAGCATATATAGCCGTGTTCTTTGGAGAGAGACGGCTATATTGCTTTCATAGAAAAAACTATTAGAAACATTATCGTGAGTAATAATACTCGGATTATATGCTTCGTAGCAATCACCCCCCCCCGTAAGATGAACTCTTGAAAAATGTTCATATTCACATGGAGATGCACCTCCTTTCCGTAAGAATAAGGAGATGGCTAACCGCTCAAAATACCCTTTTATGTAGGCGCAAAACACCTGTTTAAATTATACTACATTATAACAAATTTTTCAAGTTAAAATTAGGTTACGTAAAATTATAACTGCAAAAAACGGATAGAGTTAACTGTTCTCTATCCGTTTTTATATTGTTTGGCAGGATTGCGGTTGTGATGCGCAAGCCCGCCGTTTGGGGTATTTTATTTAATTTATGCTGCCGGCGCTGCCGGAGGAGGACCATTGCTGCTCCAGCTTTACCCAGTCGGGGTTGTCGCCTATCTCGGTCCAGGTCTCGTACTCGGTGTTGCGCGAGCGCTTGTAATTGTGGGTATTGGTCGCTTCCTGCACCGCGGCGTAGTACCATTCGCTTGTGTTTTTGTTGTCGGACCATGTCGCCATGCCCGAGAGCAGACCGCTGGCGTGAACCTTTCTTTCAAGCACGTTGTTGACGATGGTCATCGCCTCGGCTCGGGTTATATTTTGATCGGGCTTGAAGGTGCCGTCCTCGTAGCCCTGTATCCAGCCTTCCTCGGCGGCGATCTCCACATATTCCTCCGACCAGTGGCCGTTCACGTCCTTGAACTTGCCGCTGCCGCTTGTAACCGCGTCGCTGAATCTGGCGGCTATCGTGGCAAACTCGGCTCGGGTGATGTAGTCGGCGGGTCTGAAGTAGGCCGTGCCGTCGCCGCCCAAGATACCCGCGTTGGTAAGCGTCGATATGGCGTTGTTCGACCAAAGGTCCTCGGGAACGTCGATATAATGGTTGACCCTGGTCCAGTAGATGTCGCGGGTGTTGTCGGTCAGTAGGCGGAAGAAGATAGTCGCGACCTCGTCTCTGGTGATGTTGTTCTCGGGTCTTATCTTTCCGTCGGGGTAGCCCACGATGTACGCGAAGTGGTCGTAGGTGTTAAGCGCGGGCTTGGTCGTGGGCCGCGGCGTGCTCTCGCTCGTTGAGAAGTTTGAGTTTCCGAGCGAGCCGCCGGGCATGTATGTTTTTGGGAACAGATATACGGCGGTGAGCTTTTTGCCGTCCGCGCTGATATTCTCGACCGAGGCGGGCCTGTCGTTCACTGTGGCCGCCGCGGGGCTGTCCTCGGTGTTTGAGAACGTGAAACCGTCCTTGGCCGTGAATTCAACCGTCACATGATACGCGGTGCCGTAGTTATAATTGCTGCCCGGATATATCGTCGGGCTCCACACCGCCTCGGCGGCCGTGTAGCAGGCGTTTTCGGGAACCGTCACGGCGCTGTCCGCAATCTTGTTAACGTCGGGGGCGGTCACATATGCCGCCGCCGTGTTCAGAATATAGTCAAGAGTTATTTCGGCCGCCCTGTTGCCGTATATAACGGTCATCGTCCTGCCCGTGTCATAGGGGTTTGAATTCGGAAGCGCGGCGTCGAGATTGGGTACAAAGGCGAAATCCTTCGCGGTATTGTCGTCGTACTTGACTATGGCGGGCGGCGTGTCTTCGTCATTGTATGTCACGGTGAGTTCAAGACCCGAGGGGTCGAATTTCTCACCCTCTTTGTATGTCAGCTTTGCCGGAGGTGAGCTTATCGCGATCTTGGCGATTTTTCCCGCCTCGATCGTCGCGACCGCTGCGGACGCATCCTCGCCGCGCACAAGGAGCGTCAGACTGCTGTTTTTGAGATCGACCTCTTTGCCCTCGACGGCCTCGGCACTTATCTTATAATATCCGTCCCTGACCGCGCCTTTAAACGCGCCGTCTGCCTCATCCTTCATGAGCGTCAGCGAGTTTGAGGGATCGTTTTTATCCGTGATTGTGACGGCCGTAATATCGCTTGAGGCGAGCACCGTGACCGTGCGCAGGGGAGCGGGAGTTTCGGTCGCCTCGGGCTCTGCCGATACGCTCGGAAGTTCCGTTGCCTCAGGCTCGGCGCTTATCTCGAGAGTCGGCTCGACAGTAGGTTCGGCGGTCGGCTCCTTTGTGGGTACGGCTGTGGGCGCTGCCGTCGGTACAGCTGTGGGAACCTCCGTCGGCGCGGCTGTGGGTATATCCGTGGGCTGCGCGGCGGGCGGCTCCGTCGGAGCGCCGCTTTCCGCGCCGCCGCTTGGTGTGACAGCTGGCGTCACGGTTGCCTCGGTCGGGGGAATTGCCGCCTCCGCGGACGCTGAAGGCGATTGTACGGTGTCAAATACGACCGTTGGCATATTATCGGGAGGATTTATAACGCCTCTGCTGTTTACTATGTATTGGTGGGGCTCGTTGCTTGCGGCGATCGTCTGAGACGCGCCGCACTTTAAGTTGGTTATTTTTATCGTGTAGCCCGTGAATATCTCGTGCTTGTCCGTTCCGTTATCGTTGAGCGTCACGAATCCTGCCTCGGCGGTCTTTGAGTTGCCATTCATGTCAAACTTGGCGGCGACCTTCTCGTATCTCATGTTGCCCAGCAGCACTGGATTTGAGCAGCTTTTAAAGCTGTTGCCCGATATGCTGATATTCGCATTTGCGTCAACTGCAAACACGCTTATCGCGCTGCCCGGCACGTTGCCGAACTTGTTGTTTGAAAACGAGCTGCCGTTTTTCACGCGGTACTCTCCGCCGTAGCCGCTCTCGACGCAGTTGTAGTATGCCCCGTCGGCCGCCTTTGAAAAGTCGTTCCCTGTGACGGTCAGCTTTCCGGTGACGGCCAGCGACACAGGGATCGCCGCGCCCGTCGCGGTGAATGGCTTTTGCGCCGCGAAAACACAGTCTTTCAGCGCAAAGTCATGATTTCCGATGACCTTAAGATATCCGCCGTCGCGGAACGTGAAGCCGCGCACCTCGGCGTTTCCCGACAGCGCCGCCTCACAGCCGCTGTCGATAACGACCGAGCCCTGCGCGGGCATTATAACATCGCCGTCCTTGGCGCTCTCGATCGCCGCCTTGAGCGTGGGGTACACCGTGTCTCCGATAACTGCGGCTCCGTCGGCCTCTGCAAGAGCCGCGCCGCAGGATAAGATCGACGCGATCACGGTGATAACAAGCGTGAGTGATAATCGTTTAAGCAAACCTTTTGAATTGTTAAGTTTCATTTTCCAAAACACCTCTTTCAAATAATTTAGTATGATAAAACAAAAAACGACCCTTTTCGTAACTGCCGATTAAATAACGTTTTAATCAGCGGTTACTTTTTTGACTGCGCCTGTTTGATCGGCGCGGACTTGGCCGCTATAAGGATTATGTTCCGGGTCCGTTCCGCGGCGGACAGGCCGCCGCAGGAACAAACCCAAAGTCCGTCATATAACAGCCATTCACTATATATGACGACTGCCGTGGTAAAAAAGTTCCCGATTTTTTAAAAAAATTTCAAAATTTTTTTGTTTTTTCTTTTTTAAGTTGATTTTTCCGGCCGTCTGAGATATAATTATGGTGTAATTTGAAACGGGGTTTTGTTATGAACAAATATGGTCTCAGAGACGAGATTATCGAATCCGTAACGGATTTTGCCAAAAAGCGCGGAATTGAAAAAATTATTCTCTTCGGCTCCAGAGCGAGAGGAGATCATTCGCCGCGCAGCGATATCGATATCGCGGTAAAGGGCGGGGACATAACGAACTTCGCGTTTGACGTGGAGGACGAGACGCCCACACTTTTAAAATTTGACGTGGTTGATCTTGACAGACCCGTGCAGGATGACTTGCTTGACTCGATAAGCAAAGAGGGAGTTGTTATTTATGAAAAAGTATGAAAACTCTGTCAAAGCATATGAAAATCTGGCGGGCGCGTCCGACATAGAACCGCCCTATCCGCCGGTAACCATGGCGGGACTGGTAGGGCTTTTTGAGATAACCTTCGAGCAGGCGTGGAAAATGATGAAAGAGCTGCTGAGTTATCACGGCTACAGCGAGAGCGCGACGGGCTCGCCGAGAACGGTTATAAAAACCGCGTTTTCAGCGGGCATGATAAGCGATGAGCAGGCATGGCTTGACCTGCTCGGCGACCGCAACAACGTGGCTCATTCATATAACGAAAAGATCGCCGGATCCATAATTCAAAACACAAGAAAAACTTATATTTCTCTGTTTAAAAAACTGAGAACCGAAGTAGAAAATAATTGGCTTGTGTAAAAATGGCCGGATGTGGGCATCCGGCCCTACGGCATTTTGAGTACTATTATTCTAATCGCTATTTGCTAATTACTAGTCCCTACGTTCCCACCTCCGTCTTTTCGCCTTCGGCGAAAATCCACCTCCTCCCGGGAGTAGGCAGCTGGGCGGTCTCGAATGCCCTATTTATGATACGCTCGGGCGTTTGCTGATGCCTAGGGTGTCGCGGGCCCAGATGCGGCTGAGGTAGAGGAGAAAGAGTATCGCAGCGGAAAGTCCGTTGCTGACGACCACCGAGTACCATATGCTCTCAACGCCCATGTGCAGCACTTTTTGGCAGAAAAATATCGTGGCGAAACGGAACACCCAGAGGCGCGCCGCCTCGATCAGCATTGTTATCTTGGTCCTGCCCGAGGCGTTCAAAAGCCCCATTGTGCAGTTATAGACGTTGTTTGTAAAGCACCAGAACGCCATTATCGAAAGAAAGTCCACGGCCATAGACAGCACCTCGCCGTCCGAGGTCAAAAGACCCGCCGCGGCGTTGCCGAACGGACGGTATGAGAACAGCCGTCCCAGGCAGAACAGCAGCACAACGCCGCCGAACGTGGCGATTTGGTAGCCGTGCTCCGCGCGCTTGAGCTGACCCGCGCCCAGGTTCTGGCCGACTATGGTGGATGTGGCGGAGCCTATCGCAGTCGAGGGCAGCGTGATTATACCGTTTATCCTGTTGCCTATGCCGTAGGCCGCCATTGCCGACGGGCCGAAAACATACACATTTTTCGACATAAGCACAAAGCCGAACTGCATGGTGCTGCTGCCTATCGCGGTCGGCAGCCCCACCGAGATGATCTGTCTGATCATCTTTTTTTGCGGCCTGAGCATATTTTTTTCAAGGTGAATATCGTTTTTGCGGCTGAGCAGATATTTCATGCCCACAGCCGCGCAGGGCACCTTTGAAAGCAGAGTGGCGAGAGCCACGCCGCCTATGCCCCACCTGAGGACCATCAGAAACAGCGGGTCGAGCACCATGTTTATCAGTATTCCCAAAAGGTTTAAAAGCATGGGGAACACCGTGTTGCCCTGCGACTGGTTGACAGCCGAGAAAATATTGATTATAAACAACAGAGGCGTGTCGAGCATAACTATTCGAAGATATATGTTGCCTAAGTCGAATATCTCGCCCGAGGCGCCTATCCACGCGGTGATAAGCGGCGTGCAGACGACAAGCGCGGTCGTGCAGAACAGCGAGAAGACCATGGCGGTCAGAAATATCTGATTTGCCATGTGCCGCGCCTTGTCGGGTTTGTCCGCGCCGATGTACTGCGCCATAAGTATCGAGCCCGCCATCGTTATGCCCTGGCCGAACGCGATAACGGTGTTCTGTATGGGCGACACCATCGAGATCGCCGCCTGCGGCCCCGTGCCTATCTTGCCCAGCCAGTACGTGTCGGTCAGGTTGTACATGTGCTGCAGCAGGTTGGTCACTATTATGGGCGAGGCTATGAGAAACAGCGCTTTGACGATGCTGCCGCGCAATATCAGCTCGTTGTTGTTTTTAACAAGAAATATCTTTTTTAATTTTCCCAAATCGACATCTCCCCGAAACCAGTTACAAAAATCAATCCTGATCGCTCTCGTAGATCTCCGCGAACTTTTCAAGCTCCTCGCGTATTTTTATGTGCTGCGGGCAGGCCTTTTCGCATTTTCCGCATTTCACGCAGTCGGACGCGCGGCCGCGGTTCAGCGACACTCTCCGATAGTACATACCCGACTTTTTGCCTGTCGTTCTGAACATGTTGTAAAGCCCGAAATACGCGGGTATGTTTATGTCCTTCGGGCACTCCTCGGTGCAGTATTTACAGTTGGTGCAGGGCGTCGCGTTCTTGTTTATTATCCCCGTGACGCGCTCGAGAGTTTCCCGCTCGAGGTCGCTGAGGGGCCTGAAATCGGCCATGTTTGAGGTGTTGTCGAGCATTTGCTCCGCGCTGCTCATGCCGCTTAAAACCATCATGCAGCCCTCAAGCGAGGCGGCGAACCGGATAGCGTACGACGCGGGCGAGGCGTTCATGCCCGCTTTTTTAAACTCGGCCTCGGCGTCCTTTGGCAGGCTCGCCAGCGTGCCGCCCTTGACAGGCTCCATGGCGATCACGGGCTTTCCGTGGCGGCGGGCGGTCTCATAGCACGCGCCCGACTGTATCGCAGCGCTGTTCCAGTCCAGATAGTTGAGCTGGAGCTGCACAAAGTCTATCTCGGGGTGCTCGGTCAGTACCCTGTCCAGAAATTCCGCGTTGTCGTGATACGAAAATCCTATCTGCTTGGCGAGGCCGCGCTCCTTCAGTCCTTTGAGGAACTCAAAGCCGCCGAATTTCATCGTGTTGTCGTATCTGTCTCTGCACATGTTGTGCAGCAGATAGAAGTCGAAATACTCCACTCCGCAGCGGCGCAGCTGCTCGCTGAAATACGTTTGGTACTCGCCGCCGCCCTTTACGCGTATGATCGGCATTTTGTCGGCCAGTATGTATTTGTCTCTCGGATATCGGTCAGTCAAACAGCGCTTCACCGCGGTTTCCGACAGCTCGCCGTGATAGCCGTAGGCGGTGTCGAAGTATGAGAACCCGCGCTCAATAAAGCGGTCAACCATTTCGCACACAAGATCATAGTCTATGCTTTTCGGGTCCTCGCTGTCGGTGAGCGGCAGCCGCATAAATCCGAATCCCAGTTTTTTGACTGAATTTAAAAGCTCGGTCATTTTTGCTCCTCCTTTTAATTGTTAATATCAATGCCCGCGCGACCGCAGGCGCTCAGGAACGACGCGAAGGGCACGAACATCTGAGCGAACCCCTTTGTGCTGGCCGCGCCGCAAAGCACCGCGTCTCCGTATACCGTCTTTTTGCCGCCGGGCAGGCCCGACGCTCTGAACGTCATAACATATCTGAGCGTGGGCAGGCCTGCCTCAAGATACTTTTTGTCGCCTGTCAGCTCGTATGCCGCCGCCAGCGCTTCAAGCACCAGCGGATTGTTGCCGTTTCGTTTGAGGCTGGGCAGCTCCTTGTAATAAAACAGTCCGTTTTCAAGCCGCGCGTTTTCGAGCAGGTCGTCCACCGCGGCGATTATCATGTCTTTTATTTCGGGGTTGGGCCTCACTCTGTAATACCTCATCAGGCTGCCCACCGCCACCGATATCATAAACACGACCCTGATCGCCGTGTTTTCAAGGTAGGGCGAGAGCCACAATCCGTACTCGTCGCGCCACTCTTTGAAATGCCCGACTATGCGGCCGCATTTTTCGAGCCAGCGCTCGTCGTTTGTCTCGATATACAGCGCGGTCAGGGTGCGCAGCGCCCAGCCCGTCTCCCTGGCGCTTGTGCGGCCGCCCTTTTTGAACACGGGATCATCAAGCAGCCGAATGACGTTTTCGCCTATGCCGATCGCGGCGCTTTTCGCCTCAATATCTCCTGTCAGGTGGTACAGGTCGAGCAGACCCTCGACCCATTGGTGGCTGCACGCGATCTTGCCGTTTTTGCAGTGGCCGTTTGTGTGCTCCCACTGTCCGCCGTACAGCCTCGTATCGTCGCTGAAATGGCAGATGTCCACGTCGATCTGGTGCCTCGCCGAGACCATGAGATAGTCCATGTACCGCCTGATGCCTGTTCGCGCGTACATCAGCGCGCAGGCATGGGGATAGTCGTACTCGTTGTTGGTCCACACAAGCTCTCCGCCGCCGCGGCCCTGATTGGTGTATCCCATGTTCGGCGAGTCGCCCCAGTTGAGCATACCGTAGCATCGGGCGTGCTCGTCGGCCTTGTTTATCAAAAATATCTCAATGTCGTTGCTTGTATTGCCTCTGAATATATCCTCAAACGCGCCCGATTCCTCGAAAACCTTCGGGCTTATCGCGGGTCTGTCGGGCATCTGGTAAATTATGCCGCGGCTGTTTAGGCTCTTTAGGTCCTCGTTTTCGTGAAATATGAACAGGACCTTCTGCTCCCTCGCCATTCCGCTCTGCATGACGATGCTTTCGGAGCCCTCGGGAACCAGATCAACGCGGAAACCGCTCCTGTCGGTGCGCAGCCCTTTGGGATAGTTCTGCTGCGGCTGGAATATCACGGCGCAAAGTCCGGTCTCATCGTCCGAGCTGTCGGCGAAAAACGAGCCGTAAAAAACTTCCGCGTTGTGCTCGTTTGCCTCATACAAAAGCCGCTCGGCCCCGATCTCAAGCTCCGCGCTTTCCCCGACCAAATATTCTGTCTCGTGGTTGGTTATCGCGACCGCGCTGCGGGTTGGCGCGGACATTTTTTTGTTGCGCACGCTCAGCGACTTTATTTCAAGGGGTTCGCTTGTCGTGTTTGTGAGCATATACGCGAGCTCGAATTGATTTTTCTCAGCGCAAAACGTCAGATTTATCCGCGCCGCGTAGGACTTGCCGCCGCCCGCGTGTCTGCCCTCAAGAGTGACGACCGCGCAGAGCGGGCTGTTTTCTTTTATGCTTATCCTGTCGGTCATATAATCGTAAACCATGCCGCTCGCGTCGGTGAGAACAGGAGCCGAGACGCACTCGTCCAGGTCACGGCCCATGAAATTTACGCTTTCAAAAATTCGGTTCGGCCTGTCCGAAAGGGTTATTTTAAGTTCCCCGACCTTAACGGTATTTCCGTCAAATTCCACGGGCTCAAACTCTCCCCGATCGTTTTTGTCGATATCGAAATAATAGTCGATCGCGGCGTTTTTCGGCAGGTCGGCCATGCCCCGAACGAACAGCCACTTGACGCTTCCGTCATTCCAGCGCGACAAGGCTCTGATGTCTGAGGGCAACGCGTTTCCCGCGCCGTCTACCAAAGCGCCCCGCGCCTCGGGCAGCGTGCCCTTTTTAAACGGCACGCCGAAATATATGTGCTCTCTCTTTCTGTCTAGATTGTATGTCTTTTCAAAATGCAGCTTTATCATCACTCGTCCTCCGTTTGGGTGATTTTAAATTAACATTAAATATAATTATACAGCAATAAATACATGATTTCCATATAATTCTTGTCATGTTCGGCTGAAAACTTTGATTTTTTGCCATATCGTTTTTAAGTTTCAAGGCACGCAAAAAGATTGTGTTTTTAAAAGGCCTGTGATAAAATATAATTGAGAGAAAACGAACTTTAAAATCGGAGGAATATCAAATGGCGGAGTATTGCTTTAAAAACGCCGCGGCTCTTCCCGACCCCGCGTTTGAGCCGAGGACGCTTGACGGAATACCCGATTGGCGGAGACAATATATTTTGAAATACAGAAACGCGATCGACCGCAAGCTGAGCCTCGGCGCTTGGCGGCTCACAGAGCGCGAGCTCGAAAGGCGCGGATTTTCTGCCGCGGATATCAAGGTCGGCGCGAACGGCAAGCTCGTCTGCGGCGGCGCGCATTTTAATATTTCCCACTCGGGCGAGATCGTCATGTTCGCCTACGGCGGCGCGCCGATCGGCTGCGATATCGAAAGGGTCACGGGCGCCCACCTTGAGATAATGAGGCGGGTCTTTACCGAAAGCGAGCAAAGCTACATAAACTCCGCCAAAAATTCAGGCGACAGGGACCGCAGATTCTTCAGACTGTGGACGATCAAGGAAAGCTGCCTCAAAATGAGCGGAGAGGGCCTCGGCGTCTCGCCGCTGCGCCTTGAGATAAACCCCGAAACAAACGAGATATTCCGCGATTCGCGCCCGCTCCCCTGCACCGTCACCGCCGGCTCATACAAAGAATACGAGTTCTCAATCTGCGAGGCTCTTTGCCGCTGACGGCTCCTAACAAACGTTTTGCAGCAAAACAAACCTCTGTAAGCTGCGCATATGTTATTTTAAGACAGAATAATTGTTTTTTCCAAAAATCGAAAATAATCCGCTCAAATTATTGACAATAATCACACTAAATGTTATAATTTCATTAATTGTATGTTTAACAGTAAAGTATGAATGGGAGTATAAAAGGAGAGAAAGGGAGGAAATAAAATGATAAAATATAAGAAAATAAAAAAATATATTACATTAACACTGATTGCAGCTTTAATTATTAACATAATATTTTGCAATATTTGTTTTACAGCAAACGCGCAGGAAGATATTCTAGCCAAAACAACATATAATAACAATACCTACGCCATTATTAATATTGAATTAAATTGGAATGACGCGAAAGATTATTGTGAAGCTGTTGGCGGACATCTTGCAACAATAACATCGCACGAAGAAGATGAAACATTATATAACTTGCTTCGCAGTACAGGCAATGACGGAGCATTATTGGGAGCGAGTGATTTTTCCGGAAAATGGTCTTGGGTTACCGGTGAAACTTGGGACTACGAAAACTGGGCTCCCGGAGAACCCAGCGACAGTAGAGAGCACTACTTGTCATATCATAGAAATTGCGGTTCACAATGGAATGATTGGGATGAAGCGCCCGGAATCTTTATTTGCGAATGGGAGAGTGCTTCGGGTAGTTTTAGCAACAACGAAAATGCTTTTTCGGGTATTATAACCAAAGAATATTGGGATCACCCAAACGGAAGTATTTACACTGCATATATTTTAAAATTGGATAATGCTGTAAATATTAATGCGGACGGAAAATCGGCAACTAATGTTTCGGAAATTCAATTATGGAGCGGAAACGTAGATGAACAGTATATTGGCAAAAAGGTAAGGGTTAAAGGTGACATTCATTTTCAAGCGGGAACTATTTATTATCGAAGAGATATAGTGATAACAAATATAACTATAGAGTTGATGAATCAAAGTCCCGAAGAAAACACGGAACGCGGTTTTGATATCACACGTGATACGTGGCCGTTGCTAAATACCTATGAAACATTCGGCTATGGCGAAAACAACGAAAAAATGTCTGTTGATAGATGGACAAAGGCTTATGGTGAATTCATGAAACCGTTTGCGGAACATTTTACATCTGCTTGGAGTGGAAATTGTTATGGATTAGCGTCCACCGCATACTGTATATATAAAGGAATTTTAGACTTGCAATTAGACAGCGAGGTAAATGAAAGCGGAATTGCGAGGACTATAAATAAGAGTGGAACAGATTTTCTTGTATGTGATGAGAAAATCCAAGATATTATCGAAAGATTTCAAATATCTCAATGGTCAAGCGAATATTCATTTAATTATGACAGATCATTAAATGACGAACGGCCGTATAGTGAAATATTTACGGATGTTATAAATAACATAAAATATAACAAAAAGAGCTATTTAATTTCAGCTTGGGCACCAAAAGAAGATGGATCTGTGGTAGGTCACGCTCTTGTTGTTGATTCATCCCGTGAACCGGAAGTTAATGAACAAACCGGTGAATGTAAAATATATGTGTATGATCCTAATTACCCTCATTACGATAATAATGAAAATTACAATTTATTTTTCTCATATAATAACTGGGATGAAAGAATATTAACATTAAATAAAAAAACCGGAACATGGAGTGTGCAAATAACCACAAACGCAAGCGGCTCACCTGTGATGTGCGAAAATGCAGTTGAAAATACATATATTAACAGTAAATTTGACTTTTACAAAGGAAACAGTTCACTTTTACTGTTCGAGGACACTGATTGGCAAGAGAATTACAGAGGTAGCGGATATAATTTTGATTTTACCGGCAGATATTTTAATAAGCTTTTTGTTGATGCCGTGACATTTGAAATAAAAGATGATGACGGAAGGATATTGTTTAAAGTAGAAAATGGACGTGTGGTAAAGGTTTCGGATGAGGTAACTTTTTTCCCTGTAATGGCAAACAATTCCAACACAGAATGTGTAACCGGAATATTATCATGTCAAAGTTCGTCCGGTAATATATCAATGGAAAAAGGTTCTATAACAACGTTTGCAAACAATAAAGCTGTACAAATTCAGTGTGATGGCACCATGGATGCCGAAATTAATAATAACTTGGAAAAACTGACTGTTGATGCAAAAACCGATAATGATATTTATATAGCATCTGAAAACATATTAAATACAAACTCTTACGATGCTGTTACAATCAAAGGCACTTTAAATGCTGATGAAAAAATAGAATTGAATAATAAAGGAAATAAAAACTATTCGGCCGAGACCGATTCCGATAATAGATTCGATGTAAAAGCTATAACCGAAAAAGGTGAAAATGAGCTAAATAATACAAATTTAAACACTGTAGATAATAATATCTTTAACTCAGTCCATACGATATTTACTGATATTTCCTCCCTCACCGAGCGTCAAAAGGATGCGGTTGCTTATTCAGCGGAAAAAGGAGTTGTAAACGGTTATGAGGATGGTACATTCCGTCCGTACAACACAATCACAAGAGCCGAATTTGCCACTATGATGTGCCGCTATTTCGGATTTGACGCAAGCCGGGAGTCCGAATTTGACGATTCACGTTATCATTGGGCCTCAAAATATATTAGAGCGTGTACGGATAAGGGTGCGATCAACGGTATAGGCAATAATTTATTTAACCCCGATGGAACAATCACCTTTGAACAGGCAGCAAAAATTTTCACCATTTTGAAAGGATATACCAAAGAAGTCAATATTGATGCCGAAGGCGGCTATCCGGATGCATATATAAAAATAGGCAACAAACTTAATCTGTTCAAAGATATGACAGTAACATCAGTAGGCCGTGAATTGCCGCGTGTAGATGTTGCTATGATGATTTACAATGCATCGGAAATCACTGATGATATGTCCTATACACCCGACATGGACAATAATAACGAAATTTTAAACATAAACGATGGTTCAAAATATACTCTTGATGCGGGCTTTTCGTTTGCAGGATTTATTACAAATGATGGTGAACTGTATACATGGGGAGAGAATGATGATTATCAGCTTGGTAACGGGACAAATAAAAATATGTTCGAGCCAACATTTGTTATGAATGGCGTAAAAAAATTTTTTGCCGGAGTAAGTGACGCGGCTCTTATAAATGAAGATGATGAATTGTATATGTGGGGCGATAACTTTCTCGGTGTATACAGTCCGGCTGATAAAGAGGCAAAATATATAAGAAACCCTACCAAGGTCATGGATGATGTTGCTTATTGCAGTCTCACTCATGGATCACAGCAGGGATTTGTTATTAAGACCAACGGAGATTTGTATGGCTGGGGAAGTAATAAAAACGGACAGATAGGCGATGGAACAACAAATAAAGTTTTTACTCCCAAAAAAGTCATGGATAATGTAAAATATGTATGGGGTGAGGATGATTGCACTCTTGCAATAAGAAACAACGGAGATTTGTATGCGTGGGGTGAAAATTCATGGGGAACGATTGGTAACGGAACCACTGAAGACTCATATAATCCCATAAAAGTAATGAGCAATGTTAAAATGTGCAGAGGGGGTCTTGGATTCAGCGCGGCACTCACCAATAACGGCAGCCTATATATGTGGGGTGCGAAATGTGACGGGATATTTGGTGTAGATCCGTATGGAGACGAAGAAATTATAACAACGCCTCAAAAAGTTATGAGTGACGTAGTTTACTTTGATATTGAAGAGGAAAATGTATTAGCCATCAAAAATGATGGGAGCTTATACAGTTTTGGCAGGAACGGGTTCGGAGTTTTAGGAAACGGAACCGATGAAAAAACCGCTGTACCACAGAAAATAATGGACAACGCGGTAAATTGTGCGATAGGAGCCGAAGTAGCAATTGCTGAAAATTCTAACGGCGATTTATATGCTTGGGGTACATGGTGTAACAACAACGAAAATGAAAAAACAAATTATACACCACAAAAAATTACCGGTTGGAGGGAATATCGTGAAATTCAAAAGTAAACTTTTAACGATTATTATTTTAGCGGCGGTTTTGGCCTCGGCGGTTATTTTGCCGGCTTGTCTGGCGGAAGAGGCGGCCGACGCCGCAAAGGATATCAGGATCAGTATTCCGTCGGGGAATGTGTTTAAAGAGGTCGAGTTTACCGATGCGAAGCCGTTTTTGGTTGGCGAGAGCCATATAATGGTTCCGGTCGCGGCGCTCGTTGACGCGTATAATCAATTTGATAACAGCGACAAATACCAAATCGCATGGAACGACGAGGAGCATAAGCTGACATTGACAAAGAACAATGATTATGCTTATCGGGTGGAGTATTTCGAGGGAAACCCGAACCGCAGAGATTATTATCAAACCGGAGAGAGAATCAGGGGCGAGGAACCCGAATATGATCCATCGAAAGAGGCGTATTCAAATTGGGAATTGGTCTGCGCTCCGGAAACGATCAACGGCCGTTTATATTTGCCGATAAAATATAATACTGTTCCTTTGGGTGTCGGAAGGATTTGTTCCACAAGTTGTCGATTTGATTACAATGAAAATATACTTTACATAGGCGAAACGCTTTATCCGTTCAATATTGTTTTTAAGGACGAAAACGGGGAGAATATCGCCGATGATATTTGGGCGGGAAGCGAATCGGATGTGCCGCTGCCCGTTCTTGAGGATACCGAGAGTAAACGCTTTGCGGGCTGGAAAGCTCTGCTGCCAAGCGGGGAGTACAGAACGCTTGCCGCGACCACATATGACGTAGACTTAGGTCAAATCGACACATACAATAACACGCTGAAAATATCTCAAAGGAAAGCGTATATCCGTAATGATTTGGGTCACATATATGATTATTCATGGGTAAAAACCATGACATTATACCCGATATGGTACGATCATTTCCCGAAAGAAGGGGGCTACGCCTCGCTGCCCGATAAGGAATTTGTTGTTCCCGAAGACGAAAAAGTGATTTTAGAGAATTACTATGACGGATATCTCAGCTCGATATATGGCGTTATACCTCCGGGCACAACTTACGGAAACGAGTGGACACCCGCTCAGTATGGGCTTATTGCTCGTTATATTAATGATTTTGACAATGATGCTCATGCCGAAATGATCACTTTATGCGCGGTCGATATGGAAACTTCCTTGCCATCTAATACTTTAAGGACCAGCGGATACAGACAAAACGTTTATTTGCAGATCTATGAGATCGGTAATGACGGACAGCCCGCATTGAAAGACGAGCGTATTGTGCTTAATAACTATTATTTGGCCGCCGCCCGCAGAACCGTTTTTGTTCACCAATATAACAATGTGAACTATATATGCACGACATCATGCAATACCGGAGCTGACCGCCTTTTAGGTGCCAACCATCAATTGTTTAAATATAACGGAAATAACTTCGAAAAGGTATTTGGCCTAAATGACCCCGCGTATTCCGACGGTGAGGCAATATTCAAGTCATACGACGGCGCAAACGACAATGATTACGAAGCCAATCAGGTCTATCCCGGCAAATATTATTCATATAAAGACGCGGTTATGTATGAGGGCATGGAATTTGGCCTCAAAGTTGCCGATTATGGCACTTGGGACTATACCAGATATAATTATGACGGTTCAACGACCGAGGTAAGCACCTCGTTTAAACCAATGTATACCGCCGACAACGCTGTATGGATAGCGTCAGTAGACGACACAACATATGAATTTTTATTAAATTCAAAAGGGCATACCGCGCATACCGTTTCGGTGAATGAAAATTTGTGAGTTCGTTTGCACAAGTTTCGACAACTTAAGCCGTAATAAGAAAGGAGAGCAAACAATGTTGAAAAAAGTCTGTGTATTTTTTTTGATTTTTACTATAACAGTATGCGCAAACAGCGCAATATATGCCAATTATGATCCGGAGCCCGGATTCAGGATATATACCGCCGACGGCGGAATATATACGGATAGTGATGATGTAAGACTAAGCGCTGCCGGCGGTTCGGGAGCTAAAGTATACGCTCGGTATAATCAATTCAACAAGGTGCTGAAGTCGGAAAATGTTTTATGGGATGATTCTATAGGAGAATTTTATTCATGTTATGGAAATGATAGTTCCAATGAAACGTTAACCCTTGGGTTTATATCCGGTATCGATACTGATATGTCAGATATTCAAAAACTGAAATATCAAGTTTCTAAACAGATTAACTACATAATCAGTGTAGGCGGAGTAATGACCGGATATAGTTTCGAGAGTGCCGGTTCATTGCCTGATCGGTACGCACTGAACATATCTTGGGATATAGGTGAAGAGCATCATTATGCCAGATTTGAGTCTGAACCTTATAGTCCTGCGTGTATGGGCTATTATGATTTGTGCTACAGTGAATCCGGAATTGTTCAATATGACATTCCTTATATGAATGAACATTTTGGTGTCGCTTATGATGTTCAATAAGTATGACCATGATCATGAATTTAGAGCATAGCGATAAACCGCGACAGGGTGATTTTGAAAATCAGCCTGCCGCGGTTTTATCAGTTGGCCTTATATAAATTTTTTAAATAAAAATGTAAAATATACTTGACATTTTGGGAGATGGTGTTATAATAGAAAATGTAAAGCATGTTTTACATTTTGGAAAGGAGGCGGTAAAACTGAAAAACAGGATAAGAGAGCTTAGGCGTGCGATGGGGCTGACCCAGGACGAGCTGGCGGGCGCGTTGAGCGTCACGCGGCAGACCGTGATTGCCATCGAGAAGGGAACCTACTGCGCGTCGCTGCCGCTGGCTCACAGGATCGCCGTGTTTTTCGGCGAGAGTATTGAAAGCATATTTATTTTTGATGAGGAGGATCAATAATGGATTTTAAGAAAAAGATGAAGATAAACATGATATACTACGCGGCGCTTGTCGCTTTGGGCGCGGCGTTTATAGTGCTGCGGATATTGGGATATATGCCCGATATATTCATATCATTCGGCACCGCTTACGCCGTCTGCGGACTGATGATGCTGATCAAGAACGGCATTATAATCTCAAATCCCGAAAAGCTCAAAAAGCTTGAGATAGAGTCAAAAGACGAGCGCAACAGAATGATCTACGGCAAGGCGGTGAGCTTGGCGTTCAATATTTTTATATACGCCGCGGCGGTCGCGATCATGGTGTTGGAGTTTGTCGGAATGTCCGAGGCGGGGCTGACTGTCGCGCTGTGCCTGTGCGGTTTTGTCCTGATCTACGTCGTGTGCTATTATATCTTGAGGGCGCGGAGCTAATAGTTTTCGAGGATCTCGGCGGCGGAACGCTTGTTGTCGCGCAGGGCGCGGCAGAGACAGCGCAGGCAGTCGGCGTTGCCGCGGGTAATTATATTTTGCTTGTCAAAGCACGAAAGAGTTGCCTTAAAGCCCATGTCGCGCAGTATGTCCTCGGCAGAGCGGGTGATCTCGCCGTATGGGTAGGTATAGACCTCGGGCGTTATCCCGCAGTTGTCCGAAAGCAGGGCTTGGGTCTTTTGGGCGTCCTCGGTCAGGGCGGCGCGGTAGTTCTCGGCGCTCTCGCCCTTGAGCTTCGCGGCGCCCTTGCGCCCGCTGTCGTTGCCCTTTGTGCCGGGCAGCATGTGCATATTATAGCTGTGGTTGGCGAATTCGAATCTGCCGCTGTCCTTCATTTTGTTGATCGTGTCATAGTTCAGGTAGGCGTACTCGGGGTTCTCGTCGGAGATCTTTGAGTAGTTCTCGGTGTAGCTCCCGACTATCGACACAAGACCGCGCATGTCGTATTTTTCAAAAAGGGGCAGGCCGTACTCGCAGTTGTTTTCAAACCCGTCGTCGAACGTGATAACGACAGGCTTTTCGGGCAGATCGCCATTGCCCTCAACGTAGTTTATAACGTCGCTCATAAAAACGGCGGTGTAGCCGTTGTCGCGCATATATTTGAGGTCGCTCTCAAAACCGCTCACGGATATCACATAGGCGTTCACCTTGCTTTGGTTCTCGGTCAAGCCGTGGTACATCAAAATAGGCAGCTTGACCGAGCCGCCGTCCGCGGCCGCGGGCTTTGCCTCTTTGGCGGCTATCATGCGGTAGCCGAACGCGCCCAGCGCGATGGATAAAACAAACGCGAGCGCGTAGATTATAAGAGTTCTGAGTTTGATAACATACATGAAAAATCACCCCTAATATTATTATTAAGGGTGATTGAATTTTATTCAAAAAAGGCGGAAACAATGGGTTATTGGGTGATTTCTGTTTTTTCTCCTGAGGACTCGTCGTATTGGAAATATCTGTCGCCTTCGGCGTGCTCGGCGAAGAACAGGCTATCGCCGCGGCTCAGGAAATTATAGGCGTACTGCGAGCCCTGTTCCAGCTCAGCCAGACGCGACTCGTTGGAGCCGCTTATGCGCGCGCTGTATATTCCGCGGTCCGCCTGATAGTATATTCTTCCGTCGATCACATCGAAACGGTTGCTCATGCACAAAAACGCGTAGAGATCAATGTTTCCGTTTCCGTCCTTCGGCGAGCGGTACAGTCTGTAGCTTTGGGTCGCGTCGTCAAAGGCCGAGAAGAACACGTAGTTTTTATCAACAACTATGCTGTCGGTGGGAACAGAAAAGCTCAGGATCTGCGTTTGATTTTCCCCGTCGTAGTCCATTCTGAAAAGCTCCGTTCCGCTGACCGAGCTTTCGATGTTGTCGTAATAAATATGGTCCTTATCGTAGCCGAATATGACATACTCGCCCTCGATCGCCTTTTTTGTCTCTCCGGCGCCGATGTCATATCTGTATATTCCGTTGTTGATACCGCCGTCCGCCTCGGTGTAGTAGGCTGAGTATATACCGCCGTTCACATAGGCGGGAGAGCCTATCGGCGACACGAACTCGGTTATCGAGATGTCGTTGTTGCCGTCGGTTCCGCAGCGGCGCAGCTCGGGCGCGTATTCCTCGTCGCCCTCGGTGACGTAATACACGTCCTCGCCCAATATCGCGAACAGCTCGGAATCGATAGGAATTATCTCCGCGTCCTCGATATCCATTTCGCGCGACACCGACTCGGAGGTATACAAGACGCCATCCTTTTCAGCGATATAAGTGAACGGAACTATCTCGTCCTCAGCCGACGAAGTATCAGTTCCGAGATCACTTCCCTCACTATCAGCATCGGCGGGCTCATCGCTATCCTCGATATCCGAAATAATCTTTTGATTTTCCTTTTCACTTTGAGATCCTCCTCCCGATCCGCGGGAAACAATGATCCCGTTTCTGTAGCCGTAGACGCCGAGGCAGGTCAGAGCCGCGGCGAAAACCAGCGTCAGCGCCAGAATAATAACATGCGATCGTTTCATAATATCACTCCGATTTTTTCTTGAATATCCACAGCTTGCTGAACACGTAGTTAAGCACCACGATAACAAACTGGGCGATTATGTTCATAATAAGCTCCGGGTAATGCAATCCGTTTACCGTCACCGACATGAATATCATCTCGAATATGAGGGTCGAGAGACGGGCGGCGAAAAACTGCACCATTTCTTTGAATATCGCCGCCGCGCCGCGGACCTTGCTTTTGAACACAAAAATTCGGTTCGTGACATAGGCGAACAATATCGCGACAATATTTTTCAAAACCAGGCACACGTTCTGAAGCGCCAGATTATTGGCGAGCCTCAAATTATCGTTGCCCGACGCGGCCGCTATCCTGTCGAACATAAAGACAAACAGCGCGTACAGCGCGATCGACACAACAGTCGTCAGCACGCCGAAAACCAAGTACAGAATTATTTCCTCATACTTTTTGTAAAGTTTCTTAATCATAGTAATCCCCTCTTTGAATATTAAAAATATCATAATACAGTATCAATTTTTTGTCAATGAATTTCGGGCAATTTTAAGATTTTTTTAACATATATTGGGCGCGGAGCAGTCGGGTTTTTAAAAAATATTTAATATAAACTCGGCTCTTGACAGTTTTTTGCCGTTATGATAAAATTTTATTATTAAGATAATTTAGTTGGGGTGCATAAAAATGAAGATAATGGAATCGGCGGAAAACTATCTTGAAACAATATTGATACTGAAAAACAAAAGCGGCAGCGTCCGCTCGATTGATATTGTCGCGGAGACCGGATTCACCAAGCCGAGCATCAGCCGCGCCGTGAAGCATCTGCGCGAGAACGGATATATAACCGTCGGCGAGCACGGCCATATCGACCTGACCGAGTCAGGCAGAGAGATCGCCGAAAAAATCTACGAGCGCCACAGACTTCTCAGCAAATATCTTATGAAGATCGGCGTTTCGGAAGAGACCGCGCTGGAGGACGCGTGCCGTATCGAGCATGTTATCAGCGAGGAAAGCTTTTCGCGCCTCAAGGAATTTGTCAAAAAATACGAGGGATCGGCCTCATAGCTCAGACAAAGCTTTTTGAGCCGAGATAAATTGAATATGATTAAACGGTGCGGACGCCGAGGCGTCCGATAATAGGGAATGCGGGTGAAAATCCCGAGCAGTCCTGCTGCCGTGATGGGGAGCGCAGCGGCAATGCGCCACTGATTTTATATCGGGAAGGCGCCGCGGCGCGATGAACCTTAGCCGGAAGACCTGCCTTTAATCAGCCTATTATAATTCACAGGGTCTTGAATTGGGCAATCGCACCGAGCCGTTTTTCGGTCCGCGGTGTTTTTGTGCCTGCGCCCTGCGCGGGTATTTTTATAATTAAAGGAGGACTTTTTATGACACCAAAGAAACAGACAACAAAACTCGCGGCTATCCTGCTGGCGGTAATCATGGCAATGCAGACATTTTGTCTCGGCACCGCCGCGGCTGACGAAAGCGAAGCAAAGACAGTCACCGTTATGATCTCGGACGAGGCCGTGATCATGCCGCCGACCGAGATCTCGGTCAGCCCCGACGAGGCGGAGAAGTACGGCTATCCCGACGACCCGACGACCGTGAGCGTTTTTGACGCGATGACAGCCGCTCACAAGTATCTTTTGGGCGGAGACTTCACGGCAGACACCGCGAAAAATTACCTAAACATCACCGAATCGGGATTTGTGGACCTGATACTCGGCGACAACCGAGCGTCGGGCTTTCTCACGGACGGCATACAACCGAACGACGGCGTGCTGAACCCACTTTACGGCTCATACAGCGCGTATACGGCGGACAAGGCATACCTAAACGGCGGAGAGGCCCTTGACATATTCTTCTATCAAGACCAAGATTTCTACAGCGATTACTACTCCGCCTTTGACAGATCGGAAATAACCGCCGCTCCCGGAGAGGAAATAACCCTTGACCTCAGCGGCTATATGACATTTTATGGCGCATACCCCGCGGACATGATTGAGGAATCCACAGAACCGCTGGCGGACATCGCGGTTCTCAGCGGAACCGACGAAAACAACCTGAGCGCGAGCGGCATAACGACGGACGAGAACGGCGCGTTCTCGATCAGCTTCGACGAGCCGGGCACATATTATATTTCGGCCGAAAGCGCGTCGGACGGTTTCACGTATTTTATACCGCCTTGGTGCCGCGTCACCGTTACGGATAACCGAGCTACGTCCGAACCGTCGGAAACGCCCTTGGCCGAACCGTCGGCCGAGCCCTCGAAAGCGCCCTCGGAGGATATCGAGACGAAAGATCGAATTCCCGTTCTGCTTGACAATATTTCAAGATCGTACGCGGACACGAGCGACCCTTGGGCGCTGTTTGATATGGCACGCGGCGGATACGAAAAAACTCTAACTGACAAGGCCGCCTCGCTCCAAAAGCTGACCGACGAGGCGTATTCCGCCGACACGATCGGCGCGGTCTCCAAATACGGTTTGGCTATAGGCGCGCTCGGCGGAAATCTCAAAAAGCTCACCACATCGGATGGCAGACAGTTTGACCTGATCGACAAGCTATCATCCTTTGAGCCCTCGGATATATCCTATATAACCGACGCGGTTTTCGCGATGACGGTCTACGACTCGGGAAATTACGCCGTCGGCGGCAACCTTACGCGCGAGGCTCTGCTTGACTACATACTCACAAGCCGAAACAGCGACGGCATCTGGGGGTACGAGTGGGGCGGACAGAGCTTTCCCGACTATGACTCGACCGCCATGGCGCTGAACGCGCTGGCGAAATACTATAGCGCAAACTCCGCCAAAGCCGCGGGGCTGAACGAGGAAACCTACGGACAAATCAAGTCCGCTGTTTCGGATATAATCAATATCCTATCCGCGGCCCAGAGCGAAAGCGGCACGTTCTACAGCTCGAACACCGACGCGATGGTAGTGATCGGCCTTGTCGCCGTCGGGATTGACCCGTCAAGCGACGCGCGCTTTGTAAAAGGCGGCAGCGCGGTAGACGGTCTGGCGGGCTACGCGCTGGCTGACAACAGCGGATTCGGATTTTCGGACAACACCGAGTTCAACGCTCTCGCCACCGAGCAGAGCTTTCGCGCCCTGATTGCGTATAATGCGTTTAAAAACGGCGGCGGCAAGCCGTTCAATATTTATACCGACAAAATAACCGTTCCGAGCGGCTCGGGCGGCGGTTCGGGCTCGGGCGGCGGTTCGGGCTCAGGCAGCTTTGATTCGGGCAAGATAACGGTTTATGTCACGCTGAAGGGCGACACCGTTCACGGCAGCGGAAAGCATAGCGGCGCCTATCCCACATGGATCGCCGAGACCGCGGCAACCGTATCAAAGGGCGGCAAGGCCTCGGACGCGGTCAAGGCGGCGCTTTCGGCGAAAGGCTACACCGCCGACGGCATTGACAGCGGATATATAAGATCGGTCACCACGCCCGACGGCGTGAAGTTGAGCGAGTTTGACAACGGCAAAAACAGCGGCTGGCTGTACACCGTGAACGGAGTTTCGCCCTCGGTGGGGATAGGCTCGTACACCCTAAAGGACGGCGACCGCGTTGTGCTGTATTACAGCGACGACTACACCAAGGAAAGCGGATCAAGCGGAGGCAATTGGTCGGGCGGCGGCTCATTCGGCGGCACAGCTACGCAGAGCACCGCGGCTCCGACGCCGACGCAAGTGCCGACGGAAACTCCTTCTTCCGCTCCTTCCTCCTCCGATTCTGCTGAGAAAAGCGGCTTTTCCGACGTGACCGCCGAGCATTGGGCTTATGACTATATTATGAAACTCAGCGGCAATGGAATTTTAAGCGGCTATCCCGACGGCAGCTTTATGCCCGACGGCAACATCACCCGCGCCGAGCTGACCGCGGTCCTCTGCCGCGCTTTCGGGAACGGCGGAACCGCCGAATATCAAAACGGCTTGTTCTCGGATGTGAGCCCAAACGATTGGCACTCGGGATATATCGCCCAGGCAACCGCGGCGGGCTTTGTGAACGGTTATCCCGACGGCAGCTTTATGCCCGACAGCGACATCACACGCGAGGACATATGCGCGATATTGGCGAGGATATGCGCCGCTCTCGGAAAATCCGAAGATGAGCGCTCGACTGAGCCTTTCGCCGACCAAGGTGAGATATCCGACTACGCGACGGACGGCGTTCAAAAAATGCGGAGCATGGGAATAGTCGGCGGCAGGGAAAACAATATGTTTGAGCCGAAAGCTCCCGCGACCCGCGCCGAGGCCGCCAAAATGATCTGCGGCCTCCTGTAGAGGAGCAACGCAAAAGCTCCCGAATTTGATTTCGGGAGCTTTTATTATTGACTGAAATTTTAATCACCGTATATTCCTGCACGGTCGTTTACAACAAAATACCTGAGGTCCTCCTCGGTGAGCCTGAGCCGTCCGTAGGCGTCGCCCTTTATATAGCCCTTGTTGACCAGCTTTGTGACCGTGGGAACCGCCCAGTCGGGCATATTTGCGTCGATATAATCATAGTACACCGTGGTGTCCGCGGCGGTGTCCGTCGTGGAATTTGCCGCCACCTGCTGAACGGGAATCTTATACTCGGTCGGCTTTGTCGCGGTGGGCCTCTGGTATTCGGCTATGCTCATGCCGTTTATCCAGATATTGACCGCCTTGTTCTCACTTATATAGTACATGGTCGCGCCCAAAGCGGTGAGGTCGCCCACATAAATGAAGGTGTAGCCCGTGATTCCCGAAAAGCCCTGTATCTGATACTCGTAATCGTTTATGTAAACCTTAATGGCCGAGGCGTACACGTCGCACTGCTTGGTGCCCAGCTGGCTGTCTTTGGGCAGATAAACCGGGATCGGGTTGGGGTACATATTCGAGTTCCTGAATATGCGCAGCGAGCGATTCGCGCTGTCCCACAGCACATCGAATCCGTACTTGTTCAAATCCTCAACCGCCACCATAGGATATCCGTTGACTATCCAAGAGGGGATGGCGTAGTGGTTTATGTAGGTCACAATGTCGGTATAAAACGCCTGGCCCACATACTCGCCGGGTTTTTGTATAGCTGCGTAATCGGCCGAAACCGGAACCGCAAACAGCGAAACCAGCAAAACGACGGCTATACAAATCGAAACAAGTCTTTTGGATACAATCTTTTTCATATAACGCATCTCCTTTCACAGTTTTATATGCAAAGACGTATCGCCTTTTATCAGCGTTTTTTATGTCTCTATAGTATTAGACGACATTTTTTCAAAAAAGTTGCATTTGTTTTTCAATTTGTTTAAATATTATACATAATATATTATATCAAATATTTTTAAAAATGCAAGTGTTTTTTTAAATCTTTTAAAATTATCTTTATCTCATGACGACGGTTATGTTGGTCGCGCCCAGCCGTATCTCCGTGAACGCCTCACAGCCCTGCTCTATATCCGACGCGTCGCCGACGTAAAGCTTGCGGCTGTTTTTGTTATAGACATAGACCGAACCCGCGGTCGGCACCGTTCTTAAAATATTCTCGCCGCCGCTTGATAACAGAAACTTGTCAGCAAATTTATGCTCGACCGTGCCGAAGGCGGTGTACAGCTCACTGTAATACTGCTCGGCTGTAAGCGCTCCGTAGTCGCCCAGATTTTTCTCGTAGTGGGCGCCCTGCTCTATAACGTCACGGGTCAACAGCATGCGGAAGGCGGAGCACACTCCGTCGCGCTCCGAGAACTGCATGACCTCGCCCGCGCTGAAC
>CANQLT010000027.1 GCA_947624775.1 uncultured Monoglobus sp.
ATTTTAAATGCTATTTGCCGATAGCCAAAAAGCTGGGCGTTTCGTCCCATAAATTCAAGCAGGCGCTCAAGGGCGCTATCGCCGATTTTGAGAAATTTCGCGACCTCTGTATTCGCGGATTGACTCTCGACGAGGCGGCCGAGGTTATGTTTGAGGGCAAGAAGTTTGAGGATTTCAAGATTCCGAAGTATGAGACGACGATAGGGCTTCTGGGATATATATACAATGTGTATGACCCGTTTATAAGCATGAACATAATCAAAAAGCTGCGCGAGCTTGAAGTCAACGTGATAACGTTTGATATGCTTGACCCGAAAGATCTGCTCAAGCACCGCAGCGAGGAGACCCGCCGCATATTCTGGACTTTTCCGGATAAGCTGTATCAGGCGGCGACCGTTATGATAAAAGACATGAATGTTCAGGGCCTTATTCACATAACCGCGTTCGGCTGCGGCCCCGACTCGATAGTCGGCAAGGAGATTGAGCATGATTACGCCGATTCGGGAGTGCCGTTTATGACACTCAGGATCGATGAGCACACAGGAGAAAGCCACCTGCAAACGCGAATCGAGGCGTTTACAGATATGATAAAAAGAAAAATCCGCAAGGTAAACGAGAGGTGATTTGCCAAATGAAAACATCTTTTCCCCATATGGGATGCGTGACGGGATACAAGGTGCTGCTTGAAAAACTGGGCCACGAGGTGATAATGCCCGACGCGCCCTCGCAGCGAACAATGGAGCTGGGTGTGAAATACAGCCCCGAGTTTATTTGTTTCCCGTTTAAGGTCATGATGGGAACCTACATAGAATGTGCCGAAAAGGGCGCGGAGCTTATCGTTTCTTCGGGCGGCGCCGGACCGTGCCGCGCGGGAATGTATCCCGACGTGCACCAAAAGGTGCTTCAGGAGCTGGGCTACAACACAAAGGTAGTTGTTTTCGACAGCATGTTCCAGGACTTTAACGCATTTTACGAAAAAGTCAAGGCGGTCAAAAACGGCACGCCCAACCGCAAGCTGCCGGGACTGGCGCTGTTCTGCTACAAGCTGATAAAGAAAATGGATAAGCTCGAAAAGCAGATGAAGATACTGCGCGCCTATGAGATCAATCAGGGCGATTACTCAAAGGCGTGGAAAGATATAGTAAAGATGTTTGAGAAATGCGACAATATACGCGACGTCAATCGTACATACAAGCAGGCGCTTGAAATATTCGAAGCGATCCCGCGCCGCAAGGTAGAGGAAAGTCAGCGCATCAGAGTCGGCATTGTGGGCGAGATCTATGTTATAATGGAGCCCACGGTCAACAAAAATGTTGAGGAAATTTTGAACAATCTCGGCGTTGAGGTCGAGAACGTTCAGTACATATCCGACTGGGTCGAGCACAACATTGTGCCGCAGTGGCTGCCGTTCCCCAAGTCTCACAGAGTGTTCAGAATGTCGGACAAGGTCGCGCCGCTCAACTGCGGCGGACACGACAAGGAAAATATGGGCTGGGTACACGATTTCGCGAAACGCGGCTTCGACGGCGTGGTTCATCTTATGCCGTTCGCCTGCCTGCCCGAGCTTGTGAATTTGGGCAAGTTCCCGGCGATATCAGAGGAGCTCAACATGCCGATCATGTCTCTGTCGCTTGACGAGCAGATGGGTGAGGCCCATGTCAAGACAAGGCTTGAGGCGTTCACCGATTTGATAAAGAGCAAGCACTACGCCAAGCAGAAACAGGGCATCGGCGACGCGATAGGCTCGGCGGCGCAGTCGGCCGCGAGAAAGGCGCAGTCCAAGGCGCAGGAGGTCAAGGACAATCTGGCGGCCTCGTCGCACGCGCCGATAAAACAGCACGCGAAATAGGAGAAGAAACAAATCATGAAATATTATTTAGGAATTGATATAGGCTCGGTCAGCACCAACGTGATCGCGATGGACGAAAACTATAACGTTTGTTTTAGTCAGTATATCAGAGCCAACGGTCAGCCTCTTGAGAGCGTTAAAAAGGGCATGAAGATGCTCAAGGACGCGATCGGCTGCGAGGACGACGATATTTTGGGTATAGGCACCACCGGAAGCGGCAGAGAGCTTGCCGGAGTTTTGGTGGGAGCCGACGTTATCAAGAACGAGATAACCGCCCACGCCACCGCCACGCTGCACTACCATCCGGACGCGAGAACGATTTTTGAGATAGGCGGACAGGATTCGAAGATAATAATTTTGCAGGACGGAATGGTGACCGACTTCGCGATGAACACGGTGTGCGCCGCGGGAACGGGCTCGTTCCTCGACCACCAGGCGGAGCGTCTGGGCGTGCCGATCGAGCAGTTTGGAGAACTGGCGCTCACGGCTGAGAAGGACGTGCGCATAGCGGGCCGCTGCACGGTTTTCGCCGAGTCGGACATGATAGCGAAGCAGCAGTATGGATTTTCAAAGGCGGAGATAATAAAGGGCCTGTGCACCGCGCTGGTGCGCAACTATATAAACAATCTGGGCAGAGCCAAGACCCTCAAGCCGCCGTTCATTTTTCAGGGCGGAGTCGCCGCCAATGTTGGCATCCGCAAGGCCTTTGAGGACGAGGTCGGCGAAAAAGTGGTTATACCCAAATACTACAACGTTATGGGCGCGATAGGAAGCGCGATACTCGCGAAGGAATATATAGAGGATAACCAAATCGAAAAGCCCTCGTTCAAGGGCTTCGGTCAGCTGGAGCTTGAGTTCAAGCCCACCAGCTTTGAGTGCCGCGGCTGCTCGAATATGTGCGAGGTCATCCGCGTTATTTCATCTGATAATGAGGTTCTGGCAGTGTGGGGCGATAAGTGCGGCAAGTACGCAGGCACGAGCAAAGCCTCGCGCACCGCGGGAAGATAAATATCACAAACGATAAGGAGGAAAAAATCATGGAATATACCTACAAGACAAGAGGCACCTGCTCTCAGATGATAACCTTTGAGGTCAACGACGGCAAGGTCAGCAACGTGAGATTTCTGGGCGGCTGCAATGGCAATACTCAGGGAGTCTCGGCGCTGGTCGAAGGCATGGACGCCAAAAAGGTGATCAGCCTGCTCAAAGGCATAAACTGCAACGGCCGCGGCACATCGTGTCCCGATCAGCTCGCGTCCGCCCTGCAGGAAGCAATATCGTAAAACCAAAACCGCCGTCGGGCGGTTTTTTTATGCCCCCGTTTGCCTCGCCCTCCTTGGAGGGAGAGGTGGCGCCGGAGGCGACGGAGAGGGAGGCGAATCAACGTAGGGATATTCCTCCCTCTCAGTCTGCTGCGCAGACAGCTCCCCCTCCTAAAGGAAGGGGAGCCTGGTATTTGCCTCGCCTGTGTTAGCGGTGGGTTTATCTTGCTATTTTTGCATATGCGTGATATAATTGTTATATTAAGAGGTGAAGAAAATGAAAAAGATTTTGTGTGTGGTTTTGGCGCTTTTGTTGGCTGTTTCGGGCGGCGCGGTATTCGCTGATGATTATATATCGGCGGAGAGGGCGGCAAAGAATTACGGAGATATATTAAAAATGACGGCAAAATATGTTGTTCCCGAGTCCTCAAAGGACGGCAGCGCGATTTTGGTTTATGTTCCCGAGGAGTCCGACACGGTAATCGACGCCGAGACAGGCGAAAAATACACCTTGACAGAAAATCAAGCCGAGAGGCTTAAAAAGCCGATAAGCATAAGGTATGACGCGGCTGCCGAGCTCCGCGCGCACGACCCGTCCGTTCAGACATCGTTCACCGAGCAGGAGATAAAACAAACCGAGTTCGGCGATGATGTTATGTCTGCGGCCGAGCTCGCGGAGGCGGCAGAGGATATTATTTCAGCCGCCGAAAACGGATTGGCGTTCGAAAACTGCGTTTATAACGCGAACATACCCGAAAGCGGTTACGAGTGTATTGCCGGGCTTACGTATGTCGGCGCCGATAATCAGCGGAGCGCGTTTTTGTCGTTTGACGCCGAGACCGGGAAGCTTATAAATTTAAGCGGGAATATGTCCGAGCCTTCCGCGCAGCCGGTTGTGTCAAAGGACAAGGCGTTTGAGACCGCGAAAGAATTCGCTCAAAAATACGCTCCGGATGAGTACGCAACCTGTGAAAGCGGCAATAAAGTGAAAGAGGGGGCACGCGAGACCGATCCGATGTTCTCGTTTCAGCGCGTTCAAAACGGTTATGAAATTATGAGCCTCTATAACCGCATTGACGTGAGCGTTGACAGCGCGACAGGTAAGGTGTGCTATTATAATTTATATTGGGATGGCGGGCTCAACTTTGAGTCCCCGAAGGGAATGATCTCGGACGAAAAGGCGGCCCGGATACTCTTAAACGCGTGTCCGCCGACGGTGCTGAAAATAGACGACGGCGAAAAAATTAAGGCAGTTTATGCCTTGGACCCCGACAAGCCGTGCGCGGTGGCCGCAAAGAGCGGAGACATTTTAAGCCCCGACGGCACGGTCTACGCGGCTGGAGAGGCCCCGGGCCTTCTCGAGCGCGTGATCGAGTTTTTTAAATCGCTTTTTAATTAGTAAGACAAGGATCATTGGCAATGAATTTTTAAAAAATGTTGACAAATCAACAGAACAGTAGTATAATTAAATAAAGGAAAATGCAAAGCCTTAAACGGTTATGCCATAAGTAGTATTATAAAAATAACGTCAACTTATAGCGGAGCCGGCGTTATTTTTTTATGGATAAAATCAATGTGATTAATGCAATAATAAAAATCATTATATACACATATTCCATAAGCCTTACCCCCCTTTTGGGGAAGTATTGGCGTAACCGCCCGGTGTTTAACATTGTTTTTGGCTGTACCTTTTCCTGTCGGATCGCTCCGACATTGCTATTATACATCTTTTTGTCGCATTTTGCAAGTATTTTTGACAATTCGGTCCGGTATTTTCCGCCGTGGCTTGCTATTTTGATTTATATGTGATATAATAGCCGTAAAGATAGGAGGAGTTTATATGAAAAAGATTTTTTGTTTGGTATTGTCGGCGCTGCTCGCGGTCATGGTTATGCCGGTTTTCGCGGCGGACAGCGCGGGGCTTGAGGCGGCAATCACCGCGGCCAAGAGCCGAATTGATGTTCCCACGGAGCTTTCGGAGTTCTCAAGCAGCGTTTCCGCCGAAAAAGGCGGGATCACAACCTACAAGCTTAATTGGGAGACCGCCGAGGGAGCTGAGACGCAAAAAAGGATCGAGACGACCGTGGACGGCCTCGGAAACATTCTGATGTACAGCTACAGCGTGTTTGAAAACAGCTATTCCGATAAAGCGTCTCTGCCCAAGCTTTCCGAATCCGAGGTGATTGCGGCGGCATACTCGCATCTTATGAGGCTCAATCCCGCGCTCGCCCCGGAGTTTGACCAAAACGGCGAAATCCTGTACGGCTACGGCGTGAACTCAACAAGCGCGACGGTCCGCTTTGAGCGCCGCGTAAACGGCCTGCCGTTTTGCGGAAACTATATGGACATCACTCTTGATACCGATACGGGCGAGCTCGTTCAGCTGACGTCCTCGATGACATACGCCGAAAATATCGCCTCGCCCGATGGAATTATAACGCTCGAGCAGGCGGCGGAGAAATTCAAGGCGCTGTCGCCCATGACTGCGAAGTACATAACCAGGTACGGCGGCGAGGACGAGGACGACGCGGCGGTTCTGGCGTACGAGCCTAAAAATCCCGACGTGATGATAGACGCCAAGACCGGAGAGGAATTCAAGCACGAGATCGGCGAAGATCAAAGCGCCAATACAACGTACGGAGCCTCGGGCGGAATGTATGCGGCCGAGAGCGCGGCGGACGGCGGATTCACTCCGTCGGAGCTTGTGAACATGGAGCAGGTCAAGGGCTTGATGTCCGAGGCCGAGGCTCGGGCGGTCGTGGAGGCTATATCCGAGCTGCCGCTTGAGGGCAAGGAGTTTTCGGGCTGCACCTTTGATTATCTCAGAGGCAGCCGCAAGGACGACGGAACATTGACATACACCGCGAATCTGACCTATTCGCTGAGCGAGGTGCGTGGCGATATTAGTGTGCGGGAGGACACGTTTGTTTTGATAGACGCCGAGAGCGGGGAGCTTCTCGATGTCAGCACATTTAATAACGCAAACAACGGCGCAGAAAAGCCGACTATCACCGAGGCGCAGGCGCTGGAGACCGCCAAGGCCTTTGCCGCCAAGTATGCGGCGGATGAGTACGCGAAGGCGGACTCCGATATCGAGGCTTCGGATTCTATGGCTCCCGAGTCGGATTATTACAGAGACTATTGGTTTGATTTTTACCGCATGGAAAACGGGTACGAGTATCAAGACAACAAGCTCGGCATTACGGTTGACAAGGTCTGCGGAAAGATAAAGCGGTTTTCCAAGGATTGGGATGATGATATTGAGTTCGAATCGCCCGAGGGCATGATCTCTGCCGATGAGGCGTTTTCGGCGCTCTCGGAGCGGCGCGGTATCGAGGCGCGGTATGTGATCAAGACCGACGAAAGCGGCGCAAAGACCGCGCAGATCGTGTACGCTCTGCCAATCGGAAAACCGAGCATTGTTTCGGCAAAGAGCGGAAAACTTTTGGACTACAACGGAACAGAACTTAAAGAGGACGAGGCGGCCGTCTCCGCGGACGATATAAGCGGACACTACGCCGAGACCGCGATAAGCACGCTGCTTGATAACGGAGTTATTTCTCTGCCCGAGGGCGAGACGAGCTTCCGCCCGAACGACGTTATAACCCAGGGCGAGCTGCTGGCGTTTGTGGCGGCGCTTGAGGGCGAGCGATATCCGATAACACCGTATTATGCGAGCGGATTGTACAAATACGTCTCGGCCCGCGGGATAATAAAGAGCGGTGAGGCGCAGGACGAAAATCTGCCCTGCATACGCGAGGACGGACCCAAGTATATCATACGGGCACTGGGTTATGAGGATATAGCTCAAATGACAGACATATTTGCGGCGGGATTTTCGGACAGCGCCGACATAACACCCGGCATGGAGGGATATATAGCTTTGGCCAAAGGCTTCGGCATAATCGGAGGCAACCCGGACAGCACATTCGCGCCGAAGGAGCCGCTGACAAGAGCCGACGCGGCTATAATGATCTACAATTATTTGACAAAGTAAAAATTGAGAATAAAAAAAGCATGTCAAGGAAAAAATTCTTTGACATGCCTTTTTTTATTCAATACTCATTCGGTTGTGCATCGGCGCGACGCATCCGGTCAGGGTGGTGATCTCGATAACGGCGCCGTATGTCTTTCCCGGTTCCAAAGCAAATGCGATAGTGTCTCCGTATTCGTCGGGCTTCAGGCGCTCTTTTGGGTCGGCCGTTGAGTTCGGGTCCTCGGGCGGATCGTCGTCAAACTTTTTCATGATATAGGTTCCGCCGTCACTTTGCACTGTCTCGCCGCTCTCCGCGTCGGTCAGGCTGTATCTGTATACCTGTCCCGCGATCGAGCTTAAATAAAAATTAAATTTGCGCGTCTTTGAGTCCGAGTTTTTCAGCCTGATCTCGTACCGTTCGGTAACGCCGAAGTTGCCCAGATTGCAGGCGTTGTATTTGTAAAAATCGTCGTCGCAGACCTCGCTGCCGCTCGGGTGTTTTATGTCCTTTATGTCGATGTTGGGCTGAAATTTTGTCATGACAGGCACGCCGTATGCCGCGATCTTTTCGCTTTGCTCTGCGTCATAATTCCCGTAGTGCTTGGTGTGGAACGCGTCAAACTGCCAGATATTGTTTTTCCAGCCGTCGGGCACCTCCGAGCCGTACAAGTCCATTTTGGTGTCATCGGCGTATTTAAGGCGCACAAGGTCGCTTTCGGCCGCGATCGGCAGGGGTTCGCGCCAGGTGTTCACGTTGGTGGCGAAAACTCCGTCGGGTATCGTGATACCCTCGGGTGCGCGGGAGTTTTTGACCGTCACGGGAACGGGGCCGTTCGGCGTCTTGTCGTTTATTTCATACTCAATCGCCGCGGTCACGATCGGCGCGTTTTCGGCTATACCCTTATATTGTGGTTCGTTTTCGTACGGACCTTTTAAAAGGGTTTTAAAATTATTTTTGGCTGTCGCTTTGTCAGTATAGGCCAGGGTGTCAAAATTCACCGTGCCGCTCAGTACCTCAAACTTCATCATCATCCACATGGGCTCGTTCCATCCGCCGTATCTGAAATGGTTAATGTCGTTTTCGGTTATGTAGCTTTCAAAATCGCTCAGATACGTCGTTTCGCCTGCGGACAGCCCGCGCTCGGCGCCGAGGCCGGCGTATTTTTTGGTGTTGGGCGTTCTTGATTGATCTCGTATAACCGCGGGGCAGCCGTTGGCGTGGTCCGGCGCGATGCCCGCGCCGCAGGTGCAGCCGAAAGTGCGCAGGTACTCGGGCATTGAAACGGTGGTGTTTGCATAGTCCGCCCAGGCTTGGTTCCAATCCCAGTTTTTGTCTATGCCCAGGTTCAGTATTTTAAAGCTGCCGCCGCCGTTTGAGGAAAACACCGCGTCGTAGTAAAGGTCCGCCCAAAAGTCCACGGAGTAGCCGCGGTGGTGGTAGCTGAACACGGTATATATGCCCGGTGTCAGATCTTCAAAGTGGACTATGCTCGAGGGCGTATCGCCGTCAGCCAGATATTTGGCGTTAAGATGCTCGGGATTGTCATCAAACAGATAGTATTCGGGTTTGCCCTCCGCGCTTTTTGTTTCGGCGGCAAACTCGATCACCGGCGCGGCGGGGTCGAGACTATACGCCATGGGCGTCGGCGGCGATGCCACTGTGGCATCTGCCGCGGAGCATCCGAATTGAGTGAACAGCGCGGCTGCCGCTGTGAATAGGATCAGTGATTTAAAGGCTTTTTTCATATTATTGCTCCGATTCTTTAATATTTTAAAATGTAAAATTTTGTCCGCGTTATATTGTATTAGACGATTGTGCCTTCCGTTTTGTTCCCGACTTTTTAAAAAATTTAAATAATAACGCTGTTCTTTGGTATATTTCATGCTTGACATACAAACAGCTATGTTGTAAAATAATAATGTTATTCTAGTTACATTCGACATTTTTCGAGAACAAAGGAGAAGGGTTATGAAAGTAGTAATTTTAGCCGGTGGACTGGGCACGCGAATTTCGGAGGAAAGCCATCTGCGCCCGAAGCCGATGATAGAGATTGGCGGCATGCCGATCATGTGGCACATAATGAAAGAGTATTCGCACTACGGATACAACGACTTTATCATTTGCGCCGGATATAAGCAGTATGTTATCAAGGAATATTTCGCCGACTACTATTTGCACCGCAGCGATGTGACCTTTGACTTCAGCCGCGAAAACAAGATGATAATTCACAACAACGTGGCTGAGCCCTGGAAGGTGACGATCGTTGACACCGGTCTCCACACCATGACCGGAGGCAGAGTGAAGCGCGTTCGCGACTATATCGGCGAGGAAACCTTTATGCTGACCTATGGCGACGGCTTATGCGATATCAATATTAATAAGTTGGTGGATTTCCACAAGAGCCATGGCAAGATCGCCACTATAACTGCCATTGACCTAAATCAGCGCTTTGGCGTGCTGGAGATTGCGAAGTCCGGACTGGTAAAAGCGTTCCGTGAGAAGGATGAGGACGACGGCGACGTGATAAACGGCGGCTACATGGTCCTTGAGCCAAAGATATTTGATTATATCGAGGGCAGCCGCACAGTGCTTGAAAAAGAGCCGCTGGCGAAGCTCGCCAGCGAGGGTGAGATGATGGCCTACAGACACGACGGTTTCTGGCGCTGCATGGATACCCAGCGCGACAAGATGGTTCTTGAGCAGATGTGGGAGGAAGGCAACGCCCCCTGGAAGGTTTGGTATTGATAAATAATATGAAATTTGACATTGATTTTTATAAAAACAAAAAGGTTTTTGTGACCGGACATACCGGCTTTAAGGGCAGCTGGCTGTGCAAAATACTGACGATGGCGGGAGCCGACGTGACAGGATACGCGCTTGAGCCGCCCACCGAGCCGTCGCTGTTTAAACTGGCGGACATCGGAAGCGGAATCAAGTCGGTTATCGGAGATATACGGGATTTTGACAGGCTGAAGGCGGTCTTTGACGAGGCAAACCCCGAGATCGTGCTGCATCTGGCGGCGCAGCCCATAGTTCTCGAGAGCTACAAAAACCCGAGATACACCTACGAGACCAACGTAATGGGAACGGTCAATATTTTGGAGTGCGTAAGAAGCTCAGACAGCGTGAAGTCGTTTTTAAACGTTACCACCGACAAGGTCTACAAAAACAACGAGTGGTGCTGGGGCTACAGAGAGGATGAGCCGTTGGACGGCTTTGACCCGTACTCGAACAGCAAGTCCTGCTCGGAGCTTGTGACCCACAGCTATAAAGACAGCTTTTTCGAGGGCGGAGCCGCGATATCGACCGCCAGAGCGGGCAACGTCATAGGCGGCGGAGACTTCGCGAAAAACAGGATAATTCCCGACTGCGTGCGCGCGGCGGAAAAGGGCGAAAATATAATCGTCCGCAATCCCGCCTCCACGCGGCCTTATCAGCATGTGCTGGAGCCGCTTTTCGCCTATTTGATGATAGCCGAAAAGCAGTATGAAAACCGCGGATATTCAGGATACTATAACGTGGGACCCGACGAGAGCGACTGTGTTGATACCGCGGCGATCGTCAATATGTTCTGCGAGAAATGGGGCGGCATCTCATGGGAGAACGCCGCACCGAAGGACGCGCCCCACGAGGCGAATTTCCTAAAGCTCGACTGCTCGAAGCTAAAGAGTGTTTTCGGCTGGAGACCCCGCTGGCGCGTGTCCGAGGCGGTCGAAAAGACCGTGGAGTGGACGCGGGTGTATTTGGGCGGCGGAAGCGCCGACGATATTGACAAGATAATGCAAAAACAGATAACAGAATATATGAGAGGGCAGAATAATGTTTGAAAATACCGATGAAAAGCAGGCGAGACAGCAGATACTCGAAATGGTCGACGAATACTGCAAGACGTTTCACCTGAAAAAGAAAGATTTTGAGGAGGGCGACCGCATACCATACGCCTCGAGAGTTTATGATTCCGACGAGATGGTGAATCTGGTCGACAGCTCGCTGGAATTCTGGCTGACCTCGGGCAGATATACCGACGAGTTTGAGGAAAAGCTCGCGGAATATTTGGGCGTTAAGTACTGCGCTTTGGTGAATTCCGGCTCAAGCGCGAACCTGACCGCGTTTATGACGCTGACCTCGCCGCTTTTGGGCGAGAGAGCGGTAAGGCGCGGCGACGAGGTAATAACCGTCGCGGCGGGATTCCCGACTACCGTGACGCCGATCCTACAGTACGGAGCGGTGCCCGTGTTTGTGGACGTGACTATTCCCCAATATAACATAGACGTGACAAAGCTTGAGGACGCGTTTTCGGATAAGACCAAGGCCGTCATGATCGCCCACACTCTGGGCAATCCGTTTGACATAGCAGCGGTAAAGGCGTTCTGCGAGCGCCACAGCCTTTGGCTGGTAGAGGACAACTGCGACGCTTTGGGCTCTCAATATACCATAGACGGCGAGAAACGCTTCACGGGCACGATAGGCGACATTGGAACATCGAGCTTTTATCCGCCTCACCACATGACTATGGGCGAGGGCGGAGCGGTTTACACAAACGATCCGCTGCTGGCGAAAATTATAAAGTCAATGCGCGACTGGGGCAGAGACTGCGTGTGCAAGTCGGGCATGGACAACATGTGCGGCCACCGCTTTGACAGACAGTACGGCGAGCTGCCGCTCGGATATGACCATAAATACGTTTACTCCCACTTCGGATATAATCTCAAGGCCACCGACCTGCAGGCGGCGATCGGCTGCGCGCAGCTGAAAAAATTCCCGTCGTTCGTGGAAAGAAGAAAGCATAATTTCGCGCGGTTGCATAAGGCTCTTGAGCCGATAAGCGACAGGGTGATACTGCCCGAGGCGTGCGAGAACTCTGACCCCAGCTGGTTCGGATTTTTGATAACCTGCAAAGAGGGCGTCGACAGGAACGGCGTTGTGCGCTATGTGGAGCAAAAGGGCGTTCAGACCCGAATGCTGTTTGCGGGCAATCTCACCAAGCACCCCTGCTTTGACGAACTTCGAAAGTCCGGAAAAGGCTACAGAGTGGTCGGTGGACTTGAAAATACTGACAGAATAATGAATGACACATTCTGGGTAGGCGTGTACCCGGGCATGACCGACGATATGATTGACTACATGGGACACGTGATCATTGAGGCGGTTCGCAAAGGAGAATAGTTATGAAAAGAATTTCCGTGCTTATTCCGTGCTATAATGAGGAGCAGAACGTTGTTCCTTTGAGCAAAGCGATTATCGAGCAGTTTGAGCGGCATCTGGGCGGCTACGACTACGAGATAGTGTTTATAGACAACGACTCGCAGGACAGCACCAGGGCGCTGCTGGCGGGCTTATGCGCCGATAATAAAAAGATAAAGGCTATCTTCAACGCCAAGAATTTCGGGCAGTTCAACTCGCCCTACTACGGCATGTGCCAGACCACCGGCGACTGCACGATACTTATGTGTGCCGATTTCCAGGACCCGCCCGAGATAATTCCGAGGCTTGTGAAGGAATGGGAGAACGGCTATAAAATAGTCAGCGCGATAAAGAGTTCCAGCCGCGAGAATCCTTTTATAAGATTCCTGCGCACCTGCTACTACAAGGTGATAAAGAAAATGTCCGATGTAGAGCAGATCGAGCATTTCACGGGCACGGGCCTTTATGACAAGGCGTTTATCGACGTGCTGAGAAACTTAGACGATTCCGAGCCGTTTCTGCGCGGTATTGTGGCGGAGCTGGGCTTTAAACGCAAGGACATAGAATACGAGCAGCAGCAGAGACGCGCGGGCAAGACCAGCAACGGATTTTACAGCCTGTACGACGCGGCAATGCTCAGCTTCACGTCATACACCAAGATCGGCCTCAGGTTCGCCACCATGTCGGGTTTTGTGATTTCGATACTGAGTATAGGTGTGGCGTTTGCGTATTTGATATTGAAACTTATCCATTGGCAGAACTTCCCTTTGGGCAACGCTCCGATACTTATCGGCGTGTTTGTGCTTGGCGGAATCCAGCTTTTCTTTATCGGACTTCTGGGCGAATATATACTTAACATAAACAAAAGAGTAATGCACCGACCATTGGTGGTAGAAGAAAAGCGGCTCAATTTTGATGACGACGATAAAAAAGAGTGAGGACAGTGCGGTTATGAAAAAATGTTTAATTTGCGGCGGCGAGCTTAAGCCGATGCTGAAACTTGATAATATGCCGGCTTCAGCGCAGAATATTCCCTCGGAGTGTGAATTGAGCGGAGATGAGGGAATATCTCTTAATCTTTGTTTTTGTGCGGGTTGTGGTTTAACGCAGCTTGATTGTGAGCCGGTCGATTATTATAAGGATGTTATACGCTCGGGGGGATTTTCGACCACTATGGTCGAACTGAGAAAAAGTCAATATAAACACTTGATAGAAAAATATCACCTTCAAAACAAGAAGTTTATTGAGGTAGGATGCGGCAGAGGTGAATTTTTATCCGTTTTGACTGAATTTCCCGTGGATGCGGTGGGGATTGAGCACAAGCGCGATTTGGTTGAAATTGCGCGCGGGAACGGACTTAATGTCTTCAGCGGATTTGTAGGAAGCGAAAACGACGTACTTCCAAGCGGTCCGTATGACGTTTTTCTGTCTTTTAATTTTCTTGAGCATCAACCTGATCCCAATGGAATGCTGAAAGGCATTTACAATAATTTGACGGATGACGGAATGGGACTTATCACTGTGCCGTCTCTTGAATATATACTTGAAAACAACGGATATTACGAAATAATTCGGGATCATCTGGCGTATTATACATTTGATTCTCTGCGTTTTGTGCTTGAGAAAAACGGATTTGAGGTCCTTGAGCGGGAGATGGTGAATCGTGATACGATTTCTATGATCGTGAGAAAGAGGCAAAGTCCTGATATTAAAAGAATCAGCGAGGAACGAGAGGATATTTGCGCTCAGCTTAACGAATATGCCGACGGTATGAAGAATCAAGGCAAAAAAGTTGCGGTATGGGGCGCGAGCCACCAGGGCTTTACCCTGCTTTCGACCGCGGGACTTCGGGAAAAAATTGCGTACTGTATAGATTCTGCGCCGTTTAAGCAGGGAAGATACGCGCCTGCGTCTCATATCCCTATTATTTCACCAGAGGAGGCGAAAAAAGACCCGCCCGACGGCATTATTATAATGGCTCCGGGATATACGCATGAGATTGCGTCAATAATAAAATCGGATTTCAAAGACGGCACGGATATAGCGGTCATGCTGACAAACAGACTGCAAAAATATGAGGATTTAGAATAATGAGCGGGCAAACAATTGTTTTGACCGGCGCGACAAGCTTTTTGGGCAGAAATGTTTTGAGGTGCCTGCTTGACGCGGGTTATACCTTATACGCTTTCGCGCGAGATGAAAACGCTCTCTCGTCTTTTTGCGGTGAAAGGTTCCACGTGATTAAGGGCACGCTTGATGAGGTTGAGATTATTTCCGATCATGTGCCGAGCGCATATTGCTTTATACACTTTGCTTGGGACGGTTCCGGAAATCAGGGCCGGGCGAACAGAGAGATCCAGCAGAAAAATATTGAATACTCTATGCGGGCGCTGAAGACAGCTCAAAGGCTTGGCTGTGAAAAATTTATATTTTCCGGCTCTCAGGCGGAGTACGGAATAGTAAACGGTTTAATTTCCGAGAATACGGACTGCCGCCCCATATCAGAATACGGAAAAGCCAAATCGGAGTTTTCCGAAGTGGCGGAACGGTTCTGTGAAAAAATCAAACTTGATTTTATACATTTGCGTATTTTCAGTGTATACGGCGCGGATGACAGGCCGGGCACATTGGTCGATCTGTGCGTGAGAGGATTTAATTCGGGTAAGGCGGTGCGTCTCGGTCCGTGCTCGCAGATGTGGAATTATCTTTATATAAATGATTTTGCCGAGATAATCAAAAGGATAGTCGAGATCGGTTCTGAAGGAACTTATAATGTGGCCGGAGACGATTCGAGGATACTCAGAGATTATGTGAAAGAAATTTACGAGCTTTCAAACAAGTCGGGAAGCGTAAGTTTCGAAATGGAGGCCTCAAACCCAGAAGGATCGCCTTCGCTTGCGCCGGATATCGGGCGCTTGAAAGGTTTGATCGGTCCTATGGAATATACTTCCTTTAAAAACGGAATAAAGGAGATCATGAGCATATTAAATATTGAGGTGTAGATTATGAAAGCGTTAGTTTTTTCGGGTCCCGGAAAGGTCGAGTGGAGGGATGTGGACGAGCCGAAGCTCTTGCCGTACGGAGCGATACTTAAACCGATAGCGGTTGCCCCGTGTTCTTCCGACGTCCATACTGTGTTCGGCGGAGGCGTTCCCAAGCAAGAAAATCATGTGCTTGGTCACGAGTGCATAGCTGAGGTCATTGAAGTCGGCTCGGAGGTGAGAGACTTTAAGCCGGGAGACAAGACTGCGGTTCCGGCGATCACTCCGAACTGGAGGGACAAGGCGATCCAGGACGGAAATTACGGCCACGCGAGTGCGCCGTTTTCCGGACATCAGCTGGGCAGAACGCAGCCCGGAGTGTTTGCCGAGAGATTTTCGGTCGCTGACGCGGACACGACACTTGCTCATATACCCGAGGGGATTACGGATGAGCAGGCCTTGATGAGCGTTGACGTTGTGACAACAGGCTTCACGGGCGCGGAAAATGCGGATATACGATTCGGAGATTGCGTTTGCGTAATGGGTATCGGTCCTATCGGTCTTATGGCGGTTGCGGGCGCCGCGCTCAGCGGAGCGGGACAAATTATCGCCGTCGGAACGCGGCCTATCTGTGTGAATTTGGCAAAAAAATACGGAGCCACAACCGTGCTGAGCTATAAGGAATGTGATATTGTCAGCGAGGTCAGAAGATTGACAAGCGGCGTCGGAGCCGACGCGGTCATAATCGCGGGCGGAAACGCGAATGTCTTGGAACAGGCGTATGATATGACCAGATACGGGATCGGAAGGATCTCCAATATCAACTATTTTGGCGGAACGGGTTATTTACCTCTGCCCATTTTTTCTGGCGGCAGAGGAATGTGCGGAAAAACTCTGCGTATGGAGCTTGCCAAAGGCGGACGCAGCCGCATTGAAAGAATGATGATTATGATATCCTGCGGAAGAATTGATCCTTCTCCGCTCGTTACGCATCATCTTGACGGGCTTGAAAAAATTGATGACGCGCTCTATTTGATGCGCGACAAGCCGGCTGACTTGATAAAAGTTATGGTGCGAATATAATACTTGGCGCAAAATTGATAAACAAAATTCAAAGGCGCCCGCCGGGGTTCGGCGGGCGCTTGCTTATTCAATGGGTTTTATTATCATGTTTTTGAGCAGTTCCTCTCTCGGGAGGAAGGGGGCCAGGTCCTCAAGGGGCGGGCTCACAAGTGTGCCGTCGGGCAGGCGTTTGGTGGCGCTTTTGGGCTCAAAGTTCTGGTCGGTCGAGACGAATATCTCGCAGAAGACCGCGCCGATGTTTTTGAGCGCCTCGTCGACCGCTGTCTTCATCTCGGCGTTGCTTTTGGCGGATAAATATTTATAGCCGAAGGCCTCCGCCAGCTTTTTGAAATCGGGGAAGCTCAGATCGCCGCTCTCGGGACCTATGCCAACCTTGGTGTGTTCGCCGAACAGGTTGTTCTGGGTCTGCCGTATCGAATGGTAGCCCTCGTTGTTTATCAAAAATATTTTTATCGGCAGGCGGTTTGTGATTATCGTCTGAAGTTCCTGCAGGTTCATCATAATGCTGCCGTCGCCCTCGATGCAGATCGTCTCGCGCTTATCTGCCGCGACGCAGGCGCCTATCGCCGCGGGCAGGCCGTAGCCCATGCTGGCGACCGCGCTGTTTATCAAAAATCTCGCATCCTTTTTGATTATATAGTTGTGGCTGCCCACAACGCAGGCGCTGCCGTTTGACACCACGGTCAGGTTTCCGTCGGGCAGGCTGCCGCTCAGATAATTTATAAAAGCGTACACATTGGCGGTCTTGCCTTTTTCCTCAAAGTGCCGCTTTTGCGTCACGGGATACCGCTGTTTCCAGTCGGCGCAGGTTTTAAGCCAGTCTTCGTCGCAAAACACGGGAGCTGGCTCGTCCGACAAAGCTTTGTTCATTTTTTCAAAAAAATCTTTGGCGTCGGCGCAGATCGGGGTCTCGACGTGTATAGTCGTTTTTTTCAGCTCCGCCGGGTCGGCGTCGACCATTATGACGTGCGCCTCTCTCGCCCATGTTTGATAGTTGTAGCCCACCTGTCGTATCGACAGGCGGTTGCCCACGGCCAATATCAGGTCGGCGTTCTGCACCGCGAAGTTTCCCGCGCGGTCACCCATTATTCCGCCGCGGCCGACATACAGGGGATTTTCATTTTCGATCGCGTCGATCGAGTCCCAGCAGGTGGCGATCGGTATGCCGAGCTTGTCCGCCGCCTCGCGGAACGCCTCGTATCCGCCCGAGAGCCGTATTCCGCTGCCCGCGTACAGCACGGGCCTTTCTGAGGCTTTGATCTTATTGATCACATCAAAAATTATATCATCGGTTACCGGAGCGGGCTTGGCGGCCATGTCCTCGTTTGGGTCGTAGGCGCGCAGCTCGTCCGTCTCGATCATGCAGCCCTGAAAGTTTACCGGAATGTCTATCCAGACAGGGCCGCGCCTGCCGCTGAGAGCCAGATTATAGGCTTTTTCGAGGCAATAGCGGATGTCGAGCGGGTCCTCTATCATAACAGCGTATTTGCACATAGGGTTCACCGACTTTGTGATGTCGTATTCCTGATCGCCCACCGCGCGCAGGGGCAGACCATCGGTGAATTTTTGCATATACCGCGCGGTCGTGTCGTATCTGACCTGGCCGGATATGACGAACATCGGCACCGAGTCGAGCCAGGCGCCCAGCACGCCGGTTATGGCGTTTGTGCCTCCGGGGCCGGTCGTCACGCACAGCGCGGCCATTGTGTTGTTTACACGAGCGTAGCTCTCCGCCGCTATGGCGCAGGCCTGCTCGTGATGGTTAAACAGACACCTGAGCCCCTCTTTATGACCTAAGGCGTCGTTTAGGTGCATGGCCCCGCCGCCGGTTACCATAAAGCAGTCATGAATTCCGTGGTTTACCAAAAAATCCGCTACATAGTCCGCCAGTCTGATTTTCATGATTATTTCTCCCTTCGGTTCATTTTATAGAAACATAGTACATCATTTGTTATCATCCGATTTTTTGCAAAAATATTTATAGAATTTTGAATTTTTATAATTACTCGCGGCAAAGAGATCGCCTTTGGCGGGACCGGATTCATCAAAGTGTTTCATGATCTCGGTGTAAGGCGTGGCGATGGTGCTCAAAAATTCGCGCTTGATTTCGGTTGCGGGCGTGAACGTTCCAATAGTAAATATAATAAGCGCCGCAACGAGAAGTTTTTTGTGGCGCATACAATTTTTGAATGAACCGTATTCGCCCCATTCCGGCATTTCCGCTATCACAACCTGTATAAACGTGACGCATATATATACTAAGCCGGGTATAGAAACGCGCATACAAAAATCCGAACCTCTGCCAAATTGGAACAAGGGTATAATTAAGAGGGAAATCAGTGTTCCGATAAGCACAATGTTGGGCTTGACGCGTCTCAAGATAACCGCGGCGTACAATCCGATTTCAAGTATCATAAACACGGCGTACCATTTAGCATAATCAATAATCGCGTCGACATTTTTGCTTTTAAACAGTTCAACGTATTTGTCATGAATACGGAATCCGGTTTTAGCGGCGCTTGTTTTTGCATTCGCCGCCAGCATTTGAAGATTGAGTTGCCCGGTATGGATGGTTTTAACGCCGGCTGCGTCCGCACTTGCCGCTGCTCCGGCGCTTGCGACCATTGTGTTCGCTGTGTAATACAGCAGATATACCGGGGCAACGGCTAAAAATCCAAGAATGTTTTGTAGCGAAAACGCGTCTATGAAAAACATACCGATTTTTTTTGATTTTATTGCTTTGCATAATGCAGATACGGCTTTGAAAACGCAGATGGTCACTATGCCCAGAAACGGAAATGGGCCATAAGGCAAAGACAGAATAGCAAACAAGGCGAGATTTTTCAGTTTCGTCTCGTTTATTATGCACAACACAATTATCCAGGGCACAATACACTGATTGAATACCCAGTATAGACATGTAGTGTTTGAACTGTATTGCGTTTGCTGATTGCACCACCACTCAAGATGCGTTGACGTATCATAAAATGTTTTTACGCTTTTCCTCAGCAGAACGCCTACAACATCCAAGCCGCTGAAAAAGATAAACATAAATATCGCTATGAAAAACATCGGTTTTTTACCGGTGTTAGTTATCGTCGCTACCAGAAGCAAAACTATAAAACAGCCGAAACTGCTCCAAAGCAACAGCGCGACGTTTCCGACGATATACGCCGCTCGTGCGCTTCCGGATATAAACAGGGCAAGTTTTCCGAATATTGCCGGGAATATCCAATGAGCAATGTAGTAGCACATCATGGTGTTTCCGTTGTCATAAGTCACGGGCCATTTTTGAGATATGAGACTTTTAAAAAGCGTATTACGGACAGCATGGTCTTGCGATTGATGCACAAATCCGCCCTGGCCCGCCATGAAGCACCAGATTAGGGATATGGCGGCGATGATTATTATTTGCGTTTTGGATAGGGTGATCGACTTATATTTTCCGTCTCGGTGGGAGGCGTTTTTTATGAAAAAGAAGATTGCGGCGGCCGAGAGCGCTATGAATATGATCGCCGATATGATATTGAGCCAGCCGGCGTAAAATATTATGATCGGCACAAACGCGTACAGCACCGCCAGAATCTTGAGGTTTTTGTAACCTATTTTCATTGGTATTCCGTCCTTTTTTCAAAAAATTAAACACAAAGTTTATTATATCAAACGCGCTAAAAAATGTCAACCATAATCGACGTGCGCGGGCATAAAAAAACGCGCCCGGCGGGCGCGTTCTTTGTGTAGAAATGCTTATTTAACGATCTCGTCAACGTCGGCTTTGACCTTTTCGAGAAGCTCGTTGGCCTCTTCCTCGGTCTCGCCCTTCATCAGGCAGTATACCTTGATCTTGGGCTCGGTGCCCGAGGGACGGATAACGAAGTTGTTCTTGTCCTCAAGCTCCAGATAGATAACGTTCGACTGAGGCAGCAGGATCTCCGACTTCTCGCCCGTCAAAAGATCGACGCGCTCGCTTGTCAGGTAGTCGCGGATGGCGATAACCTTCTTGCCGGCAACCGACTTGGGCGGGTTGGAGCGGATGTTGTCCATTGTGGACTTGATCTTGGCCAGACCCTCGATTCCCTCGAGAGTTACCGAAACGACCTGCTCCTTGTAGTAGCCGTACTTCTTGTATATCTTGTCCATCTGCTCAAAGATGGAGCTGCCCTTTTCCTGATAATAGAGCGCCATCTCGGCGATCAGCATTGTGGCAACGACCGCGTCCTTGTCGCGGGCGTATGTGCCCTTTAAGTAGCCGTAGCTCTCTTCAAAGCCGAACAGGTATGTGCCCACTCCGGTCTCCTCGGATTCCTTTATCTTTTCGCCGATGAACTTAAAGCCGGTCAGGACTTCCTTCATGTCTATGCCGTAGGCGTCGCAGATGTCCTTGACGATGTTTGTGGTAACGATCGTCTTTACTATATAACCGTCCTTCGGAACGGCGTTCTTTTCCTTGAGAGCCGAGAGTATATACTCGGAGAGCAGAGCGCCCACCTGGTTTCCGGTGAAGTTCACATACTCGCCCTCGTCGTTTTTAACCAGGATTCCCACGCGGTCGCTGTCGGGGTCGGTGCCCACAATCAGGTCGGCGCCGCAGTCCTTGGCGTAGCCTATCGCAAGGTGGAAGCCCTCTTTATACTCGGGGTTGGGGAACTCGACCGTCGGGAAATCGCCGTCAGGGAGCTCCTGCTCCTTAACAACAACAACGTTGTCAAAGCCCACGCGCTTTAATATTTTTCTTACAGGTTTGTTGCCCGCGCCGTGGAACGGGGTGTAAACAAATTTCAGAGTGTCGCCCTTTTCCTTCGCCAGCTCGGGATTCACGCACTGCTCCTGAACTCTGTCGAGATACACTTCTTCGACCTCGTCGCCTATCATAACGATGAGGCCCTTTTCGATGGCTTCCTCAAAGTCCATTTTCTTAACGCCCGTGAAGATGTCGGTCTTTTCGATCTCCTCAAGCACGATGGCCGCAAGCTCGGGGTTGAGCTGGGCGCCGTCCGCGCCGTATGCCTTGTAGCCGTTGTACTTCGCCGGGTTGTGGCTGGCGGTCACCGCGATGCCCGCGGTGGTCTTTAAGTATCCGACCGAGAACGAAAGCTCGGGAACCGGCTTCAGCTCCTCAAACAGATACGCCTTGATGCCGTTGGCGGCCAGTATCCGGGCGGCTTCCTTCGCGAAAACGTCCGACTTGTGGCGGCTGTCGTAAGCGATAACAACGCTCAGATCGGCGTCCGCGCCGTTTGTCTTGATAAGCTGATTTGCAAGGCCCTGTGTCGCCTGGCCCACAACATACTCGTTCATGCGGTTGATGCCCGCGCCGAGAACGCCTCTGAGGCCCGCGGTTCCGAACTCCAGCGGCTTATAGAAACGGTCCTTGATCTCTTCCTCGTCGCCGCGGATAGCCTCAAGCTCCTTGACGGTCTCCTCGTCTGCCTCCTTGAGCCATCTCTCGTATTCAGCTAAGTAGTCCATAATAAATACCTCCGTTTTAATTAATATAAGTAAAATTAATATATTATTCTTGAGATTATCCCATACATATCCATTATACTACTATACCGCGCGGATTTCAACTGCTTTTAATGTAAAAAAATGCCTGTGATTTTTGTGTAATATTTCGGAGGCATTATAAAATTCGGCGGGTCTGATCGGGGCTTCGGGTACGAGACGAAGCCGAAAGAGAAGTAAAATCAAAAAAGCGCTTCTTATGAATCGGGGCGCTTTTCGGATCGTTGTTTTTCAAAACGAATACCTATGTTTAATTTTACAGGCTAAAGCTGCCTTTTGACAGCAGGAAGTCAAAAATATAATACCGATCATCGTCCTTGATCAATGAGGATATATATTCAAGAATAGTGTTCAAATATATTTCTCTTGGGCCTCCTATTGAAAATCAGTGGCATTTGCGCCGCTCTTTTTCAATATTATACACCAAACCAAGTAAAAAGTAAACAATTTTATGAAATTAATGTTTTTTATGTAAAATCGACCGAAGCATACTTAATAAAACGATAGCCCCACAAGTTATAAAGAGGGGTTATTTTTTATATTCTGCTATATCATATAAATCGCAATCCAATATTTCGCACAATTTGTTTAATGTAAAAGTATTAACGTTACTGTTTTTTCTAAGTCTGTCAAGCTGTCCTGTGCTTATTCCATAGTTTTTAATAAGGTTGTATTGAGAAATATTTTTATTTTTCATGGTGACCCAAAGTTTATCGAAAATTATCATATAATCACCGTCCAATCAATACTGTAATTATAAATTATAAAAAAAGCATTGACGATTGCCCGTAAACGGGCTATAATTTTTTGTATAGATTGGAGGTACATACTTATGAAAAAAATATTTGCATTAATTGTGTGCATTGTAATTACATTGCTGTTTATTTCCTCTGTAACAGTAACGGCAGCTGGAACCGCCGATGATATTATTTCGGTAGCGGAAAGCGAATTGGGATATAGAGAAACCGGGACAAATCATGTAAAATATTGGGATGATCTCGGCGCTTCCAACATGCAGGGGCAAAGTTGGTGCGCGGCTTTTATTGTCTGGTGCGCGAGAAGATCCGGAATAGGTTCGGATATTATCCCGACATCATACAGTTGTTATGATGCAAGCAATTCAATGAAAAATTGGTTTGAATCAAGAGGAAGATATTATACACGCGGTAGCACAACTCCGCAAAGAGGCGATTTGGTGATTTTTAAATACAGTAGTGGTGGTAAACATATAGGAATAGTTACCGGGGTCAGCGGAGATAGGGTTTATACAATTGAGGGAAACTCGTCAGATCAGGTAAAAAATAATTCTTATGCTTTGACATACAGTTCCATACACGGCTATTGCCGCCCTGCATACAGCGCGGCAACACCAACTTTGTCAGTAAGCGATTCGATATATGCTGTTGGTGATACGATAACTTTTAATACTAATGTTACTAATCCTTCATCGTATTATCTTGAGATAGATCGTAACGGAATACATACATGGACTGAAAATTTACCCGCAAACTTCACATTTAAACCATATGCTGAAGGAAGATATAATATAAGATTGGTTTCTACAGATTTGTCATCTGCGTCAAACTGGATAGAATTTAATGTGTGTATAGGAAACAGAAGTGTTGCGGGTGATTTTAACGGAGATGGCAGAGACGATTACGCAACATTATTTGACTGCGGAAATAATACTGCACAATGGCATGTGTTTTTATCAACCGGTACAGAGTTTTCTGAAGAAATATGGAAAACTGATGCTGAATATTATGTATCTTGTGCCGGAGGCAAGGTTGTGGCAGGAGACTTTAATGGAGACGGTCTGGACGATACCGCTGTAATATACAAATATACGGTTCACTCAACATCTGTTCACGTATTTTTGTCAACGGGAAACGGATTTGAGGCATGGCAGACATGGTTTTCGGACAATGTCAGCTATCCATCCGATTCTTTGATAGATAAAGTTGCAGCGGGTGATTTTAATGGTGATGGCTTAGATGATATAGCAGTGGTTTATGAGTATTCAAAATATAATATGTCAATACATGTCTTTTTGTCAACTGGAAGCAAATTTCAGAACTGGCAGACATGGTTTAGAGACACGTCAGGCTATCAGGCAAATCTTGTAACCGGGAGAGTTGCGGCAGGTGATTTTAATGGAGATGGATTAGATGATTTGGCAGCAATGTATGAGTATGAGCAATTTCATACCGAAATACATGTTTTTCTTTCAACAGGTACGATTTTTGAAAATTGGAAATCTTGGTTCAGAGATCCATCAGGATATCAAGCGCATCTTGTATCGGGTAGATTTGTTGCGGGCGATTTCAATGGTGACGGTTTAGATGACATAGCAGCAATGTATGAATACGATACATTTGAACATTCAATACATATATTCTTATCCGAAAAAACACAATTCAAAGGATGGTCAAGTTGGATAAATGAAACGGCTTTTATGCCTGCAAATGTTTCTGGCAGATTTGTTGCCGGAGATTTTGACGGCAACGGGCTTGACGATATAGCCACCATGTATAATTATGACAATACATATACAAATTTTCATATGTATGTGTCTGAAAATGAAAAATTAATTCATAAATGGTGGAACAGAATTGATAATTATAATTCTGCAAGAACCACGGGATTTAAAAATATTGCAGGTTCTTACACACCAAGTTATACATTTATACATAGACATACATACAGAAACGTATTTACGATGCCAACATGCACATCTCAAGGGTTTACATCTCATATTTGCACAAAAGGAGATAATAGCTATAATGATTCCTATGTGGACGCGTTAGGGCATAAATGGGGCGATTGGTTTGTTTCCAAAGAACCAACTTATGAATCCGCAGGTGAAGAAACACGAAGATGTGAGGTATGTAACATTGAGGAGAAAAAGTATACTTCAGCATTGCCCGATCAAACAGCGGCACCGTCTCCGAATTCGACTCCAATTCCTACGTTAACGCCGATACCTACGGTTGAGCCCACGCCTACGCCGACGGATATTCCGGCAACGCTTGAGCCTGTGGCTACGTCCACGCCAATACCTACGGATGTTTCGACAACGCCCGCGCCTATGTATACGCCAAATCCGGCTGTGACATCCACGCCCGAGCCTGCGATTTCAACAGAGGTTCCGCCGTCAAATATAACAGGCATCAGGATAAAATCGCCGCCGAGCAAGACTACGGTAGTCGAGGGCACGGCGCTTGACACGAGCGGCCTTAGGGTCGAGGCGGTCTACAGCGACGGAAAAGCCGAGGAGATAAGCGACTACACATTGAGCGGTTACGATATGAACCTTATAGGAGAGCAGATCATTATTGTCGAATATATGGGATATACGGCGAGCTTCAATATAACCGTGGAACAAAAAAGTATGATCGGCATTATTATTTCGCAAAAGCCGAATAAACGCTCGTATGTTCAGGGCGAGCAGCTTGACATGACCGGCATGGTAGTCACCGCGCTTTACAACAACGGAACAAGCGAGGAGACGCTTACATATATATACTCGGGCTATGACCCGAACTTTATTGGCAGTCAGACTATAAGCGTTTCGTATAACGGATTTTCGGCGGCGTTCACCGTGACGGTTTCGCCTAAGGAACAGCCCGCGGGCACAGCCGAGACTCCGAAAATAAACATATCGAGCTTTATCGGAGGCAAGACCGTGACGCTGACGACGGCCACCGAGGGCGCGCGGATTTACTATACGCTTGACGGTTCCGCGCCAAGCTCATTGTCAAACATCTACAGCGGCCCGATAACCCTGACCGAGACGGCCTCGGTAAAGGCTATAGCGGTGAAAGACGGAATGAACCCCAGC
>CANQLT010000028.1 GCA_947624775.1 uncultured Monoglobus sp.
CCGCGGGCGACGTTCCGGCCGAGGGCACAATTGCAGCATGGTGGAGCCCCGTGCGGCGCCCGAAGCGGCGTCGATATATATCTCGCCGTCGCCGCGGACAGTCACGTATCCGTCTTGGTTTATGTCCGCGTCGCCGCTCGTAACGGTGTACGCCACAGGCTCGGTTATGGTCGCTCTGCCATAGGAGCTGTCGATCGCCGATACCCATACCGCTGTCGAGCAGCCCGAGAGAATATAATCGCCCCACGGATAGACCAGCAGCTTATAAGGCACGCCGCTGGGGGCGTTGGTCTTTTTCAGAAATATAAAGTTGGCGCAGCGCCTGAGTGATTCCGACGGACTGTTCAGCACCGTGAAATCGGTCGTTTCGGGCAGCGTTCCCGCCAGTTGGGTGCTGCCGCCGCCGTCCAGATTCACCGCGTCGACGCAGCCCAGCTCAAGCAGACGGTTGGCCAGCGTCTCCTTGCGCACGCCGTAGCTGTAGCCCTGCTGTCTGCCGTCGATGGTGTAGAATATTATCGAGCCGTCGGCGCGGATGCCCACTGCGCTTCTGGGAGCCGCGATGTCGTCCGTAAAGTCGAGCTGCCCGTTCCGAATCAGTGAGCCGCCGAGACAGCCCGTGCCGTATACCGCGTTTTGCCAGCGCTGATTGCCCGTCATCTCGGACGCCGTGAAGGCTATCTTCTCGCCCGGAGCTATGCCCGCGATCCTTGCCTTGACCTCGTCCGCGGCGGTGTTGTCCACGCTGAGCAGCAGCTTGCCCTCGGGGATCTCGACCGAGCCGTCGGCCTCAGAGACCGATTCGACCGTGGCCGTGACGGGCTGTCCGAACCTGAACCCGCCCGAGACATCGCCGAGAACTATGTTGGTTCCCGCGCCCGAACAGCCTGTCTCTGAGCCGAAATCGTCGGTGTATAAGTACATGATATATGGCTGGCGGAATTTGTTAAGTGCCTCTATCCCGAATGTCGAGCCGTCCGCCCGCTGCGCAGTTATCTCTATCTTGAGCGGCGACACAAAGGCGGTGCCGTCGGCGTTAAAGCCGAGACCGATCAGCTCGTCGCTGTCGCAGGTCAGGACCTCGCCGTCCGTGATGGTGTCGCTCATGGGAACGCCCGTTGTGAACGAGAAAAAGTCGGCGTTCATGCCCATGGCGGCGAACACACCCAGGTTGTTCAGGTATTGATTCGCCTCCAGCACGGTGCGCTTGCCGAATACCTGACTGCCGTTTGAGATTATCGGCAGCACGTCGGGATTCGGCAGATACGAGAAAAAGTTTTCGGTCTGCTGTCCTACCGACGAGCTCATAAACGTGTTTTTATTGTAAACCGTGCCCTGGGCGTACTCAAGCTCGGAATGTGAGGTCTGCTCGCCCAGGATAGATGAGGCCAGAGCGGAGGCGGGCATAAGCAGCACGGCCGCCGCCGAAACCGCCGCCGTCAGCCTTTTCGCGAATTTTTTAAGATTAAAATTTTTCATATTCACCTGTCCTTGTTTTTGATGTTCTTGACACCCTGTGTCGTTTTGTGTTATAATACAGACCGTGGAAACCGCCGTGATACAGTTGAGTTTTTATCTCCTTTGTAAACGGTATGGCGGTCAAAAGACGGTTGCCTTGACATCCCGCATGAGCGGAATGGAGGCGAATGTACAGCTCTTGACGGGAAATATTCTCGAAAGGAGGTTGATACATGAACACTTTGACCTTGATTGGAAGTGTGTGCAGCATTGCCGGAGTTATTCTGACAATAGTTCTCTACATAATATCCAATAAGAAAAAGTGAGCCGTCTGTCACCAGCAGATGGCTCACGATGTGTAGTGATATAATCACTGCAAAAATGTGACTATCAACCGTGGCAACCGTCTTGGTTTCCACATTCCGAGAGGTTGCTTTGCGACCTCTCTCTTCATTTGTATAATAACACATTAACGGTGCCTTGTCAAGACCTAATAGGTCTATATATCATTATTTTAATTTGTCAAGCGTTTATTTCTGTATCAAATGATAACTCGGTTTTAATAATCGGTGAATACAAAATTTGTATTGTCGTTATAATAGATATAAATATGATTTAAAGGAGCCGATATTATGGAGACACACAACACCGAGAAAACAGCGCCGTTTTTCTGGCTGCGTTTGGGCTACGCGATGGGCGTCTGCGCCGAGAAGGTCGGCGTGTGCCGCGACTGCGAGGATATCTCGCGGCTGGCGGCTGACGCAATAAAGCTGGGCGCGGGCTTTGCCGGGGCGAAGATTTGCGACTTTGGGGTACAGAGCCTGCCGATAACCCGCAGCGGCGCGCGGTTCCACAAGACCGAGGCGACGGCCTACGCGGGCTTTGACATGGGCACAAACAGCCTGAAGATAACTCTGCTCGACAGCCGCGGCATACACGTGCCGCCCGAAAAGCTGCTGCGCGGCGGAGCCGAGATACTGAGCCCCGATTTTTCGGGCTTTAAAATAACGCCCGGGCCCGAGCCCGAGGACTGCGGCGGCTACAAAAGCCACTACCTGCGCGAGATAATAAACTCTATAGCCAGCGAAAAATTCGGGATAAACATGTGCCTTTCCACAAAATCAAAGACCGTGTCGGACATAATCGAGGCGGCGCTCAAGGAGTTGTATCTGAGGCTCGACCCGAAGGCGAGGGGCGTCTATGAGTTTCGCGGAATGATCAGCGACGACGGCGAGCGCCTCGCTCTGCAGCGGGCGGACGGGACGTATCTCGGCCGCGAGCAGACGCTGTCGCTTATAATATATGTGCTTTTGCGCGACAGCGATGCGCAGACGTTCGTGCTGCCCGAATATGTGTCAAAACAGGTCGAGGAGGCCGTGCTGAACTGGGGCGGAAACGTGGTGAGAGCCGAGGGAGACGACGGCGAGATCATGGCAAAGATACTCAAACACGGCAGCCGCGAGCAGATGCTGATGCAGTACGACGGGATATACGCCGCGCTAAAAATTCTGGACTTTCTGAACCGATTCGACATCTCGTTCGAGAGCCTGTGCGACCATTTGCCGCGCATATTCAAGGCGGAGGCCGAGGTGGAATGCGGCCCCGAGCGGGCGCGGGATATTATGAACTCTATCAAAAAGAAGTACGGCGGAGCGGAGGAGCGTCGCGGGCTCAGGATTGCGGCCGAGGGCGGCATCACGCTGATAATCCCCGATGGCAGCGGCATAATACGCATAATTTCCGAGTCGGAATCCTTCGAGGCCGCGGAGGAGATATCTGCTTTGTTTAAAAATAAAATAAAAACACTTGCAAAAGGCGAAACATTGTGATATAATAGTTTGGATTTTGAGGGGCGTACGCGCTCCGATGTACGGACTTGCGGGCTTTTGCCCGATAATTTAATAATGCCCGAAGCAAACCGCGCGCACGGGTCGACAATGGTGCGCGCAAGATTTTGCGGGCGATGCCGCGCGGCATGATATTCAAAAAGCCCGACCGCGGGCGGGGACGGAAAATGCGCTCCGCTGTCGGGAGGAATTTTTGCCGCGCCATTATAAGTTTTTGCGAAAGCCTCCGCCCAAGCGGGGAGGGTCGTTTTGCGCAGGCGCCGAACGCGCCGTTTGTCCGTGCCGAAATCTAATATATATTTCAGGAGGATAAGTTTGAAGACTAACAACAACGCACGACAGAGCGGCAAACAGCCGCAGAGCGCGGCAAACAAGATGGCGCAAAAGGTCGTGGGAAAGATCGCCAAGCTGGGTTCCGGAAGCCAGAAGCCTGCCGGAAAAACGAGCGGAAACCAAAAACCCCAGACGAAGGCGGCGAACGAAAAGAAAAACGTTAAAAAGACAAATAAGAAGGCGGCCGAGGCCAAAAAGCCTTCAAAAACGACAAAGACGACAAAAACAACAAAAGCAGCGACAAAGACAACCAAAACAAAGGCGGCGAAATCGCCCAAGACAAAAGAGGCGAAGCCCGCGCTGCCGATACGGATAGTTCCGCTGGGCGGCCTTAATGAGATAGGAAAAAACCTGACCGTGTTCGAGTACGGAGCAGACGCGGTGATACTGGACTGCGGCATGGCATTCCCCGACGAGGATATGCCCGGCGTTGACATAGTTATCCCGGATATAACGTATCTGCACAAGATCGCCGAAAAGCTCCGCGGCATAGTGCTGACCCACGGTCACGAGGACCATATCGGAGCTATACCCTATGTCTTAAAGGAATTTCCGCTGCCGGTGTACGGCACGCGGCTGACGCTGGGAATACTTAAAAATAAACTCAAGGAACACGGCCTTGAGGACAAGGCGAAGCTCAACACCATAAGCGCGGGCGACAGAATAAAGCTGGGCGCGTTCACGGCCGAGTTTATCCACACCAACCATTCGATTGCCGACGCGGCAGCCATCGCGCTCCACACTCCCATCGGAGTTATCCTGCACACGGGCGACTTTAAGATCGACTCCACGCCGATAGACAGCGACATGATAGACCTGGCGCGATTCGGCGAGCTGGGCAGAGAGGGCGTGCTGGCGCTCCTGTCCGACAGCACCAACGCCGACCGTCCGGGCATAACATACAGCGAGAAAAAAATAGGCAGGACGTTTGACAGCCTGTTCGAAAAAGCCGACGGCAACAAGCAGCGCATAATCGTTGCGACATTCGCCTCGAATGTGCACCGTGTTCAGCAGATAATAGACGCCGCCGTGAAATACGGCAGAAAGGTCGCGGTCTCGGGACGCAGCATGGAGAACGTTATACAGGCCGCGATCGAGCTCAAATACATGCACGTGCCCGACAAGACGCTCATAGCTCTTGACGAGATCGACAGATACCCGAAGGACCAACTGGTGGTAATAACCACAGGAAGCCAGGGCGAGTCGATGGCGGCTCTGACGCGCATGGCGTTCACAAGTCACAAGATGATAAACGTGGAGCCCGACGATCTGGTAATAATCTCGGCCAGCCCGATTCCGGGCAACGAGAAGTCGGTCGCAAACGTGGTGAACGAGCTATTAAAGCACGGCGCCGAGGTGGTTTACGAAAAGCAGGCCGATGTCCACGTTTCGGGCCACGCCTGTCAAGAGGAGCTTAAAATGATACTCTCCCTCGTAAAACCGAGATTTTTCATACCCGTCCACGGTGAGTACCGCCATTTGTGCAAGCACCGCGAGCTGGCAATGGAGACGGGCATCGCGCGGAAAAATATTTTCGTGCTGGACATAGGCCATGTGCTTGAGATAACCCCGACGTCCGCCAAGGTGGTGGGCACGGTTCCCGCGGGCAAGGTTCTGGTCGACGGCCTGGGCGTGGGCGACGTGGGCAACATAGTCCTGCGCGATCGCAAGCACCTTGCGGAGGACGGCATAATCATAATCGTAATGACGATCGACCGCGACACAGGCGAGTGTGTGGCGGGCCCCGACATAATCTCCCGCGGCTTTGTGTACGTGAGAGAGTCGGAGGACATGATGGAGGAGGTGCGTCTCTGCGCCGAGGACGTCATAGACCGCTGTCTCTCGGGCAGAACGCTCGACTGGACCACCCTCAAAACGAGGGTCAAAAACGAGGTGGGCAACCGCCTGTACATCAAAACAAAACGCAACCCCATGATACTCCCGATCATCATGGAAGTTTAAAAAAGATCCCCCTTTTGTCAAGGGGGATTTTTTATTTTGCTGTGCTTTTATAGGTAATCAAAAGCTCGTGCAGCATTATTTTTTCGTTTTCGTCAAGAGTGTCGATAATTTCGGATATTTTATGCTCGGTCTGTCCGCTGCTCTCGGCGCGAACGCAGACCGAGGAAAACCCAAGCAGATAATCGGCTGAAACGTTCAGCTCGCGGCAGATGCCGCACAGAGTATTTAGGGCCGGCGCCTTTCTGCCGTCCTCTATCTCCCAAAGAAAATTTCTCGAAATTCCGACCCGTTCGGAAAGCGTTTCAAGCGTCAGTTTTTGCTCAGCTCTGATACGCTTTATCCTCTCGCCCATCAAAGACAGCTCCATAATATCACCCCAATATTATTTTACAGCAAAGGGCGATATAAAAAACCAGCACTCAGATAGAAAATTTTGTAAAAGCTCTTGCAATCAGCTATAATATATGTTAAAATATAGCTAACAGCAAGAAAAATATTTGTTTTAAAATATTTTTATAAGACTGTTGTATAATAAGTCGGTGAGTTGTGTTAAATATAACACCGCACAAAATTCGGTATTCACAAAGCGGAATATACGCGGTCATGCTGACGCAAAAGCGTGATCTTCGCTTGCCGCGTATCAACGCTTTGTGAAAATTTTGTGCGCCGCCGCATACCACGCTTTGCCCCTTGCGGCGGAGCCTATTTTTTTGTTTTCGTCAGACAAAAAAATCTTGTATTTATCGTCGTGATATGATATAATAAATTCAGGAAGGAAGTGCCCGATATGAAAGAGATAGTTAAACCAAAGACCGATGTGGTATTCAAAATAATGTTTACTCGAAAGGACAACGAAAAGCTGCTAAAGCACTTTATATCGGACATACTCGATATTGAATACGACAGCATAACCGACATTATTGTGGAAAACACCGAGATAACGCCCGACGAGATCGACGGCAAGTTCACAAGATTTGACCTAAAGCTCACGGTGGATAACAAGCTTATAAATGTGGAAGTGCAGGTCAACAACTATGGAGCGTTCGCCGAGCGCAGCTTGTATTACTGGGCGCAGAGATACGGAACACAGCTCAAAAAGGGTCAGGGTTACGACGAGATACGGCCGACGATCTCGATAAACATAGTTGATTTCAAGATGTTTGAGACCGAGTCTTTCGCGTCGACCTACACGATGGCTGATCTTGAGCATAATAAGATACTTACGGACACGTGCGCGATACACTTTTTCGAGCTGCCGAAGCTGGACAAGAAAATCGACGCGGGAGACAGGAAAAAGCTGTGGATGCAGCTTATCAATTCGGAAAGCGAGGGTGATCTGAATATGTTAAGACAGAGCAATGTTGAATCGATACGCGAGGCGACCGACGTGATCTTCAGGCTGAGCGACGAAAAGGACGTGAAAGACATGGCGGAGCGGCGCGAGGACGCGCTGAGAACGGAAAAGACGGCTCTTAACACCGCCAGAAAAGAAGGAATAGACATAGGCATGAACATGGGCATGGAAAAGGGCATGAACCTCGGCATGGAAAAAGGCATGAACATGGGCATGGAAAAGGGCATAAATCTCATGATAGAAAATCTGCGCAAGGCGGGCGTCAGCGAGGATATCATACAAAACGCCGCTAAACAAAATTAAATCGCGGTCAAATTCGGCGGAGCTTAGGCTCCGCTTTTTTAATTATTTTATCCAAACCTTGGTTAATCTTTTAAAAAACATTGACAAAAAAATCACGGTTTGCTATAATTGACCTGATATGTTTAAATCTATTTAATATGAAAGAGTGATATTATGGAAATTACGAAGGATATGGTCGCTTATGTGGCGGAGCTGTCGCGGCTCAAGTTGAGCGACGAGGAGGCCGAGACCGCCCGCAAGGGTCTGGGCGAGATAATCGGCTACATGGATATTCTAAACAACATCGACACCGAGGGCGTCGAGCCGATGTCTCACGCGTTTGCCGTAAAGAATGTCATGCGCGACGACGTTGTGCGCCCGAGCCACGATCGGGCCGAGCTGCTCAAAAACGCGCCCAAGGCCGACGACGAGGCTATCATAGTGCCCAGAACAGTCGAATAAGCGGAAAGGAAGTATAATATGAACATTTGTGAAATGACCGCCCTTGAGCTGGGCGCGAAGATCAAGAGCGGCGAGATAAAGGCGCCCGACGCCGTCCGCGCCGTGCTTGACGAGATAAAAAAGAAGGACCCGTACTACAGCGGCGGCATAAACGCCTACCTGCTGACGATAGAACAGGAGGCGCTGGAGCGCGCCGAGGACGTCCAGAAAAGGATAGAAGAGGGAGAGTTTGAGGATTCGCCTCTGGCGGGTGTTCCGATCGCTATAAAGGACAACATCTGCACAAAGGGCGTAAAGACCACCTGCGCCTCGAAAATATTGGGCGACTTCAAGCCGCCCTACGACGCCACGGTGATAGAAAAGCTGAACGCCGCGGGTGCGGTGATAATAGGCAAGCTCAACATGGACGAGTTCGCCATGGGCAGCACAGGAGAGACCTCGTTCTACGGCGAGACCAAAAATCCGTGGGACCACGGCCGCGTTACAGGAGGCTCCTCCAGCGGAGCGGCTGCGGCTGTGGCGGCCTGCGAGGCGCCCTGCGCGCTGGGCTCCGACACGGGCGGCAGTATAAGGCAGCCCGCCTCGTTCTGCGGCGTCACAGGCATGAAGCCGACCTACGGCGCGGTATCGCGCTACGGCCTTATAGCCTACGCCTCGTCTCTTGACCAGATTGGTCCCGTCGCCAAGGACGCGGCCGACTGCGCGGCTATACTTGACATAATCTGCGGCAAGGACGAGATGGACGGTACATCCCTCGACGTCGAGCACAAGAGCTATCTTGATGAGCTCAGCGGCGACGTGTCGGGTCTAAAGATCGGCATCCCCAAGCAGTGCTTCGGTGACGGCTTAAATGCCGACGTAAAGGCCGCGGTGCTGGGCGTCGCGGAGACGCTTAAAGCCAAGGGCGCCGAGACAGAGGAGTTTGATATGCCCCTTATCGACTACGCCGTTCCCACCTATTATATCATAGCGGCGGCCGAGGCCAGCTCCAACCTGTCAAGGTTCGACGGCGTGAAGTATGGCTACCGCGCCGAGGGCTTCGAGGATCTGACCGACCTCTACATGAAGACCCGCAGCGAGGGCTTCGGCGAGGAGGTCAAGCGCAGGATCATGCTGGGCACCTTCGCGCTGTCCACAGGATACTACGACGCGTATTACAAAAAGGCGCTGCAGGTCAAGGCGCTTATCAAAAAGGCGTTCGACGAGGCCTACGAGAAATACGACGTTATCCTGTTCCCCGCGGCTCCGACGACCGCCCCGAAAATGGGCGAGAGCCTGTCCGATCCGCTGAAGATGTACCTGTCCGACATATACACAGTTTCGGTCAACCTGGCTGGCCTGCCGGGCATATCGGTGCCCTGCGGATTCGACAAGGACGGAATGCCGATCGGAGCGCAGCTTGTGGGCGCGCCCCTTGGGGACCATGTGATCCTGAATGCGGCGTACGCGTACCAGCAGCTGACCGATTATCACAAAAAAGCGGCCGAGAAATTCGGAAAGGAGGCGGAGTAATATGGCATGGGAAACAGTAATGGGTCTTGAGGTCCACGTGGAGCTTGCGACCAAATCAAAGATATTCTGCTCGTGCACGACCGAGTTCGGAGGCGAGCCCAACACGCACTGCTGCCCCATCTGCACCGGAATGCCGGGTACTCTGCCCGTAGTCAACCGTCAGGTGGTGAACTTCGCTATGAAGGCGGGTATCGCGCTCAACTGCGACATCACGCGCTACAATAAATTCGACAGAAAGAACTACTTCTATCCCGATCTCCCGAAGGCGTACCAGATCTCGCAGCTCTATCTGCCCATATGCCGAAACGGCAGAGTGCCGATAGAGACCGAGAGCGGCCTTAAAAAGGACATCAGGATACACGAGATACACATGGAGGAGGACGCCGGAAAGCTTATCCACGACGAGTTCAACGACGAGACCAAGTGCGACTACAACCGCTGCGGCGTGCCCCTTATCGAGATAGTCAGCGAGCCCGACTTTCGCAGCGCGGAGGAGGTCATCGCGTATCTGACAAAGCTCAAATCGACTCTTGAATATCTGGGCGTCTCCGACTGCAAGATGCAGGAGGGCTCGATGCGCGCCGACGTCAATCTGTCGGTGAGACAGGCGGGAGCCGAGGAATTCGGCACCAGGACCGAGATGAAGAACCTGAACTCGTTCAAGGCGATCTCAAAGGCGATAAACTACGAGGCAAAGCGCCAGATAGACGTGATCGAGCGCGGTGGCAAGGTTATTCAGGAGACCCGCCGCTGGGACGACAACAAGGACAAGAGCTACGCCATGCGCAGCAAGGAGAACGCTCAGGACTACAGATACTTCCCCGAACCCGACCTGCCGCCCATCGAGATAGACGACGAGTGGTACGATGCCACAAAGGACAGCCTGCCCGAGCTGGCGGACGCCAAAAAACGGCGCTACATGGACGAGCTGGGTCTGCCCGAGTATGATGCAGATATGATAACGGGTCAGAAGGCGCTCGCCGATTTCTTTGAGGAGACGACCGCCCTGTGCGGCAATCCCAAAGAGGTCTCCAACTGGATCATGGGCGAGCTCATGCGCAAGCTGGGCGACGAGGGCATCGAGGCCAAGGACATGAAGCTGACGCCCAAGGCGCTGTCAACCCTGATCGAGCTGGTGGGCAAAAAGACCATCAACCGCAACAAGGCCAAGGAGATATTCGGAATAGCCTTCAAAGAGGATCTGGACGTTGAGAAATACGTCAAGGACAATAATTTAGAGCAGGTGAGCGACGAGGGTCTTGTGCTCGATATCGTCAAAAAGGTTATTGCGAGCAATCCGAAAGCTGTTGAGGACTACAATTCGGGCAACAAGAAGGCCAGCGGTTTCCTGATGGGACAGTGCATGAAGGAGCTCAAAGGCAAAGGCAACCCCGGCGTCGTGAACAAGCTATTAAATCAGGAGCTTAATAAATAGGCATATTTAGCCTCGCCCCTTGGGGAGAGGTGGATTTCCGCCATCGGCGGAAAGACGGAGAGGGGTTAACGTTGCGATGCGGAACACAAACCCCTCTCAGTCTGCGGACAAGCCGCAGACAGCATTAAGGAAGCTCTTGGTCAAAATTGCAAGCAATTTTGAAAGATAGCTTTGAACCCGCAAGCAAGCTTGCTGATTATCCCCAAGGGGCGAGCCTTATATCATCCGCCTGTCCTATTCGCTATTCACTAATCGCTAATCACTACGTTGAAAGGAAAATCAAAATCAAATGCTGAATAAAACGTATGTTGTGTTCGACCTTGAGACGGTCTGCACAGGACCCGACGACAAGGAGCTGCTTGAGATAGGCGCGGTTAAGCTCAAAAACGAAAAAATAACCGACAGCTTTGAGCAGCTCATAAACCCCGGATACAGCATACCCCAGATAATACGGGAGCTGACCGGGATAACGGACGAGATGGTAAAGGATATGCCGACGTCCCGCACAGCTTTAAAGGATTTCAAAAGGTTCTGCGGAAACGCGGTGCTGGTCGGCCACGACGTGACATATGACCTGAAGTTTCTCAATATCGTGGCTAAAAAGTATCGCATGAAGTTCGCGAACAAGACCTGCGACACGCTCAAAATGGCGCAAGAAATGTTTCCGAATGAAACCAAGCACAACCTTGGTATCACGTGCGAGCGTCTCGGCGTCTCGAACGACCATCCGCACCGCGCGCTCGACGACGCCAAAGCCACCGCCGAGTGCTTTCTGAAAATGGTGAATAAGAAACAAAGACAATAAAAGACAATAATTGAAATAACCTACAAATTGCGGATTATGTAGAAAATTGAATTTTTTTTGATTTTTTGCGATTTTTTTACTGTTATTCTCTTGATATTTCCGCAATATTTTGATATAATGTTTAGCATTGTGCGGTAACGTGCAAATAATATTAAATGTGTTAACGGGGAAACGCATATGGTTTTTTCAAGTATTGTTTTTTTGTTTTATTTTTTAATACCGGTATTGATAATATATTATATATTACCGAAGGAAAGCGCGAAAAATGTTTTTCTGTTTGCCGCGAGTCTGATATTCTACGCTTGGGGCGAACCGAAATACGTGTTTTTGATGCTGTTTTCGGTCGTATTTAATTATCTGTCCGGACTGGCGGTGCATAAAAAACGCAGCAAATTGCTGATGGCCTTGAATGTGATCGTCAATATCGGAATACTCGGCGTGTTTAAATACACGAATTTTATGCTTGATATAGCGTCGTCCGTGTTCGGGGCCGAGATAAGGCATTTTGAAATATTGCTGCCCGTCGGCATCTCGTTTTACACGTTCCAGGCATTGTCATACGTGATAGACGTGTACCGCGGAGAGGTGGACGTTCAGAAGAACCCCGTATTGTTCGGACTTTATCTTTCGCTGTTTCCGCAGCTTATCGCCGGTCCTATCGTAAGATACAAGGATATAGAAAAACAGCTTGTCGGCAGGATATACTCGTATCAAGGCTTCGTGAACGGATTTCTTCGTTTCGCGGCGGGCCTGTGCAAAAAGGTTTTGATTGCTAACAATGTCGGCGCGCTGTGGGACACTGTCCACGGCATACCCTTTTCGGAGCTGCACGCGGCTGACGCGTGGCTGGGTATAATCGCGTTCGCGCTCCAGATTTATTTTGACTTTTCGGGATACTCGGACATGGCTATCGGAATGGGCAAGATGCTCGGTTTCGACTTTTGCGAGAACTTTAACTATCCGTACATATCAAAAAGCGTGACGGAATTCTGGCGCAGGTGGCACATAAGTTTGGGAACCTGGTTCCGTGAATATATTTACATACCGCTGGGCGGAAGCCGAAAGGGCAGATTCCGCACATATGTCAACATATTTGCGGTGTGGGCCCTGACAGGCTTGTGGCACGGCGCGGCGATGAATTTCGTGGTCTGGGGACTGTATTTCGGCGTCATTCTTGTTATCGAGAAAACGCTGCGCGGATTCTTGGAGGGCAGAGCCTTTTTCGAGAAGATTCCAAAAGGGTTCGGCGTTCTGTACACGCTGCCGCTTGTGCTGATAAGCTGGGTATTTTTCTCGGCCGACAATTTATCCGCCGCGGTCACGTATATAAATGCGATGTTTGGCGCCGCGGGCAGCGGCGTTATGTCGCCTGAGTTTTTGTACAGAGCCGCATCCTACGCTCCGCTTCTTGCGGTGTCCGCGATTATCGCCACGGGGCTGCCCAAAAAGCTCTATGAAAAAATAACCCGCGGAAAGACGGTTGCCACAGCCACAGTTTTCGCTGTTTTGGGGATCGTCGTGTGCTGCGCCTACTTGATCGGAGACTCATACAATCCGTTTTTGTATTTCAGGTTTTAGCCCGCGCCGAACGGTAAATTATAACGGTAAATAAGGAAAGGCAGGTAACGGCATGAATAAAAAATACAGGATCATAAGCGCGTTTATCGCTGTCATAACGATCGGATTTTTCTTGTTCAACGCGTTTAAGCCGAAACACAGCGTGTCGGCGGCCGAAAACAGGGAGCTTGCCGATTTTCCGAAGCTGTCTGTCGAGACGCTGGAGGACGGCAGCTTTATGAGCGGCTTTGAGGAATACGCATCGGATCAATTTATGTTTCGCGATTCGCTGATGGCGGTCAAGGCCAATATCGAGCGCCTTATAGGAAAAAAGGAAAACAACGGCGTGTATTTTGCCAATGACGGATACCTTGTGTCCGCTCCGCAGCCGTACGACGAAAGCGTTGTTGACGCCAACAACAGCGCGCTCAAAAGCCTGAGCGACACGGGAAAGTTCAACGTCACGCTGTCGGTTGTGCCCACCGCTTTCAACACTCTCGGTTTCAGGCTTCCTTCGGGAATTCGGAGCGGGGATTATTGGAACATGCGCGTGAAGCTTTGGTCAATGTCCGACAACACCAATGTCAATCTTGCCGATCCGACGGACGAGCTCGCGCTGCACAACAATGAGGATATATATTACAGAACCGATCATCATCAAACCTCGCTCGGAAGTTATTATCTTTATAGGTATTTGGCGCCGTTTTTGGGTTACACGCCTTATAATATTGAAGATTTTAACGTAGAGACCGTCACGGAGGATTTTTACGGCACATGCTATTCCAAAGCGCCGGTTATTACCGAGCCCGATAAAATCGAAAGATACACGCTGAAAAATCCGTTCAACTACACCGTGGAGTTTCCCGGAGAGGAATTTTCTCTGAGCGGACTCTATAACGAGGATAAGCTCAAAGAGCGCGACAAATACGCTTATTTTCTTGACGGTAACCACCCGCTGACCGTGATAAAAAGCAGCTGCGGAACAGGAAAGAACCTCGCAGTAATCAAGGATTCGTACGCCCACAGTCTGGCGCCGTTTCTCGCCAATCATTTTGACAATATTTATATGTTTGATTTGCGATATTATAACGACGATATAGTCAAGACTATGCGCGATAATAATATAGATACCGTGCTGGCACTGTTTAACAGTGATACCTACGTTGAGGACGGCAATTTGAGCAAGCTGTCGTATTACGTTGAGAATTCCGACAGCTTGAAGGCTCCGCCTTTCGGATTGCTGAACGAGACAGAACCGGTCGGAGACGATTATTTTGCCGACGCGTATTTATTCGGCGACTCGCTTATAGACGGCCTGGGCGTCTCGATGAGAGCGCCGTGCAACCTTATAACCAAGACTTCGACAAGCACCTTAAAGGTGAGAACCGATCCCGCGGATAACGGAGAGGGAACATTGTTTGATCAAATGTTGTCGGCGGAAAACGTCGGAAAGGTGTACACCCTTTTGGGCCTGAACGAGATAGGGTTCCACAAGACCGAGGACTACATTGAGGAATACCGCGGGCTGATACGGGAAATAAAGGCGGCGCATCCTAACGCCATTGTGTATGTCAACTCGATGCTGCCGGTCGCGCAGTCGGTTGCCGACAGAGAGCAGGTCACTCTTGAGAAAATAAATGACTACAACAGCGCGCTCAGAAAAATGTGTGAGGAAGAGGAGTGCTACTATCTGGATATATACAGCCTGTTCGCTATGGAGAACGGTTTTCTGCCCGAGGACGCCGCCTCGGACGGAGTGCATCTTGACACGGAGCATAACTACGTGTGGGAGGATTACCTAAAGTGCCACGCCGTGCAGACCGGACTCGCGCCTGCCGCGCAGGCGGCTCCGAGCGTGTTTGCGGACAGCGCCAAGGCGGAGGAACTGGCGGCGAAAATTGTTTCCGACGCGGCGTTCTCATCGGAAATGTCGCCCATGAACGGCTCGATGACCGCTAAGCTTTACAATATAGCGGCAGGCGAGGCAAAGGGCGGCTCGGTTTACACCGCGGGTGGAGCGGTTGCCGATGAGATGGCGGTGTTTGAGACCGACACGCCCGAACAGGCGGAGGCGCTGAGAGAAAAGCTGACCGCTCGCGTCGAAAGCAAGAAACGCGATTTTGAAAATTACATACCCGAGGAAATGCCGAAACTCAACGAGCCCGTGATAATTGTAAAGGATAACTTTGCCGTGCTGTGTGTCGGCGGCGGTGCCGACGCGGCGGATATTATCAATGAGGCGTTAAAATAATCAACTGTGATACATAAATATAATACTTAAAATCAGGAGGAAAGCTATGTGGTACGAAAAAAGTGTGTTTTATCAGATATATCCGCTTGGATTTTGCGGAGCGCCCGCATCCAATGACGGGGTTTACCAAAACCGCATCAAAAAGGTGATCGATTGGATCCCCCATATTAAAGAAACAGGCTGCGACGCGGTGTATTTCTCGCCCATATTCGAGTCGGACAATCACGGATACGACACCAGAGACTATAAGAAAATAGACTGCCGTCTGGGCGGCAACGATGATTTCAAAGAGGTCTGCAGGGCCCTGCACGAAAACGGCATAAAGGTCGTGCTGGACGGCGTGTTCAACCACGTGGGCCGCGGATTCTGGGCGTTTAAGGACGTGCAGGAGAAAAAGTGGGATTCGCCCTATAAGGACTGGTTCCACATCAGCTTTGACGGCAACAGCAATTATAACGACGGTTTTTGGTACGAGGGCTGGGAGGGCCACTTCGAGCTGGTAAAGCTCAACCTCAGGAACCCCGCCGTCGTGAACTATCTTCTCGAGTGCGTCGACTTCTGGAAAAACGAGTTCGATATCGACGGCCTGCGTCTCGATGTGGCGTACTGCCTCGATCAGGATTTTATAAGGACGCTGCGCCATCACTGCAACTCTCTCAAAGAGGATTTTGTGCTTATCGGCGAGCTGCTCCATGGCGACTACAACCAGTTTGTGGCGGACGACAAGCTCCACAGCTGCACAAATTATGAGTGCTACAAGGGCCTGTATTCCAGCATGAACTCGCTCAATATGTTCGAGATCGTGCACTCGCTTCTGCGGCAGTTCGGCCCCGACAACTGGTGCCTGTATCGCGGCAAGCACCTGCTTTGCTTTGTTGACAACCACGATGTGACCCGCGTGGCGGACATACTGACCGACAAGAACCATCTGCCGCTGATCTATGGCGTGCTGTTCGGAATGCCGGGCGTGCCGTGCGTATACTACGGCAGCGAGTGGGGAGCCCTCGGCAAAAAGCAGGACGGCGATCCCGCCCTCAGGCCCTGCTTCGAGAAACCCGAATTCAGCGAGCTGACGGCGTTTATCTCAAAGCTCGCCAAGGCCCACAGGGAGTCAAAGGCGCTGTGCTGCGGCGATTTCCGCTCGGTGGTGCTCACCAACAAGCAGGCGATCTTCGAGCGCAAGTGCGACGATGAGCGCGTGATGGTCGCGGTCAATATCGAGGGCGCGCCCTACACCGCCCATTTCGACGCGGGCTGCGGCACCGCGGTGGACCTTATCACGGGCGAGACCCACGACTTCGGCGGCGGCAGCGAGCTCCCGCCCTACAGCGTGCAGTATTGGAAAATGGAAAAATAAGAATATGTATAACACCTCATCAGTCAGCTCCGCAGACCGATGAGGTGTTTTCTAATCGCTATTCACTAATCGCTAATCCCTACGTTCTCACATTCTCGCGTGAAAACAATACTGTTGTAAATATTTGTTTTACTCTTATACATATATATTTGAAAATTATGTTAGAATGTTAGACATTGTCTCAAAAACAACGTATCCACGGGCTTCGCGGTGTCTAACATATATCAAATTTATGTTAGAACTATGTTAGATATGTTAGACAATTTAATGTTTATTTGATTGAATTATCTTTGATTAGCAATTTTATGTATTGAGGTTTTGTTCCGTGGTATGTGGTATTATGATTCTCTAATCGCTGCGTTGCCACCTCATCAGTCAAGCTCCGCTTGACAGCTTCCCCTCAAGGGGAAGCCTATATTGCCTTCCCCTTGAGGGGAAGGTGGGTTTTTGCCCATTCGGGCAAAAAGTCGGATGAGGTGTCCGCCACCTATTCCCCGATACCTATGTTTATCACGCTTATCTTGCCGCAATGATCAAGCGCAGAGACGTGGGCGTGCTTCAGGTACTGCACGGCTATGGTGTGGTCGGCTTTTATGGCGCCGTCGGCGGGGCTGCCCGAATCGGATACGCCGCTTGGGATATCAATCGCGAACTTTACCGCATCGCTGTCGTTTATAATGTCAAACAGCGGCCTCACGCTGTCTCTCAGCTCGCCGTGAAAGCCCGTGCCGTACACGCAGTCGACGATCACGTCGCAGCCGTATATCACGGCCGCGCTTATCTTCGGGTCAAATTTTATTATCTCGATCCCCATAGCCTTCGCAAGCTCGAAATTTTTTATCGCGTCGGGCGTTTTCGGCTCGCCCGCCGCCATCATGATTATGGGCGTGCCGCCGAAATTTTTTATGTACCTCGCCGCAACATATCCGTCGCCGCCGTTGTTGCCCGTGCCGACGACGATCAGGCACAGCTTTTTTTCAAAGTCCTTGGTGTTGTCTTTTATGTATTCCGCGGCGGCTCTGCCCGCGTTTTCCATCATGTCATAGTAAGACATGCCGCGCTCAAAGGCGGCTCTTTCTATCTCCTTCATCTCGGAGGCTGAAACTATACGCACTGTCAGTCCTCCACATCTATCGCGGCCAGTCGCTGTATGGCTCTCGGCAGCGCGTCCTTTGAGTTTTTCCAGGGCTCGTCCTTAAAGCGGTAGTCGAACTTCTGTATGAACCAGTCCACGTCCTCTTGAAGGGTGTCGAGCTGTTTCATTTCAAGGGGCGCTATGACGCTCAGCAGCTCGGCGTAATCCGCCGCGCTCAGCCGCTTTTTGCCCTCCGCCAGCAGCATGTTGAAGTGCTCCAGGCAAAAGCCCTTGGAGTTCTTTATCTTCTCGATGAACTCGGGCTCCTTTTTCCAAAGGTGGAAGAAGGTGCCGATGTAGCTTTTCATGCGGCCATTCATGCGGTTGCAGGCGTAGCACGAGCCCTCAAGTTCGGTCAGGTACGCGTGCGCGGGCGAATCGCCCTCGTCCGCCTTTTTGAACAGACCCTTTTTCGCGGGCTTTTGTGCCGCCTCCTGATCAAGCAGCTTTTTCAGCTCGCCGCGGACGTGCTTTAAGTGCGTGCTCGCCATCAGCGCCACGCCCAGGCGGTTCTGCTCGCCGTACATCTGCTCGTAGTGCTTTTTGCAGAAGCCCAGCTTGTCGGTCTCGCCTCTGATATCCTCCTCCATGTAGGATGGGCCCAGGATATAGTTCAGTATATCCGACTCCAGCTTTTTGTTCAGCGTGCAGAACAGACATTCTCCGTCCTGTTCAAGCGCCTCGTTTACAGGTATGGTGTAAAGTTCCTCTTTCATTTTTTCATCTCCCTAAAAATTGATTATGCTAAGTCCTTCAAGCAGGATCTTAAGTCCTATTAAAATAAGTATCACGCCGCCCGCGACCTCGGCTTTGGTCTTGAACCTCATGCCGAAGCGGTTGCCAATCATCACCCCGACGATCGACAGCAGAAACGTTATAATTCCTATCGCCGAGACTGAGGGGATTATGCTGACCTCTAAGAAAGCGAACGACACGCCGACCGCCAGAGCGTCAATACTGGTGGCGACCGCCAGCATGGTTATCTCTTTGAAGTCATAGACTATCGCGCTGTCGTCGGCCTCGTTTTCGTGCAGCGCGTCCCACACCATTTTGCCGCCGATGAAGGCCAGCAGCACAAAGGCGATCCAGTGATCGACGCTGTTTATATAGCTCTCGAACTGCCGTCCCGCCAGCCAGCCTATCGCGGGCATCATCGCCTGAAAGAACCCGAAAAAGAATGCGATTATCAGCGTGTATTTGAAATCCACTCTGCGCATTTTAAGGCCCTTGCAGACCGACACCGCGAAAGCGTCCATCGCGAGACCGACCGCTATCAGAAACACCTCGTAAAAGCTCATAAAATCTCCCCTGTCAAAAAAATACGCTCATTTGTTTAATTATACCACTTGCGCCGAGATAAATCAATATTTTTATTTGGTTGACAAATATTAAATCTAATGTTATAATAGCGTAAATGACCCAAAATATATCAAAATAACAGTAAAAAATAACGCGAAAAGGAGACATTAAAATGCGAAAAAGCAAAATTGCCGCGGCATTTCTGATTATATCGCTGATATGCCTCAGCATGTTTTCGGCGTCCGCCACCGCGTTTTACGACGTGGCTGACGATTTTTGGGCGGCGCCCTATATCACCAGTCTTGAGGCCCGCGGAATAGTCTCGGGCTACGGCGACGGATATTTTCTGCCGAACAACAACGTTCAGCGGTGTGAGTACGCCAAAATGCTGGTCAACGCGGCGGGTATTCCGCTGTCGAGCGCCAGGACCAGCCCGTACGCCGACCTTGATGTCAACGAGTGGTATCTGCCGTATATCAACGCGATAACCGCGCAGATGCCGGGCTACCAGAGCACCACCGAGGGAGACTCCAGGATATACTTCAAGCCCGAGGATCCCGCCACCAGAGGCGATGTCACGGTGGCGCTGATGCGGGTGCTGAACTATGACCTGTCGTCGTATTATCCGATAAGGGACGATCTGCTGTCCGACGTGTTTTACGACTACGCCTCGATCCCCAAGCAGGACAGGCCGTACATAGCCGAGGCGGTAAAGCGCGGCTACATAACGGGAACGCAGCAGGGCACCTTTGAGGGCTCCGACCCCATCATCCGCTGCGAGGTCTGCGCCGTGCTGTGCAGAGCCTTCCCCGAAAGCGGAACCGCGTATCTTGACATGAGCGGTTTCGGCGGCGGAGAGGTGCTGCTGCACGAGAGCGATCAAGCTGAAAACCAAATTCAAAAAGGAATGCCGGAAGAGATAGCCTCCGGCATTTCTGATATGAAAGTTTATTTTATAGACGTGGGCCAGGGCGATTCGGAGTTTATCGAGTTCCCCGACGGAAAGACCATGCTGATCGACGCGGGCACCGCGGAGCACGGCGCGGCGGTCTGCTCGTTTATAAAAGGGCTGGGGCACTCGCATATCGACTATGTGCTCACTACCCACCCCCACGCCGACCATATCGGCGGCATGCTCGATGTGCTTGACAATTTCAGCATAGGCGTATTTTATATGCCCGACGCGACGGCGACCACGCGGACCTTTGAAAAAATGCTGCAAAAGCTAATAGACAAGCAGATAGTGACCTATCCCGCGTCGTCTGGTATGACGCTGGAGAACGGCTCGTACACGATAGAATTTTTGGCGCCCATTACACTTTACGAGGACCTCAACAACTGCTCCGTAGTGGCGCGGATAGTCTACGGCGACAGCGTGTTCCTGTTTATGGGCGACGCGGAAAAAGAGGTCGAAAAACAGCTCTGCGCCGCGGCCTACGACAAACTCAGGGCGGATGTATTAAAGGTGGGCCACCACGGCTCCTCGTCATCAAGCACCGCTGAGTTTTTGAGCGCGGTGCGCCCGACCTACGCTGTGATCTCGGTAGGCGCGGGCAATCAGTACGGCCACCCCACCGAAAAAGCGTTGAGCCGTCTGGCGGCGGCCGAGGCGGCGGTGCTCAGGACCGACACGAACGGCACCGTGGCCTTCGGAGCCAGCCCGAGCGGCGTTTACAGACTTGACATTTAATTGTATAATAATTATAATTGGAGGCGGTATTTATGCGCGGAATTATTGACAGATTCGAGGGCGGCTTTGCGGTCGTTGAGACCGACGGCGGCTTTGTGAACATCCCGAAGGAAAAGCTGCCCGCGGGAGCGGGAGAGGGCAGCGTGCTCATGATCGGCGCGGACAGCGGCGCAAGCCTTGATAAAAACGCCACGGCCGACAGGGAGAAAATGATACGCGGAATGATGGATCAATTGTTTGACAGAAGCAAAGGCAATGATTAGGAGCTGATAAAATGAGTGATTATATTTTGACCTACAGCGGCGCGAAGGTGACGCCGCTTGAGCCGAATCCCGACCAGATAAACATTACCGACATAGCCCACGCGCTGTCGCTGCTGCCGAGAGCCAACGGGCACCTGAAATATTTTTATTCCGTGGCGCAGCACAGCCTGAGCTGCGCGGTCGAGGCCGAGGCGAGAGGGTATTCGAAAAAGGTCTGTCTGGCCTGCCTGATACACGACGCCAGCGAGGCGTACCTATCGGACATAGTGCGCCCAATAAAAGTCGTGCTCACCAATTATCTTGAGGTCGAAAAGCTGCTCCAGGAGAGCATATACCAAAAATATCTGCCCGAGCCGCTCACGGACGACGAGCGGGACCGGATAAAATCGGTGGACGACGCGATACTCTACTACGAGTTTTTGAATATCAGCGGCGTAGAGATACAGGAGTTTGTGCCCGAGATATTCGGCGCGCATGATTTCAGCCACGAGCCCACGCGGCTCATCGAGGAAAAATTCAAGGAGAGGTTCGGCGAGCTCAGCAGGTAGATATGGAACGATACAGAGAAATAGAAAGATCAATAATCAAGACCTACAGAAAGACTATTTGGAAGAGGTTCGTGTCGGGTATCAACGAGTACAAAATGATAAACGAGGGCGATAAGATCGCGGTCTGCATTTCGGGCGGCAAGGATTCCATGCTGATGGCAAAGTGCGTCCAGGAGATACACCGCCACGGCGTTGTGCCCTTTGAGGCCGAGTATATCGTGATGAATCCCGGCTACAGCCCCAAAAATCTGGAGCTTATAAAAACAAACGCCGAGATATTGAATATCCCCATAAAGATATTCGAAAGCCCGATATTCGATTCGGTCGTAAACGTTGGCGACCACCCGTGCTATCTGTGCGCCCGCATGAGGCGCGGCTATCTCTACGAGGAGGCAAAGCGGCTGGGCTGCAACAAGATAGCCCTCGGCCACCACTTCGATGACGTTATCGAGACGATACTCATGGGCATGTTGTACGGCGCCCAGATACAGACCATGATGCCCAAACTCCACAGCACCAACCACCCCGGCATGGAGCTGATACGCCCGATGTACATGGTGAAGGAGCACGACATAATCAACTGGGCGAACGGAAACGGCCTCAGATTTTTGCAGTGCGCCTGCCGATTCACCGAGAACACCGAAAGCGGCATAGGCGATTCAAAGCGCCTTGAGATGAAGGCGCTTATCAAACATTTCAGGAAAACAAATCCGTATATAGATATGAATATATTCAACAGCGTGCGCGATATCAACCTGTCCACCGTGATAGGCTACCACAAAAACGGTGAGCGCCACAGCTTTATGGATGAATACTAACGTAGTGATTAGCGATTAGCGAATAGCGAATAGAAAAAGGCTCCCCTTCCTTTAGGAGGGGGAGCTGTCACCGAAGGTGACTGAGGGGGAGGCATTATATTCTTAATCTCCGAAGCATATGCCCATCTGGCGGGCTGTCACTACCTCGTTGCAGTCGGGGGTTACGACCTTGAGCTTGCCCGCGACGTCTTTTAGGGGTATGGGAACTATCTCGTTTTTCTTGAGCGCTATCATATAGCCGTACTTCTTTTGGGCTATCATTTGCGCCGCGGTGGTTCCGATCCTGGTAGTCAGCACTCTGTCGTAGGGGCAGGGGCTGCCGCCGCGCTGGAAGTGCCCGGGAACGCACACCCTGATCTCGTTGGGGTGCTTTTCGCGCAGCTCGTCGGCCACGCGGTAAGCGATAGAGGGCTGCTTCATCTTGGCTCTGTGCTTTTTGAATTCCTTTTTGCTCATCGCGGCCTCTTCCTTGGAGATAGCGCCCTCGGCCACCGCGATTATCGAAAAGCTCTTGCCTATGCTGGCGCGCTTGGCGAGCTCGCGGTTCACGCTGTCGATATCATAGGGTATTTCGGGCAGCAGAATAACGTCCGCGCCGCCCGCGATTCCCGCGTACAGCGTGAGCCAGCCCACCTTGTGGCCCATTATCTCAACGATGAACACGCGGCTGTGGGAGGTGGCCGTGGTGTGGATTCGGTCGATAACGTCAGTCGCCACGTTCAGCGCGCTGTAAAAGCCGAAGGTCATGTCGGTGCCCCAGAGGTCGTTGTCGATCGTCTTAGGCAGGCCGATAACGTTCAGGCCCTCCTCGCTGAGCAGGTTGGCGGTCTTGTGGGTTCCGTTTCCGCCCAGCACCACCAGACAGTCCAGCTTCATCTTTTTATAGTTCTTTTTCATTTTATCGACCTTTGTCAGGCCGTCCTTGTCCTTGTCCAGCATGTTTTTAAAAGGCTGGCGCGAGGTGCCCAATATCGTGCCGCCTCGTATCAGCAGGCCCGAAAAATCTATGGGCTCCATCTTGCGGTAAACCCCGTTGATGAGGCCGTAATATCCGTTCTTGATGCCGTAGATCTCAAGGTCCGCGCCGAAGTGCTCATAAAGCGCCTTTGCCACGCCTCTGATCGCCGAGTTGAGACCCTGGCAGTCGCCGCCGCTGGTGAGAATACCTATTCTTTTCATGTGAAAACCTCCTGTTTTATATGATTATTTAAATATTTTCGGATTTTTTATGTCGTAGAATATTTTGGTCCTGTGTATGTTGTAGCCCATAACGCGGACGCCCGCGTTTTCGGTAAGATATTTTATCAGCGCTTCCGCGGCGATCTCGGGCTTTAAGTTTTTCTGCCCGCCTGCCGACAGCGTGAGACAAATCTCGATTCCCTCGTCCGTGATCTTCGGGGCCTCGGCTCCGAGCACAAAGTCCATAAGGTTGACTTCTCTCTCGCCTTTCTTTTTGGTGCGCTTGATTATTTTGACCTCGGGCAGCGAGAAAAATTCTTTGACCGCTTGGAGAGCGTTTTCGTCCGCGCCGCTGCACAGCAGCGTCAGACAGTACTCCGCGCCGAAAATATCATTGGCCGAGATGTTCGGGTCTCCGACCGATATTATCCTGATGTCGGTCGGCAGCGCGCCGTTCAGCCGTTTCATGATCTCGCTGTCCGTGACATTGCTTTCAAACTCGATATCCACGCACTCGCACGAGCTTGTGACGCCCACCGAAAGCGGTAGCGAGAACGTCATTTTCATGTGCGGGTTAAAGCCCCGGCTGTAGACCGCGGGCAGCTCGGCGCGCATGATCGACCGCGTAAAGCAGCGCAGAAGATCCAGGTGGGATATATACTTCGCCATGCCCGTTTTGGAAAAGTTTAGCCGTCTTTTACTCAAAGCAGACACCTCCTCCGAACGTTGCCGCGCCGCAGCCGCCGCATTTTTCGCGGCAGTCGGGAGTGGTCTTTTCCTCATACGCCCTCTTGTGCTCTTTTATCAGATACGGCTTCGGCACCCCGATGTCGGCGTAGTCCCAGGGCAGTATCTCGTCGTATGGTATTCTGCGATTCGCGTAAAATGCGGGGTCGATATTGTTTATCCTGAATGCCTCAAGCCACTTTTCGTAATCGAAAAAGTCGCTCCAGCCGTCGAACTTGCAGCCCAGCTCATGGGCGGTGATAAGCACCTCCGACAGCCGTCTGTCGCCCTTGGCAAACACCGCCTCAAGCAGGCTGATGTCGCTGTTGTGCCAGTTGTACACTATCTTTTTCGAGCGGATATTCTCTTTCAGGAACCTCGCCTTGTCCTCCATTTCGGAGATAAGGTTCTGCGGCTCCCACTGAAACGGCGTGAAGGGCTTGGGCACAAAGAACGAGGTGCTGACGGTTATGCTGACGCTCCTGCCCCTTCGCTCCTCGGGCGGTATCGAGAAAAATCCCTCGTCAATCACCTTTTTGGCAAGATCGGCTATGCCCTTAACGTCGTCGTAGGTCTCGGTGGGCAGGCCCAGCATAAAGTAGAGCTTTATGCGGTTATACCCGCCGCCG
>CANQLT010000029.1 GCA_947624775.1 uncultured Monoglobus sp.
CGTGCGACCCTCTGGATATGGGAGCTTTTGATGGACCTTGAAAATATCGACTTTCAGCTTTCCAGAAAGGCTCTGCTGGGCTGCAAGGGCACGACCGGAACTCAGGCAAGCTTTATGGAGCTGTTCGACGGAGATATAGAAAAAGTTAAGCTGCTCGATAAAAAAATATGTGAAAAAATGGGATATGATAAATTCTATCCCGTGTCGGGCCAGACATATTCAAGAAAAGTTGACTATCACATGTTGTCGGTACTGAGCAATATCGCCCAGAGCGCTTATAAATTCGCCAACGACATTCGTCTGCTCCAGCATCTCAAAGAGATAGAGGAGCCTTTTGAAAAATCACAGATCGGCTCGTCGGCGATGGCATATAAGCGTAACCCGATGCGCAGCGAGCGCATATGTTCGCTGGCGCGCTATGTGCTGGTCGACGCGGTAAATCCAGCAATCACCTCCTCCACTCAATGGTTCGAACGCACGCTTGACGACTCGGCCAACAAGCGCCTCAGCGTTGCCGAGGGATTTTTGGCGGTTGACGCTATCTTAAACATTTATATGAACGTGGCCTCGGGATTGGTGGTTTATCCCAAGGTCATCCGCAACAGAATAATGTCCGAGCTGCCCTTTATGGCGACTGAAAATATTTTGATGGACGCGGTAAAGGCGGGCGGAGACCGTCAGGAGCTTCACGAGCTTATACGCGAACACTCTATGGAGGCCGGAAAAGTGGTTAAAGAGCAGGGTGGAGAAAACGATCTGATCGAGAGAATAATCGCTGACCCCGCATTTAATCTGAGCCGCGAGGACATCGAGGGAATACTGAAACCCGAAAAGTATATCGGCAGATGCGAAAGTCAGGTGACCGAGTTTATCGCGGAATATGTTGACCCCGCGCTCTCGGGAACCGACGCAGCCGACGAGGTTGAGCTGACTGTTTAAATTTTAAAAGATTGGAGCAATTCTTATGAAAATCGGATTTATAGGCGGCGGAAACATGGCATCCGCGCTGATAAACGGATTTATCTCATCCGGCAAAACGGCCGCCGAAAATATAATCGTGTTTGATACCGACACCGAAAAGCTTGACAATATGGCAGAGGCTTTGGGAATTTCTCCCGCCTCCTCCGCCTCCGGTGTTGAAACCTCGGCAGACATTGTCGTTTTGGCTGTCAAGCCCAATGTTATGCCGATAATACTTGACGAGCTCAAAGGCGTTGACGGTAAGATCTATATCTCGATAGCCGCGGGGATCAGCCTTAAAAAGCTTGAATCGGGAATCGGGGCAGACAAAAAAATAATACGCACCATGCCGAACACTCCGGCGCTTGTGGGCTGTGGCATGACGGTCATTACGCCGAACAAGAATATTTCGCAAGACGAACTTAATCAAATCGAGGATCTGCTCAAAGGGATAGGCGAAACAGTTATTCTTGAGGAAAAATATATGAATCCCGCGATAGCGCTTCACAGTAGCAGCCCGGCGTATATCTATATACTGATCGACGCTATGGCTGATGCGGGCGTTAAATACGGAATACCGAAGGCGCTCGCGCTGAAGCTCGCTGCCAAGGCGGTCGAGGGCAGCGCTAAAATGGTGCTTGAAACGGGCATCCATCCCGAGCAGCTCAAAGACAACGTGTGCAGTCCGGGCGGCACAACGATCGCCGCGGTCTGCGAGCTCGAGCGCTCGGGTTTCAGAACATCAGTTCAGGGCGCGATAGACGCGTGCGTTGATAAAGCGAACAATATGTGATCGATTTATATTAATTTGGGCGGTGTTAAGCCGCCCGTTTTAATTCGGAGGAATTTTTATGAAAGTCTGCGGCATAATCTGCGAGTACAATCCGTTTCACAACGGGCACAAATATCAAATTGATGTTCTAAAGCAAAACTACGGCTTTGACGCTGTCGTATGCCTTATGAGCGGAAATTATACTCAGCGCGGCGATATAGCGATTTTTGATAAAAATATCAGGACAAGAGCCGCGCTGAAATGCGGAGCCGATCTTGTGCTTGAACTGCCTGCGGTTCATGCGATGCAGACGGCTGAGGTTTTCGCGCGAAACGCGGTATATATATTATCCGAGTCTGGAATAATCGACTCTCTCGCGTTCGGCGCCGAATGCGCCGACACATCCATGCTCACAAAAATCGCGGAACTTCTGGCGTTTGAGCCCGCTCGATTTAAAGATGCGCTGAAATCAGAGCTGGATTTCGGAAAACCCTTTTTCACTGCGCGGGCCGTGGCGGTTGAGCGTATGCTCGGCAAGGCCGCCGCTGATGTTATATCTGAGCCAAACAATATTTTGGCCGTTGAGTATATAAAATCGCTGCTCAGATTTGAAAGCGATATTGTGCCTGTCGCGGTCAAGCGTATTTTCTCCGAGCACAACGACAATAACATAAGCGGCGAAATATCATCGGCCACCGCCGTGCGCGAAGCGCTCTATAACTGCGATGACGAAGCATATGACGCTCTGCCTCAAAATTTAATCAGACTTTATAAAAATGCGGACATCCATAATATAGAAAATTTGAGCGCCGCGGTTATATCCAAAATCATGCTTTCGGACCCGAAAAAATTAAAATATATTTCCGATATAGGCGAGGGTCTCGAAAACAAGCTTGTATCTGCCGCGCGCGGTTCACGCAGCTTTTTCGAGCTTTGCGAAAATATCAAATCCAAGCGCTACGCCCACAGCAGGATCAGACGGATCGTGCTGTCCGCCTTTTTGGACATAACTAAAAAAGATGCCGCAACGCCTCCGCAGTATATAAAGATACTCGACTTTAATGACACTGGACGCGAACTGCTTCACCGCGCAAAAAAAACTTCTGCGCTGCCACTCGCCAAAAACAGAAACAGCATAAAAAATCTGCCCTCTGCCCTTAAAATCTGGGACAGAGAGCTGATATTTGACGATATTTATAATTTGGCTTGAGTTAATATATTGTTATTACGCCGTTAGTTTTTTCGATCGTGTATGTGAGCCGCTCGATCGATCCTTCGCCGACAGCCTCCATGTCGAGAATATGCGTTCCGTCGGTGAGCTGTGCCGTATCAATTGCCGATTTGTACGGGATCTTGGTTTTTGTGTCAATAAGCGTGCTATCTATATAATAATTCACGCGCTCGGTATACTGTTCGGGTTGATAAACGTATCCGTAGATCGGTATGCTTCCGCCGCTGAACTTCCTGCCGCGAACGGGCTTAAACACAAATCTCGGAGACGCGTCCTTGCTCATCAGATACTGACCGTTTGAAAACGCATCATCCATTATTTTGATATAATTCGGTTTAAAATTTAAATCAAATCCGATAACTTCGGATGCCATGTCATGATTGAAATACACAATACTCTTAAGTTGCGGATATCTCATCGCGGCGTACCAATACATATTGCGCATTCTCGTCTCTCCCCAGCGATCGATATTTTCATCGGTATAGGAAAGTCGGGTCACAACTCCACCCTCGCTTATCGCGAGCGGCTTTTTTATATTGTATTCCACCATAAAATCTGTGATATACTTCAGCGAGTTTGTTGTGAATCCGAAATCACCGAGTGTAAAATAAATCTGTGATTCGCGGGATGTGACTACCTCCGAGCCGTCCTCTATATCAAGACTGCTGAAAAAATCCTTTTTTGAAAAAGAGGAGACGCCGACCCAATCAACATATTCATTGCCCGGATAGTAATACCAAAACGGCCTGTCGAGGGAGCCGCTGTCGTTCGGCGACCACATAACAGCAAAATTCGGGTATTTGTGAACAATATCGGCAATTTTCCTGAACACCTTGACATAGGCCGACGGCGAGTCGCCCAAATACCCGATATTCATCTCGCCGCCGAATCTGATGATAGTCGGCTTGCCGAGCTTGCTCAGGTTATTGAGCGTCTCTTTGATGTATCCTTCATTTTCAGGATCAAGCGCGAGATTTATGTCCTTTATGTTCCACGGCACCTGGCTGACCGCGTCTTTTTCGGGTATAATATAGCTGCTCGGCTTATTGAGAGTTTTTTGGAAATCATCAAATTCGATATACGACGAGTATATTCCAAAGTCGTGATCAAATACCGGCGGCTTTCCGATTTCCGGATCGCCGTTTCCGTCACTGACAATTCCGGCGTATATTCCCGCTCTCGGTTCAAGCCTGGCTCCGAAATACTCTGCCTCATTGGGAGGAGCCTCGGTATATATCTCAAGTTCGGTTTTATCGACCCTTGATTCCATATCATGAAGCAACGCCGTCAAATCCCAAACTTTTGGACGGAAGACGTTTATATTAAAGCAATTGTTTTCTGCGTCATATCCGCCATTCATGTTGTAGTCCGACCAGCCCCACCAAACATTATAATCATCGGTTAGAGCGACCAGATCGTCAACGCTGACACAGGCGTAATTATCCAAAGCGTAAGCACTGATCTTAACGCCGTTTATGCGGGTATCAAGCGAACAGGGCCCGGCCGTACAGCTTGATATTGCGATCATACTCGGTTCGGGGCTGCCGACTATATCCGATGTTGTTCTAAGATTAATTATATTATTCCCCGGGTCATAATTCATCTCAAAGCCGTATCGAGTTAGATCGTCAAGGGAGATCAGGATCTTTCCATCGCAATAATAAACCTGAATTCTGTATCCGTCAAGATAAACCGGAAAATCTGTCGGGCTGTATGTAGCCGAGAATGAATCGCTGCGGTTTTCGCCTCGGCATATATCTCCGCTTATAAGAACAGCCGTTATCGAAAGCGCGAGCATCAGCGCCAAAAACAGCAAAAATTTAAAATGGAAACCTTTAGTTTTCATATAATCACCGCCTGTAATCCGTATATTAAGTTAGACGATGAAAATGTTAAAAAAGTTCCCGTTTTATGAAAATTTTTAAATTATTTGCGTTTAAACAGCGTTCCGATGCTTTCGCCTTTAATAATCTTATAGATATTCTCGGGCGAGTTTCCGTTGGTAAGCACCATGTCAATACCGTGCCTTGTGGCATAGTCTGCGGCCTTGAGCTTGGTTTTCATTCCGCCCGTTCCGCGCGAGCTGCCCTCGGCTCCGGCAAACGACTTGATCTCATCGCTGATCTTTTTGACAATCGGAATAATTCGTGCGGCTTTGTTTTGCCGCGGATCGGCGTCGTAAAATCCGTCAATATCCGAAAGCACGATCAAAAGATCAGCGCGAACCAACTCCGCCACGTATGCCGACAAGGTGTCGTTGTCGCCGAACTCGATCTCATAAGTGGAAATAACGTCGTTCTCGTTTACTATCGGAACAACACCGTATTTTATCATCGAATCAAACGCTCGCCGTGCGCTGTTGTATCTGGTTTCTTCATCCAGAATAAACTTTGTCAGCAGCACCTGGCCTGTGTTATAGCCGTATTCCTTAAAAAACTTATCGTATATAGCAAGCAGACCAACCTGGCCGATCGCCGCCAGCGCCTGTTTCTCTTTAGTGGACGCGGGTCTCTCCTCAAGACCTATGACGCCCATTCCGGCGCCGATAGCTCCGCTCGATACCAAAACGACCTCGTGCCCCGCGTTCTTGACATTGGCGATAACCCTAACCAGCTTCTCTATCCTTTCAAGATCAAGCTTGCCGTTTTTGTGCGTCAAGCTCGAAGTTCCGACTTTTATAACAAACCGTTTTTTCTTCATACTCAGTAAGATCCTCCGTTTAAAACATTCTTAAAACCCGAATATTATAGCAGGATTTAAAAACTTTGTCAACTATAATATGCTCGCGATCAATCCTCGTCGATCGGTTTTTCAAAATGCTGGTAATCCTTGAGGCTGTTCCAGTCTCCTCCCCATTCCCAACCGTGGCTTTTAAAAATTCTAACGCATATACCGTCTGCGGTTATAATGCCCTTTTCGTTAAGTCCACGGTCAAGATACTGTCCCGCTGTGACCGGCAGAAGCGTATCGCCTTTAATGTACGGATTAATAAGAGGATTTATATCAATCGCGCGGCCGAGGGCGTGATTGCTTACGGTGTTTGTGCCCTCGATCGGACGGTCATTGAAACAGCTGGTGTTGTTATCCTCCATAGAAAGTTCATCCGAGCCGCCGTATTCACACGCAAGGCGAATCTTTTCGATGGGAAATCCCTCCGCATAAAGCTCCTTAAAAATATCGAGAGCGTCATCAGCCAAGGTTTTGTCTATGACCATATTTCCGGTATGAACAGCGTCGTCGTAGCCTATGTATGTTATAGTGAGATAGCTGAGATCCGAAAAGCTGACCGGTGAGCTATCACTGATTGTAACATTCAGCATTTTTTCCTTAACGGCATCGGGAATATCCTCCTTTGCAAATATAGGATTTACGTTCGTTTCGGAAAGGTTGTCCGGTCTATTTTGCTCAGCGGAAATGTCGTCTGCACTCACGATTGCCTGCGCGGTCGGAGTGACGGCCGCTGTGTCCGAAACTTTTGAGCAGCCGCCGAGAATAAGAGCACTTATTATCAGTGCGGATGCCGCCGCTTTTTTTATCGCGATCCTGTTAATATGCCGGATCCGCCGTGTAATCAACAACATAATATCCTCCGTTATCTGTTTTAATTTGATATACCCAATGGTATTCGTTCCGCTTTTCCGAGGCGCCGTATTCATTTATAATTTCATGCGTCCAGACATAATACGATGTATCGCTTTTCCGCACGTCATTCACATCCATAAGCTGATAGCTCTCGGTTATTCCCTTACTTCCGTATTTTATCGCGTAATCATACGCCTTTGTTCCGTTTCTTAAATATTTAAAAACCGTTCTGTCGCTGCTGTTTACAAAATTAATCCAGTTGTTGTTAAAATCCGTAATAACGTTTTTCAAAGTGATAAATTCAGCGTCATTTGCAAAAGCCGAGGAATGAATGTCACTCATTCGCTTGTATGTATATCCCGAATTATAAGTCACGATTCTCGGAATAGGCGTCGGAGTCGGAGTCGGCGGAGGCTGAGTGGGATTAGATGTAATCGCGGCAGTTCCTACTCTCCCCGAATTATTTATGTAATCGTTAGACTTATCTCTTGCGTTGAACAAAAGCGCCGCTGCCGTAACCACCAAAACGAGAAACAGCATTCCACCGATTATTGCTGCGGCTGCGGGAATTTTTGACCTTTTGGAAAAATCAGCTTTATTTATGGACTGATCTTGGAATTGAGGCCGCTCAGAATCGGTCCGTTGTTCAGCCGGTACAGTCGGCGAGTTATTCGGTATAACGACAGGTTTGTACTCTTGAATTGATGGTTGTTTAATATTTCCAAGCAGAGCGTCACGGAGCTCCTCGGCGGATGAAATGCGCTCGGCGGCTCTGACAGCCATGCCGCGCCTGAAAACATATTTTATATTCTCGGGCAGATCGTTGGGTATTTCAAGCTCATCGCTTACAAGTCTCTCGAGTGATTCGGGCGGAATTTTCCCCGTTATCATCCTATACAAAGTGGCGCTCAATGCGTATACGTCTGTCCACGGGCCCTGACTGCCTTTTCGTCTGTACTGCTCCTCAGGGGCGAAGCCTCTTTTTAGCATAATAGACAAGCTGGCGTCTCCGCTAACAGATTGTCTGGCGGCGCCGAAATCCAAAAGCTTTACCAGATATTCATTTGTAATAAAAATATTGTCCGGACTTATGTCGCGATGAATTATTCCGGCTTTGTGAACCTGTGCCAACGCGTCAACAACCGGGAGAATAATATCCACCGACTGCTTAACGCTCAAAATGCCGCCTTGACTTTTAAGATATTCTTTAAGCGTCATTCCGACTAAATACTGCATCACAATATAAGCGGTGTCGTTTGTTTCGATACAGTCGATTATGCTAACGATTCCGGGAATTTCCGAAAAGCGGGCCAGTGTTCTCGCTTCCTCAATAAATTTTTGTTTTCCATGTATATATTCATTTTCCGTCTGTCCGGTATAAGGCATAACAGTAGAGTCACCGGGATTACGCTGAACGAATTCGGTAGGATAGTATTCTTTTATCGCTATTTTCCGATTAAGCATTGAGTCAAAGCCCAAATATGTGATTCCAAATCCGCCCTGTCCAAGTACTTCGCCGACCATATATCGGCCCAAAAGTGATGTTCCGGGCTTAAGATATACACCGTTTTCGGTTTGTCGGCCGCTATATCCGCAATGCGGACAAACCTCAGCGGCGCCTTTTTCTTCAAAGCAGTTTACGCATATGCTCATAAACAACCCCCCTTTTTTATAAATCACACACAATAAATGATAGCATACTTGCCTTTGAAACACAAGGTATTTTTATTAAAAATACAAGATATCGTGGTTACATTTGTATTACAGCACAACATGTAACAGCCGAGCGAGGAACACCTGTTATCGGATTTACTATAAAAAAATCTTCACAAACAAAGAGCGCACCGTTATGACGCGCTCTTTGCGAATTTAAAATTACAGTCGTACTCACGACCGGCATTTCCGGCGTGGAACGGCACGTTTATTTTTTCGCGGATACATGGAATTTCATCGCCTCGGCCCTGTGTATCATCTAATTCTTCGAAATCAACATTTGTCTCATATACCAGTCTCATATATCAATAAAAACAAATTCACCCACATCGAACAATCCGCCGTCCGTCACTCGGATTTCCGGTATCACCGGCAGCGGCAGGAACGACAGCGATAAAAACGGGTCTATTCCCTCAGCCACTCCTACGGCATTCGCGGCTTGGTCGAGACGTTTGTGAATTTTTTCGACCTCATCCGCCGGCTTTAATGACATCAATCCGGCTATTTCAAGCGGAAGAAACTCTTTAACCTCTCCGCCATTGGTAACCGCGATGCCGCCCGTTTTGCCTAGCGCATTTACTGCGGTTGCCATGTCGCGGTCGTTGTCGCCTATCACCGCTATATTATGTGAGTCGTGCCCCACGGATGTGGCGATCGCGCCGTTTTTGATTCCATAATTCGTCACAAAGCCAAAGCCCTTTGTTCCCATTTTATGATGGCGCTCTATCACGCAGATCTTTGATAAATTGTCCGCCATAGAGGCGGTGACTTTCTTTGTAATAATTGATTCCGGAATCATTTCAATTGCGGGAAAAGTATTTGTTTTCGGAGTAAACGCAAAAAAGCTCTCGTCGATTTCGGGAAGATGTACCGTGTTTAATACCGATTCGTCATATTCGGGTTTCGTTTCAAACAGCGCCTTGCCGTTTTGGGCGACAAGTATTCCGTTTTTGTAAACCCTTGTTATTTTCGTTAGCTCTAAATCCTCAGAAACAACCAAATCCGCTATATACGACGGCGCGACCGCACCCTTATTGTACATTCTGTAACATTCAGCGGCGTTGAGAGTTGCCATGGTTATCGCGTCAACCGGATCAATTCCCAAAGAAATCGCCTTTCTCACACACGCCGATATGGTTCCACGATCCCTAACTGCGCCTACGAACAAATCGTCTGTGCAGAACATACAGCGGCGCATATTACGCGCTGTAAGTCCGCCAACAAGCCTCGCAACGTCGCGCGAGAGCGTGCCGTCGCGCATTAAAATATACATTCCTTTTCCGAGCTTTTCGAGCATTTCCTGAACATTTCCGCACTCGTGATCGGTCTTTATACCGGCACACAAATACGCGTCGAGAGCGTTTCCGGACAATAGCGGCGCGTGACCATCTATGATAGGCTTTACAAGCTTACCGAGCGTTTCCGCGTCCGCGTTTACGATGCCGGGATAATTCATCATCTCGCCTATTCCGTAAAAATCCGAAGCGAGCCGCGCCGTGTCGGCTGCCGACAGAACAGCTCCCGAGTGCTCCATCGGAGCCGCGGGCACGCACGAGGGAAGCATAAAATTAATATCAAGCGGCAATCCTTCGGCGCATTTTCGCATAAATCTCAGTCCCGTCTCGCCGCATACGTTCGCTATTTCATGAGGATCAGCCATTACAGTGGTAACACCCTTCGGCACAGCCGCTCTCGCGTACTCCTGCGGCGTTACCATTGACGATTCGATGTGCATATGCGCGTCGATAAGACCGGGCAGCACATACTGTCCATTCAAATCGACCTCATTTTCGCCACGGTATTCGCCGACACCGCAGATAACGCCGTCCTTCACGACAATATCGCCGTTCTCTATTTCGCCCGTAAACACGTTTACAATGCGGCATTTTTTCAAAATCATATCGGGCTCGGTTCTACCCATAGCCGCATCAATTAAATCCTTCATCAGTAATCACCCGGTTCTCTCATATATTTTATTGACATAATTATTCTACCAAATAAACGGCGAAAAATCAAGGGATATGAAGCTCAGCCTTTTACGCGTGACATCAATACTACCGTCTCGACGTGCCTCGATTGCTCCGGGTTGATGTCAGAATTTCGGCAAATCAGCCGGTTCGTTCGCGGAAATATACCAACGGCTGTTTTTCCCTCAAAAATGCCGTTTTTTCAAGCTCCTTCGTACGCGGGAATATATCTATGTGCTTGTTCCTACTATAATATATGAATTAACACAGATTTCCCAGTCGCCTCAAGACTTAACTCCAAGTAAATAAGTCCAAAATCCCATCGCCTCAACCCTAATAATGTCGAAAACGATATCTGTTTTTTCCGTGTCCGAACACCTGCTCAATGTTTCCTTATTCTGTCATCTCACGCAGAAGTACAGAGTTTCTTGTGAACTTTAGTCCAAATATCCTCTGAACATCATACATTCTAAACGAATCTTTAAACCTTGTGTAATTTCTGAATATGAGAGACGGTTTTTATCGTGAACACTTATTAAATGTTAACATTTTCTGCATTAACGTTCGCTTTTTCTGAACCAATTTTCAATTTTTGTTATTACTTAAACATATCGCTGATATGCAATGTCCGATTAAGAAGTTGATCGTTTTCACTTGAAAACAAATTACTAAGAAATACCTTCAGAAACTCAGCTGTTTTGTAAATTCAATTTTCAGCATATTGTAAATATTATGAGTTTTCGAAACTATAAAATATCATAAAGTTACTTCTATTCGTTTTTTTACATACAATTTGTCCTAGTACGATGGTTCCAACTTTTTGGGCAACCTCAAACGAGGGACTCTTCATCTTATAATCAGCGCAAATGATATTACTGTCCAAAAATATCAGCATATTCTTTCCCATTTTTCTATATCAATTTTTAACGTTAATTCTCAATCTTCAGCTGTGTACCATCTGCCCGCGCATTGCTAAACAAACTTCACCCATAATCGTCCTCCTTCCTGTTTTTCTGCACTATTTAACGATTATGCACCCATTATATATCCGTTCACCCAAACTGTCAATATGTTTTGTAAAACATCTGTAAAATCAAAAAAACAAGCTCGCCGTTTTCATAAACAGGAATAGCGAGCTTGAATAGCTTGATTTTGCGAGTGATACTATATTCCGCGCCTCTTTTTCAGCAACTTAATTAAGGCTAGCGGATAATTCATTCAAATTATTGTGTACTATATTGTCTTGATATATCTGAAAACCTATGGTAATATGACAGCACGATTAAAAAATAGGAGGTACACCACAATAGGACACACTTTAAAAGAAGCAGTAGATTACGCAATTCACTACAGATACGCAGGGATTGTAGAGAAGGACGGTTATAACCAATCAGCAAAAGACTGGGACGAGGTAAAGCACGCGGAAGCGTACGGTTGGAAATACATCGGACATTGTCTAAAAGAACTCAGTGCGATGAATATACACCGCACCGAGTTTTGAAGCTTATTTAGTTGTGATTATCACTGTGTTGTTTGCTTCGTCCCATTCGACGTTATAACCTAAGTTTTCCGAGAGGAAGCGCAGTGGCACAAAGGTTTGGTCGTTGATGAGGCGGGCTGGAACATCCATTGTTGCGGTTTGACCGTTTACGGTGGCATTTATGTTGTTAATCGAGAATGTAACACTTTTTTCGTTTTCCATTCCAAAAGTGCGGATTTGCTGTTCAGTACTAACCGGAACCGTAGCCGTTGCGGTGTGGGTTGCATCATTCCAATTCACATTCGCACCCATCTGTTCAAACAGGAAACGCATTGGAACAAGTGTTCTGTCATCTTCCATAACCGGTGGCTGGGAGAATCCGAGAATTTTGTCATTTAGACTGACGTATATATTGCCAGTCGTCAAATACTTGTCTATATCTTTTTTCTCAATAAACCCTTTATCAGATGACTGAACTATTGCTCCCGGTCCATTTTTCCAGTCAATAGCAATATTATTAAACCCTGTCATGTATACGCCATCTTTTGACAACCACAAATTACAATCATTCGAGTCTTTTTGATTATTTACAATATAGAAGTATTCTCCGACTTTATTGAGAATTTGTTGTGCTGATACTGTAGAAATTGAAGGATTTTCAATAATTACATTCTCATAAACAATTTTATTCCCGATTTGGTCGTTTTGGAATGTATATATGTTCAAATCTTTTAAGGTAATAACATTTGTGCCGTTATTTAAAGGTATGTTTTCAAGGTCATCTCTTTCTGTCCAATTCTCCAAATCTGTTGATGAATATACCTTTTCAACTATATCTGCTTCTGTAAATCCCCATACATTTTCGTACAAATATGCCCTATTAGATATTTTTACATAATATATTCCGTTAACATATGACATTGCTCTGACATACCAATCAAATTGAATTTTTTTGTAACATTGAAAATTCTCATCAAGTATATATAAATATCCCTCTTTTTCAAGACATCTTCCACTTTTGCTTGTATTATCATACACATTTGACCTTGCCATGTAAACTCCGTCTGCCCATATAATTTCATCCATATATCCCGCACGGCTGTATCGGTCATAGTTTTCTCTGTCGTTAAATACAGACACACTTCTAAAATTTTCGAAGTCTTCAGTAAACAAACGCTCAGTCTCTTCATTTTCGTTTTGCTTGTTTACTAAATAACCATTTCCGACATACTGAACATCACTTACATCTGTATGAATTTTGCCGTTTATATACGTTTCACTGTTATTTGACTCTTTAATATGTACTATACTCGAATCATCCACTGTATTTGCAAACGCAGATGTGCAAATTAAATATAATGATATTAGTGTTATAAATATTTTTTTCATTAATATGCCCATTCCCTTCCGCTGCGCTACAAGGCACAAAAGATAATGAAACTATGTCCTGTATTGCAGCATTTCAAAATTTTTGTTAAAATGATGCCGAACTTTATCGCCGCACTGATATGCCGCCCACACACAGAGCTGTTACCGTTAATGAAGCTATTTATATTTTGCAGCGTCAAGGTTACATCGTAATACCTTCTACCGTTTGACTGTTTTGCTTAGCTTTGACCATCACCTGGTGGTCTGTTTGCTATACTCTTTTTATCCTGTGTTATATCCTTTGCCTTTTGTTTTTTTCAACCTTATCGACCTCCAAATAGTATTAATATACTTTACTCAAATAAAATTCATTTTCTATCCATCCCGGATTTCCGGCTGTTAATATTATATCAACAGTTATATTGATTGAAGAGTTGGATGCAATTTCAATTGTGCGTCCAACATATCTTGGATGTTCAGCTCCATCTTCAAATGAACCAGCACAGCTATACAGCATTTCATCACCATCGACATTTATACCAACTACAACACCCGATTTTGAATCTGTTTTATAATTGAATTTCCATATTGAATCTGTGAAATTTGTCAGCTTTATATTATAACGATTTATTACACTATAGTTACCTTGACTTATAGAAATTTGTTGCTTCGTAAGTCCTGTGTAATAACCTTCGGGTATTTTATCGCTAGGTGGCATTGTTAAAAATGGAAGAGTCTCATTCGGAACAAATCCATATTCGGGATATCCATCAGGTGGTACTTTAAGTGATGTTCTTGTTGTATCAAACCTCCAATTATATCCATCATAATAATCAAATCCTAACATACTTGATTCCGGAATACGCCTGTACGCGCTAACATCATTTTGAGGATTCAAATTTGTTACCCATTTATTTGTTTCCAAAATACCAAATGTATTATTCACTATAACTGGCATCGAATAAGCGTCAGTATTTATATTAGCCATAATTGTGTGCACAAGATTTGTTTCAACCAGTGGTGCTGAATTAGTAATCCCTTTCCACGTGGGAGAATTTGAACTACCTTGATGAACAGTCACATCCTGAATATATGGTGCTGATTTTAAAACTAAACTCGATTTGTCTGTTATTGTTTTATATGCAATAGTACTTAAACTTGGTGAACCGCCTAAAACTTCAAATTCCATAATTATGTATATTGGTTCATTATAGTTTTCGTTATCGATATTTAATCTCCGTATAGCTTCTTATACCACGGCTGCTGCCAATCTTCGCAACCTATTCCTTCGCCGAAATCCATGGGAAGTTTGGGCTTGTCAATAACCACACGATTCAGGTTATCGATATATGTGACTTCACAGCCAAAGGATTCCGATATCGCTCTTAATGGAACGTAGATGCGTTCTCCGATTATTCTCGGTGTTACATCAAGGGATATAACATCAACGCCGTTTCCCATTTCGGGGTTGCCTACTTGCATTACGACCGTCTGTTCTGCATTGGTTGCTACAATTACTCCATCGCCTTCGTCATAAGAAGTTTCAGCTCCGAGGGCTTCAAATATTTCATTTAGCGGAACGATTATCCGGTCATTTTCGGTAATCGGCTCTTGCTTAAAGCCAATTTGCTCACCGTTCACAAATACCGCGGAACTCTCCTGCGCAAATTTTCTATCCACACAATAGGGATCGCTTTCTATTCCGCTTCCTGAAAGTATTTGCATATTTTTTTCGTTTAAATAAAACGCTGGTCTAATTCCATATGCACAGGCAGCAAGATGGGCATCATAACCCTTTTCGCCATATACGTATTTGATCCCGCTTCCGGATTGGGTTCTGAGACAATATCTGTTCGCTTTTCTTTCTTCAAATTCAGTGCTGTATGAGGCAGCATCGTTAAACGCCTTTTCTGTGGGGAAAGCCTCGACTGTCCCGAAATTTGACCACAATTTGTATATCTGCCTAACATCAGGCAAAAATATTGTATCCGCTAGTCTGTACATCGCTCCTTCAATATGACTCAAAGCTTCGACATCGGGATATTGGGCGTTGTACCCATCACTTTGTCCATTTCCATAATATAACGCATTTGTCTCAAACACCTGTTTTATTCCGTTAGTACTTAAATCCTTATTTTTAGCGGTAAGTATTTGCCACTGAGAAACAGATTTTATCACATCAAGTTCGCTTTCTGTGAAATTACCCGGTGAGATAAAACCGTCCTCATTTTCATAAGTTAAGTTGTTTCCACCATTTCCCCAAACGCTACTTGGAGGTGAACCGCTTGGCCATATTATATTACCACCGGTCTCCTTTGCGTTAAGCCATGCACGTATATTTGACTCTTCCCAAAATCCATCGCCAATTTCACGGTGTTTTGTTTTATCTATGAGAAAGCCGAATTCGTTATATTCACCTTTCTCTCCTACATCATACGGTTTGTAACATAATATTTTGTCACTAAGCATTAGGATTCCGTTTTCATCGTCAACATCTATACAACGCCAAATTATAGGCTCGTCATTATATCTGCCGAGTTGTATGTATGTTCCGATATAAATTTCATCATCTGCATAAACCGGATTCATGAGTGCTAAGCATATTACCGAAAGTGTTATTAAGATAATTTTCTTCATAATTTCAATCAATCCTTTCCGCTACACTGCAAGACACAAAAAGTAATGAAAATTATAGCTTGTAGTGCAGCACTTAAAATTTGTATTAAACAACAACTTGAGGCTTCAAACACGATACTCATCACAGGATGGTAGGGAGAAACCATACTCCACCAAATTAGAACAATTTGTTTATTGTATCAAATTGCAATTGTCCACCGAAAAAAGGTTGTATAACCGGAGTCCAAATGTTATTGACAAGACCATTGGTTATATCATAAATTAGATCTCCATTGTAAGTTGAATACAAATTGCCTGCGTTGCCGAAAAAATCACTATATTTCTTCATGTGTCCGACATCCCATAAAGTTATATAGTTTCTGTTGCTGTGTCTAAAGTCGTTTTGAGGAGAACCCGGTGAGTTATCATAATTTTGTTCATTCGGTCCTCCTGAATAAACACATATTGGCGTGTCATTATTATATATATAATGCTTAAAATTGTTTATAATTATAGAAAACCTACTGACTTTTTCTGTAATTATAGAGGTACATGATTTATCTTTACGTCCAGTTATCAAGGAATTATCGTATTCAATTTGAAATGTAACCTTAGTATCTGTTATTTTGACTCCACCAACTATTTTCCCTTTACTATACACAGAGTTATTTTTATCGCTAATACACGAAATCAAATCCGTTAATGTTTGTGTAAATTCTTCATCGGTTGTATCACTGTTAACTTCATAAAAGTAAAGACCAGGCTGTATTGCAACAATATCAAAGTAGGCTCTTTGTGCGCTTCCATCTGATGGATAATATTGATCTTGATTAACTATCTGACCTATAAATTCCAAACTAGATGGCTTACCTAATGTATACGGTATCCAGAGTAGTTTTTTGCTCTTTAAATGTATATAATCAGATATATATTGTAAACACAATCTTTCGGGTCCTTCATTGCTCTTGCGAATTTCCGGATTCTCACGGCCAAAATACAATCCAGTAATAAGTTCTTCGTTTATGTTTGGAAGTCCATCTGAATATTCGGTTGTCAACTTATTATATATTTTTACAACACTATTTAGATAAATGTTTGCAAAATTCCCATACTCATTATATTCAATATTATAGCCATTAAAATGTGGTGTTCCAAGATATAATTGTGGAAATTCATTTGGCTTTTCATGCAACTCTAGTGTATTGTATGCGCTAACGATATTATGTATTATCTGTCTATAGTACCGTTGACATCCTTCTGCGGTTTTATCTGGAAGTCCTTTGGCTTGCAATTCGTAACAAGATAACGACTTAGAATCTTCACCAATATCTTCATTAGACAAAGGTTCTGTATCGAAATCTAAATCTCGTAGAGATATTGCAAAAGCAACACGAGTGTCTTTAAATATTCTTAAATAATTTATAAAGAATTTCACACTATATTTATACTTTTCATTCTCTTCAAGTCCGTAATATCTAGGCCATAACCCATCGTTTTCGCCGTAATACGAATCATATAAAACCATATAAATCATTTTATTATCCTCGACAACATCAGATGTTTTTTTCGCAGTCATTTTTCCACTATATGCTAAACCACTTGTGTTCACAAATTTTAGATATACTGTTGAATTTTTTTCTATTCCAACTTCCAATGAACCACCGTTCATTGTTTTCTTGTATGGCGTGGTAAAGTTTGAATCTCTGTATACCAATGCCGTAGTTCCAGGCGTAAGATTGCTAAAATCAAACGTGTATGTTCCGGATTTTTGTGCTGTGAAGGCAATTACGTGTTCCTCACCAGCTTTTGCTGCAAAAGAACTGCTTACAGCATCATCGCTATTGGAGCTGCTAATTTCGGTATTGGTCGTACTTTTTTCGGTATTATATAAAACAGCTTCTTCGGAATAAATTCCTAATGCTCCATTACGATTTTTTCCAAAAGTGTACAAATTGCCATCAGTATCTACAATTACAGAATAATTATACCCTGTTGATACTGCTTTAATTTTTGCGTTGTTTTTTATAGGGATTGCCGTTGGCTTTTGACACACGTTAGATGTTTCGTATCCAAGACAGCTATTTGTACTATTGCCCCAACTGTATATAGCACCGTCTTCAGCAACTGCAAACGCGATGAAATTTGAACAATCAATCTTAACTATATTGCTTAGTGATGTTATTTTGACTGGCGCATCATATTTTATCTGATCGCCGAGTCCCAGCCTGCCATCTTCATTATCGCCCCAAGCGTATACATTTCCAAAATTTGTAAGGACAATGCAAAAGCGATCACTCATCGCCGTTTGAACAAAATGTTCCCCTGATAGCAGAGTGATACTTACCTTTGTGGGAATCGATGATGCATTTTCGCTACGACCCCTTCCCAATGAACCACCTTTTCCTGTGCCCCAAGTATATATCTCACCATTTTTGATTGCTATCGCACTTGTCTCACCAACATTTATATCGCTAAAACCACTTCCAATTTGAACCGGATTGCTACGATTTTCTGTGTCGCCAAGGCCTAACTGGAACTTGTCGTTTTTTCCAACGCCCCATATAGTACCGTCAGTTTTTAAAAATAAACTAAATTCAGTGCCTGCGGCAACTTTTTTTACATTGTCTATTCCGCCTAACTTAGTGGGTATTTTTACTTTTCCACCTAAATTGCCCATAGGACAATCTGTATTGCTTCCAAACCCCCATACATGTCCATCTTTGTCAAGCACGAGGTTATGGTTTTTGCCACGGCTTACTTGAATAGGATTTTCCACGCCCTGAATAACTATGGGATATGGGTGAATTACCATTTTATCAGAACCATCACCGTAATACCCTTCGCCCCAAGATACCAACTGACCAAATTCATTTATAGCAAGTGTTCGTTCTCTGTATGCGTCAACTTGAACTATAGGTATTTGGTAATGGATTTTAAGCGGCGTTGCAGGTATTTCATAATTATCTGATATATCATCGGTCATCAAACCCCAACGCCATAAATTATTGTCGGCATCAATACCCAATGTATATTCATTTTTCTTTGCTATATCTTTTATGTTTCTCGTGTTTTTTATCTCTTTAAACTCCGATTGCTTTGTTCCATATATTGAATTCAATGATTTGGAGCCACATTGATACACGACGCCATTTTTTATATATGCCGTTTCATAGGTGCCTGCATACACGTTGTCAGCTAAAACTCTGGTGTCAGTGAATGCTGAGGCTGAGGTTTCAGCAATGCCAAGCTGACCGTAATTGTTATTGCCAACAGTGTGTATTTTTCCATTTGATATAATCGCAGAATGCTCTTTTCCGGCGGCTATATCGCCAATATTCGGCATGATTATATTTTGTCCGTTTATTTGACCCAACTGACCATAGGTATTGTCACCAAGAGTTTTAAGACCGTAAGTTCCACATAGCAAGGTGTGATACGCCCCTGCGGATACGTTATTGGCATTACTGATATATTGCGGTGATGCATAGTATTCTACATCTAATGAACTAATTTGTTTATGATTGTTTGAGCCAAAGGCATATGCTTTCCCGTCGGTTTTCATAATCACTGCATGCTCTGCTCCGGCAGAAATCTTTAAAACGTTGCTCGTGATAAATTTTGGTGTACTACTATTTCGTGTTGTTCCATCGCCTAACTGCCCCTTGTCATTTTTTCCGAATGCATACAAGTTATTATTCTCGGTGATTATATAGGACGTATAATCTCCTGCCGCCACACTCGTAACCCTTTCGAAAATTCCGTCTACGATCTCATATTTATCTTTGCTACCGTTGCTACCCGTACCCAATTGACCATAAGTATTATAACCCTTTGTGTATGCGACGTCATCCTTGATATATATCGAATGTTCCTTGCCTATCGCCACTTTGCTATAATCCTTTTGTGGTCCATCTAATCTCATTTTTGACATTACTCCATCAGCAGAAATTGCGTATAGCACTCCGTTAGATTCCATAACAATGTCACATGAATGTTCAATCTGTCCTATTTCGCTAATGTTAACATCACTATCACCGTCGTTCGGTATCGAAATAACGAATACAGTACATTTTCCGTCGTGCTTATTATTAAAAACATATAACTTACCACCAATGTATTTTATTTTATCAGCCGACGGAATCCATGGGTCTACATTATCCAAATCAAATTCTTCTAATTCATCTGTTTCGAGGCTATATGTTATCACCTTGTGTGTACCAGCATCGATGAAGTACAACGTTCCGCTCAACTCATCATAATCATAGGAATAATACTTTTCATCAAAGTATTTTTCAGATGATGAATCACCTTCTAAATATCGCTTTAACTCCAATCCTTCGTCCGTTAACTCATACAGATTTGAATCAAATAAAAGGAAAAATGGCTTCCCATTATATCCCATTCCTTTCGAACTAGATATGGCTGTATCATTAAAATCAGCAATATTGTCGTCAAAATAATCTGAATTTATATCATATTTTGCACATGTACTGTTGCCTGTAGTGTCATATCCATATTCATCGTCAACAATATAATCTAGACCGGGACCAAAATATAAATTGCCATTTGTCTCAAAAAAGCACAGTCATAACGAGAGTTAACATCAACTTTACTCTTTTGCCAACTTTTATTGGAGATATTATATACATCTACATAATAGTGCCAATAGTATCCGGCGCGTCTATCAATCAACACATAGATGTTTCCGTTGTATTCTACAGCTCCTTTAACAGTTCCGCTCAGACTTGTTTGTTCAGCCCACATATCATTATTTTCATTGTATATGTAGAACATAGATTCGTCAAATACAAATATTTTTCCGTCGTAGCTAACAAAATAGGAATAGACTGACGCAGGAAATACTGATAGCGACTGCGACCACTGTCCTTCACTTGCATCCGCAATTAAGGAAATGTTAGAATAACTTTCTTCTATATCGATATTCCAATAAGATATCGTAAAATTCACATCGGATATTTTGTCTATTTCTGACTCCAAAAAATCGAAGTTACCTAAATATATTTCGGCATGAGCAAATCCAAGTGATTCACAATTCACATCTATGGTGTATGCGGTGTCATTAGTCGGTACATCGTAAAACTTCACCTTACCATGCTCGTTACTGATTTTGTCTATATTATTAAGAGTAACCACAGCACCCGGTATTGGAACATAACCGTCCGTTACATAAATCTCAACATCCCGAGTCTTAATATCTATTGCCAAAAACTCACCGCTCTGAGTTTTTATAACTCTATATTCGTCATCTGTGTTGTGTTCGTCAGTTTCTTCGTTTAATAGGTCGTTTGTACTGTGCGGTAACTCAAAGTCAGTTGGCATCTCGGAAACAGCAGTGTCGGGAGCAGATGGTTCATACTGTGGCATTTGTGGCGCAACAAGCTCAGATTCATCAGCTACTACATTCTCAGTAGCATAAGAACTATACCAGCTAAAAACGCTAATTATCATAGATAAACATAGCATAATGCAAATACGTTTTTTCATAACTATCCATCCTTTTTGTTAAATTTGATACGAGTAAAACTTAAAAAATATCAGTTTACCTCTTGCACGATCTTCTCTTTACGTATTGTTTCGCGTATGGGTGTAGATAGCTTCCTAAATTAATTTCGGTTCAAGTGAATGTTTATTAGCCTGTTTTTGAGATGTACGGTTACTGAATTTTGTGATTTAGTCGAATTATGCTCCAAAAATATTCTGGAACGAGCCGTAATTTTTGAGTCATGATTTGCGAACTTATCATCGTGGTGGATAAGGAAATTCTTGTGTTGCCAAACCTGTGAATAATTTTGATAATCTTAATTTGTCGGTCTATGTATGACAGTAGTATTCTATCATAGCTTAGCATATTTGTAAATTGGACATCTCCACAAAATGTTGTCAAAATTTTTGTGCAACAAGGAGAACTTATTCTTAATGTGTAACACATATAAGCCTTTTACAATGCTGCGCGACCTCATGCAGGTATGGGCTATTTAACACGAAATGCGTATGAGGAACAGATGCGGAGCGTTTATGTCGCGAAAGCTGCTTGACAATGAGTTGGGCGGTATGGTAGGCTTCCGTCGGGGCGAACAGCCCCTTGGGGTGTTTCGCCGCATCGCCCCCACCATTGCCGCCAGAGGCTCATTGTCAAGCAGACCGTGGAATAAATGCGTAAATGTAGAAAAATAACGAATAAGTGCGATTCATTCCGTTTTTCTGTGTTTTTCACTGTCCACTCGCGCGGGAAAGGGCCAATTCCGCATATTCAAGTATTGACGGAGTTTTGTATAATAAAAGAAAGAGTAGCTTATTGTTATTTCCAATGGGAAGGACAGAGCAAATATATGATGTGCCCGGCGGTGTTTCTACTATAGGGGATTATGCGTTTTACTCCTGCAAAACCTTAGTTAATATCAATCTTCCGCAAAGTGTGGTCATTATTGGTGACTACGCATTTTACAACACCTCTGAATTATGTGATTTTCAATTTCCAAGCAAAGCTATAGCAATAGGAAATTCAGCGTTTTGCTACTGTAATGGATTAAGTAATGTTGTAATACCAAATGGGATTAAAACAATAAACGAATCGGTGTTTGCACACTCAAGCATAGAAAGCATAGTTATTCCCGATAGTGTAACTGTCATTAAATCATACGCTTTTGGAGGATGTAGAAAACTTACAAGCATTGATATGTCAAAAAAATTAGAGCGAATTGAATATCGTGCGTTCGCGGGATGCGGAGGCATACAGTATATGGTCTTGCCGGAAACCACAACTTATATTGATGAAGATGCTATGAGTTATGATTCATATATGGATGAATGTGAAAATTATACAGAATTTTACGTTTATAAAGGATCTTACAGTGATACATTTTTGCAAAGTATTAAAGCGTTTAAAATCAAGTATATTGATGAAAATACCGTTTTGCCAATTCACCAAGAATATCCTGAAAACGATATTTGGGACGGAACCGTTGCGGATGAAAACGCTACGCTGCTGTGACATCGTCGGCCACGTCCATGATGAGCTTATCATCGAGTTTGATTCCGGAGCGTCCCCGGACGCTGTGCGCGAACAGATGGGCAGGACGCCGCCGTGGCTGCCGGGACTCAAACTGAACGCCGACGGGTACGAGTGCGGATTTTACATGAAAGCATGAAAAAAAGAGGCGGCGGGCGTAATAAGCCTGCTGCCTCTTGTAGTTGTTCGTCACAATATACTTTTTTCTGGCACGGTATGGTGGAATTCGTGACAGTCTACGGCAAGGATGACATCCGCTTCACCATGAAGGACGGGACGGAAATCAAGGCATAATTCAAGGCATAAATTAAGCTCCCGACAGTCGAATTTGATTCTGATAGTCGGGAGTTTATTTTTTACGCCGCTTCTTCAAATATTCGCTTTTGTACTTTAAGATACTTCTGTAGGTTAAGAATTGAATTGCTGGAATGACTATCCTTCTGTCTCAAACCACTTTTGATGCATAGCCAGTAAAAATTCCTGTGTGATGCTATATTGGCAGTGACCGCAATTAATCCTTGTAATGATTATTCAGCCAGTTAATTGCGCAGATTGCCAGTATAGCGCTTCCTTGCGACAGAATGTCCTCGTTGAATATTACACATTCATTATGCATAGGTTTTCCAAAGAGCGAATTTTCCTGTTCTGTTCCTGCACCAATCAGAAAGTATGCAATTGGCACCTGATAGCTGAAGGAGGCGAAATCCTCGCTTCCCATACCACCCTTCGTCAACAGCATAACCATCTGCGGATCGATTATCTGTTTGACATATTCACTCATCTCGCGCACCATATCGTCGTTGTTTACAAGCGGCGGAGCGCTGGACAGCTCTGAAAGCTGCGCCTCTCCACGGAATGCGTGAGCCACATTTTTTGCAATCTCCCCAATCCTTGCATAGATGCGGTCTCCTGTTTCTTTGCTCTTGTAGCGGATAGTGCCCTCCATTACGACCGTTTCCGGAATAATATTCGGTTTCTGACCGCCGGAAAATTTGCCGATGGTAAGTACGCAGGGATCCTGAGCCGCCACCTCCCGTGAAACTATCTCCTGCAAAGCCAGATAGATATGCACCGCAATATTTATGCTGTCTACGCCGGTTTCCGGCATGGCGCCATGACAGCCTGTTCCCTTAACCTCTATCCTGAACAATGTACATCCGGCCATAAAATGATCCAGACCGCAGAGAACCATGTGGCTTGGCGTCCCGGAATTTACATGCAGCGCCATGGCGGCGTCCACCTTGGGGTTTTTAAGTACGCCCGATTGAATCACCGACTTTGCCCCAGTAAAGCCTTCCTCATCCTCCTGAAACAACAGCTTTACCGTGCCATGTAATTGATTGCGGTGCTGCTGCAGCAACTTAGCCGCTCCGAGCAGCATGGTTGTGTGCATATCGTGACCGCAGCCATGCATGGTGCCGTTATTGCTCTTAAAATCGACTTCCGCCGCTTCCTGTACTGCAAGTGCATCCATATCTGCGCGGAGCAATATGGT
>CANQLT010000030.1 GCA_947624775.1 uncultured Monoglobus sp.
ATGCGCAAGGCCGGAATAAGCGATGAGATGATACAAAATGTCACAAATATGACCCAACGGCCGATGTCCTAATCGCTATTCACTAATTACTAATCACTATGTTGAGGTGCATGATATAATGTTTTCACTGTACGATGACGAGCAAATACAAAAAGCCATGATGAGAGACGCCCGCAAAGAAGGCATAAAAGAAGGCGAAATGCGGGGCATAGACGCAATGATAGCGAACATGCGCAAGGCCGGAATAAGCGATGAGATGATACAAAATGTCACAAATATGACCCAACGGCCGATGTCCTAATCGCTATTCACTAATTACTAATCACTACGTTGTCACTACTTGTCACTTCTTTTCAATTAAACTTAAATTGAAAGGAAGTGATATTTTTATGCTCAATTTCAGCGAGCTGAAGGCGGCGGCGCGGATCGAGGACCTGGCGCGGCTGTTCGGCGGAGTGCCCGACAGGCGCGGAATGTGCCGCTGCGTGCTGCACGACGACAAGACGCCCAGCATGAAGATCGACGCCGAAAAGCAGCTGTTTTACTGCTTCGGCTGCGGCGCGGGCGGCGATATCATAACGCTGGCGCAGCTGCACGAGGGCTTGAGCGCACCCGAGGCGGCGAGGTTTATCGACTGCGCCCTCGGCCTCGGCCTCGACAAAAAAATACCCGACGCCGAGCGGCGCGACACCATGCTGAGAGCCAAAAAGCGGCATTTTCGGGAAATGCTCAGGCGCGACGAGGAGGCCGAAAAGGAAAGAAAACTCTACTCCGAGCTTTGCGGCGAAATGCACCGTCTGAGAGAGGCGATGAACGCCGAGCCGCCTAATTCGAAAAAGGCCGAGCTGGTCGAAAAGCTCAACAAGGTAGAGTACCTTATAAATTTAATCGAAATTAAAGCCTGCAAATAAAAAGTCAATAGGAGATGAAAAAAATGGCTGATAAAAATTATATTAAAAATCTGATAACCGAGATAATGGAAAACAGCGGCGACAACGAGACCGAGTTTGAGGGTCAGCCGCTGAGGCTGCGCTGCGGCGAGTGGACCGCGGACGAGAGCGGCGTGCGGCTTGAATATATCGACAGCCGCGGAACCTTTGTCAAGAGGACGGCCTCGACAGTGCCGATAATGCCGACCGCGCTGCTTTATGACCCCGAGACTGAGCTGGCCTCGGTGGAGCTCAAGACGCGCGTCCGCGGCAGGTGGCGCAGTGTGATATGCCCGCGCTCGCAGATATCAAGCGCGGTGAAGATAGTGCAGCTGGCCGACAAGGGTATCGAGGTCACGAGCGAGACCGCGGCGAATCTGGTTAAATTCCTGGCCGAGGTGATAAGCCTGAATCCCGACAGGATCCCCGAGCGCAAAACGGCCTCCCGCCTCGGCTGGTTCGAAGGCGACTTTTTGCCGTACGCCGCGTCTGCCTCGCCCCAATCCGTAGGGGCGAGCCTGTCTTTTGCCTCCCCTGCGCGAGTGGGGGAGGGGGACCGCGACAGCGGTGGAAGGGGTTACTGCAGCGAACACACACCCCCTCAGTCGGCTACGCCGACAGCTCCCCCTCCTAAAGAAAGGGGAGCCAAATCCGCGTCCGCCACATACATCAACGCCGCCGAAAACAAACACCTGCTCGAGCCCGTGCGCGAAAAGGGCTCGCTTGAAAAATGGGTCACGGGCATGACAAAATACCGCGAGAGCCTCGCGTTTCGCCTGATGATGGGCGCGTCGTTCGCCTCGCCGCTGCTGGAGCCGCTCAATCTCCAGCCTTTCGTTTTCCACCTCTGGGGCCCCACGGGCTGCGGCAAGACATTGACATTGCAGGCGGCGATGTCGGTCTGGGGCGACCCGAGGATAGGCGGCATGACAAAGACCATGAATATGACGACAAACGCCATGCTCAGCACCTCGGCATTTTTGCGCAACCTGCCGTTCGGAGGCGACGAGCTGCAGATAATCAAGAACAGGCGCGAGAACTACGACCGCCTTATCATGAGCTGCACCGAGGGCATGGACCGCGCGAGAATGACATACTCAAGCCTCAACAGGACGCGGACATGGCGGTGCGCGTTTCTGTTCACGGGAGAGGAACCGTGCGTGGGCTCGTCGTCGGGCGGCGGCGCAGTTAATCGAGTGATATGCGTTAATGCGGGCGCGGATATATGCCTCCCCTGCCGTGAGGTGGGGGAGGGGGACCGCGACAGCGGTGGAAGGGGCAACTGCAGCGAACACCCTCCCTCTCAGTCCGCTTCGCAGACAGCTCCCCCTCCTAAAGGAAGGGGAGCCAAACCCGTGTTTCCCTCCCCTGCGGAGCTGGTGGGGCTGTTTTCCGAAAACTACGGCTCGGCGGGGCGGCGGTTCATCGAGGAATACCAAAAGGAGCCGAGCGCCGCTAAAGAAATCTACGACGAGTATTTTGGGAAGCTCGTCCGCCTCGACGCCACGGGCAAACAGGCCTCGGCAATGGCGGCGATCCTGACGGGCGACAGCCTGGCGTGTCGATACCTTTTTAAAGACGAGCAGCCGATATCGGCCGAGACAGCCGCGCGTTTCATGAAGTCGGACAGCGCGGTCAGCGTCGCGAAACGGGCGCGGGAGTTCACCGAGGGCCTGATCGCCGCGAACGTCAATATGTTCTCGCCGGGCAACATAAGCCGCGAGATTTGGGGCAAGATCGACGAGGGTGCGGTGCTCATCAACAAAACGATACTCTGCCGCGAACTGAAAAACGAGGGATATTCCTTCGAGGCCGTGAAAAACGAATGGGCAGGCGACGGATTTTTGGTGAGGAATCCAAAAAATGAACGGCTTTATTTTCAAACCACATGTTACGGCACAAAGGCAAGCTACATAAAACTGAATTGCGTTTGATAGTTTGTCATACAAAACATCCAAAAACATCCAAAAACATCCAAAAAACATCCATAAATCCATGTGTGTAAGACCCAGAAAAGCCCGTAAAAACGTTAGTTTCAAGAAAAAAACATCCAAACATCCATAATTTTCAAATATATATATATAAGAGTAAAACAAAAATTTATAAGAGTATTGTTTTGACGTAAGAATGTAAGAATGTGGGAACGTAGTGGTTAGTGATTAGCGAATAGTGATTAGAACACCTCATCCGACAGGCTGCGCCTGCCACCTTCCCCTCAAGGGGAAGGCAAGAGAGGCTTCCCCTTGAGGGGAAGCTGTCTGCGAAGCAGACTGATGAGGTGGGAACGAGCCAATCTCCTGCCTACTCTTGACAAACTGCAGAGCTTGAATTATAATATATTTTACAGAAAAATTTGCAGTAGAGGTAGATTCCTATGGAGAATGAAATTTTTACCGTCACTCTTGAAAAGGTTATTCGCGAGATGAAGCTCGAAAAGCTTTACTATCCCGACAAGGAGATTCTTATAGAGACCGCGGACGTGAACCGTCCGGGCCTGCAGATAACGGGCTTTTTTGATTATTTTGACCCCAGCCGCATACAGATACTCGGAATGGTGGAAAACACGTATCTCACCGGCCTTTCTGCCGAGGTCAGGTACAAGAGCTTAAAGCGGCTCTTTGAAAAGCACATTTCGGCCATGATACTCACCAGAAACGGAAACGCGTCGGCCGAGATGCTGAAGCTGGCCGAGGAGTACGAGACGCCTGTGCTGAGAACGCCGCAGCCCACCTCGTATTTCACCAGCACGCTCAACGCCTATCTGAGCTTTGAGCTGGCGCCGAGGATCACGCGTCACGGCGTTCTGGTCGAGATATACGGCCAGGGCGTGCTAATCTTAGGCGAGAGCGGCGTCGGCAAGAGCGAGACCGCGGTCGAGCTCATAAAGCGCGGACACCGCCTTGTGGCCGACGACGCCGTTGAGATAAAGAAGGTCTCGTCAAAGACCCTGATCGGCGTGTCGCCCGATATAATCAGGCATTTTATCGAGATCCGCGGCATAGGCATAGTTGATGTCAAAAACATATTCGGCATGGGCGCGGTCAAGGATTCCGAGAATATCGACATGATAATCCATCTCGAGACCTGGGACCGCAACAAGCAGTACGACCGTTTGGGTCTGGTCGACGAGTACACCAATATCCTCGGCCTCGATATCCCGTCGCTGACTATCCCGGTGAGACCCGGACGAAACCTGGCGGTCATATTCGAGGTAGCCGCGATGAACAACAGGCAGAAAAGAATGGGCTACAACGCGGCAGAGGAGCTCAACCGCCGCATAACCGAGCAGATGAACCGGTTCAGTCAGCAGAACAGATAATAAAGGCGGTATGATATTATGAGTATAAATATAAAAGTTGACGCGCACACCCACACAAACTGCAGCGACCACGCCTTCGGCACGATCTGGGAAAATATGCGCGTCGCGGCCGAGAGGGGCCTCGAATTGGTCTGCATGACGAACCACACAAGGCCGATGCCCGATTCGCCGCATAACTGGCACTTTACCACGATGCACGAGCTGCCCGAATATATCGAGGGCGTGCGCCTGCTCAAGGGCTGCGAATCGAATGTTTTAAGCAGGCGGGGAGAGATCAGCTTGGAGCCGAGCCTGCTCGATAGGGCGCAGGTCGTTGTGGCGTCGATACACCAGCCGTGCTACGAGGACAGGGCGATGATAGACCACACCGAAACATGGCTTAATGTGCTCAAAAATCCGTATATGGATATCCTGGGCCACAGCGGCGATTCGCGCTGCCCCTATGATATCGACAAGGTGGTGCGCGCGGCCAAAGACGCGGGAAAGTGCATTGAGATAAACAACCACACATACTCGGTGCGCCCCAAAAAGAGCGTCGAGAACTGCAGAAAAATCGCCGAGAAGTGCAAAGAGGTCGGCTGCGGGATAGTCGTCAGCTCGGACGCTCACACCCCGTGGGACGTGGGAAATTTCTCAAGCGCCCTCAAAATGCTGGAGGAGATCGATTTTCCCGAGGAACTGATAATGAATTTGAGCGCGGAGAAATTTATTGATTTTCTGCGCGCGTCGGGCAAGAATATATAGCGTCTGGATTGGAGGACAAAGATGATAAACACGGTTGTAGCGATGGCGAAGGGCGTTGTCGGCGACGGAAACGTGAGAATAAACGAGCCGATGAGCGCGCATACCACGTTCAAGATAGGCGGTCCCGCGGATGTGTTTGTGACGCCGCGGAGCCGAAGCGCGCTTATCGCGGCCATAAAGCTGTTTCGGCAGCTGGGGTTTAAATACCGGATCATAGGCAACGGCTCAAATCTGCTTGTGGGCGACAAGGGCATACGCGGCGCGGTGATCGAGATAGGAAAGGCGCTCGGAGAGATAAATATTTCGGGCAACACGATAACCGCTCAGAGCGGCGTGCTGCTGTCAAAGCTCGCCAACTCGGCGGCGCGCAACGGGCTTTCGGGCCTTGAATTCGCGTCGGGCATACCGGGCTCATTGGGCGGCGCGGTCTACATGAACGCGGGCGCATACGGCGGCGAGATGAAGGACGTTATAACAAAGGTGACCTACCTCGACGATAATTGCGATGTGAAGGAGCTGCCTGCCGGCAAATGCGATTTCGGCTACAGACACAGCTTTTTCACCGATAAGGACTATGTTATCCTTGAGGCCGAGATGAAGCTGGTGCACAAAAATGTCCGAGTGATACTTGACGATATAAAGGAGCTTACCGAGAGGCGCGTCTCAAAGCAGCCTATCGACAAGCCCAGCGCGGGCAGCACCTTCAAACGCCCCGAAGGATATTACGCCGCGGCTCTGATCGAGCATGCGGGGCTTAAAGGCTATTCATGCGGAGGCGCCGCCGTTTCGGAAAAACATTCGGGCTTTGTGGTAAACAACGGCGGAGCGACGGCGGAGGACGTTATGAACGTGATCCGACACGTGCAAAAAACCGTGCTTGAAAAAAACGGCGTAAATCTCGAAACCGAGGTAAAACTTATCGGAGAGTTTTAGTCGGAGGTGACATAACTTGAATTTATTGATCGTGACGGGCCTCAGCGGCGCGGGCAAAACAGGAGTGATAAAGGCGCTTGAGGACGTCGGCTATTACTGCGTGGACAACATACCGCCCGAGCTGATCCCCAAGTTCGCCGAGATTTGCTCAAAGGCGGGCGAGGGCATGGAGCGCGTGGCTGTGGTGAGCGACGTGCGCGCCGGCAAGGATATGTTCGGCGAGTTTTCGGAGGCTATCGACGAGCTTGACGAAATGGGCCTTCAGCGCGAGATACTTTTCCTCGACGCGTCCGACGAGGCGCTGATAAAAAGATACAAGGAAACCAGAAGGCTGCACCCCGGAGCGGGAGGCGGCAGGATAATCGACGGCATATTAAAGGAGCGCCGTCTGCTCGCGGCGGCCAAGGCGATGGCCGACCATGTGCTCGACACCACCGACCTGTCCGCGGCTCAGCTCAGCGCGCGCATAAAGGCGATGTTCGCCGACAGCCACAGGATAGGGATAATCATAAACGTGATGTCCTTCGGATTTAAATACGGGATACCGCTCGACGCCGATTTGGTGTTTGACGTGAGGTTTTTGCCGAATCCGTTTTATATTCCCGAGCTCAAGCACAGCACGGGACTTGAGACCAACGTGCACGACTACGTTATGGGCTTTGACGAGAGCCGCAGGTTTTTGAATATGCTGACGGCGATGATAGATTTTCTCGTGCCCGAGTATATCAAAGAGGGCAAGAACCAGCTTGTCATAGCGGTCGGCTGCACGGGCGGCCACCATCGCAGCGTGACGCTGGCCGAGGAGCTGTATAAGTTCTTAAAGTCAGACGACGAGAACAGCGTTGTGATAACGCACAGAGACATTCAGAAGGGTGTATAATATGTCGGGTTCCGAGTTTTCGAAATATAAAAATCTTGAGCGCGGGCGCGGCGGCGGCTTTCAGCCGTTTAACCCAAAGATCGTGTCGATAGGCGGAGGCACGGGGCTTTCGGCCATGCTGCGCGGCATAAAGCGCTATACCGACGATATAACCGCCGTTGTGACCGTCGCGGACGACGGAGGCGGCAGCGGCGTTCTGCGCGAGGACCTGAAAATACCGCCTCCCGGCGACATACGCAACTGCATACTGGCTTTGTCCGAGGTCGAGCCCGTGATGGAGCGGCTGCTGAGCTACCGTTTTGAGAGCGGGCGGCTAAAGGGTCAGAGCTTCGGCAACCTGTTTCTGGCCGCGATGACGGGAACATTCGGCGGCGACTTTGTCGAGGCGGTGCGCAACGTGTGCGAGGTGCTCAACATAACGGGCCGCGTCTATCCCGTGACCGCGTCGGACGTGGAGCTGATCGCGACAATGGAGGACGGCAGCACAGTCGTGGGCGAATCCAGGATAGGCCGCTCGGTCAGCGAGAGCAACGGCGCTATCAAAAAAGTCAGGCTCAGGAAAAAGTCGGGCGGGCTGCTGCCGGTCGAGACGCTGAACGAGGTGCTGCGCGAGATAGAGGAGGCCGATCTGATAACCCTCGGCCCGGGCAGTCTTTACACAAGCGTGCTGCCGAATCTGGTTATCGAGGACCTTAAAAACGCGGTGCGCAAGTCAAAGGCGCCCGTCGTGTACATAAACAACATCATGACGCAGCCCGGCGAGACCGACGGCTACACCGCGTTTGACCACGCGCTCGCCATACTCGACCACACATTTGACGATTTTCTGGATTACTGCATAGTGAACACGGGCGAGATAAGCCCCGAAATAATCAAAAAATACAAGGACGACGGCGCCTGTCCCGTGGAGTACGACAAGAGCCGATTCGGCTCGACCGACATAACGGTCATCGAGCGCGATCTGGTGACCGAGGACAGCGAGGGTCACGTGCGCCACAACACATACGCGCTGGCCGACGCGCTCATCGACATAATCAGTATAAACAGAAACGAGCGGGGCCAAAAAGTCAGCGGAGAGGGAGTTCTGCTTTACAGTCCGAAATTCAAGCGGAGGTGATAGGCTTGCGTGAAGGCGGCAAAACATCATTTTCGAGAAAAATCAAGCGCGAGCTGTACCGCGCCGAGCCGAGGGACAAGTGCTGCGTGCGTGCCCGCTTTAAGGGCCTGATCCTGCTTGGCGCGTCCGAGATATCAAAGAGCGGGATCAAGCTCAAAAGCGACAATCCCGACGTTATCGGCAGCTTTGTGGAGACCGCGCGCAGGCTCGGGATAGAGGCGGAGGTGCGCCAGAGCGGCGACCAAAACGGAAAGTACAAAGCCGAGATACGCGACAGCGTGAGGGTCGCGCAGCTTTTGTATGACTTAAAAATGCTGGGTGGCGACGGAGATGTGATCCGACGTTCGGGCGATATAAAAAAGCTGTGCTGCAAACGCGAGTTTTTAAAGGGCGCGTTTCTGGGAGCGGGCGCGGTCAGCGACCCGTACAAGAACTACGCTCTTGAAATATCCGCGCCCGATGAGGCGCTGTGCGGCGATATTGTGCGCCTGTTCAAGGATTTTGATTTCCCGATGCAGCTCACCCCGAGAAAGAAAAAATACGTGGCATACGTGAAAAACAGCGAGGTGATCGAGGACATTCTGGCGTTTCTCGGCGCGTGCGGCTCCCAGATGGAGCTTATAAACATCAAGATCGAAAAGGAGATCAGGAACGACGTTAACAGAAACGCCAACGGCGAGACCTCGAACCTGTCGCGCACGATAAATGCCTCGGTCGAGCAGATAAAGGCGATACACAAGATAAGAGACACAGTCGGCCTCGACAGCCTGCCCGACGACCTTCGGGAGATAGCGCGCCTCAGGCTGGAGCACAAGGACCTGAGCCTGAGCGAGCTCGGCAAGCGCCTGAACCCGCCCCTCACCAAATCGGGCGTGAACCACAGAATGAAAAAAATAATGAACTATACAAAATAGGCGGAGCCCCAAATGCCCCGCCTGTTTTTTAAGCCGCGCGGCGCGCTCGTTGCTTGCTTTGAAACAGGCGCCAAATTTGCAAATTAAAAAGTTTTCCAGCAGATCTCTTTCATAAACGCTTTGATTTTTGACGTGTCATTCCCCTCGTAATAATTGACTAACATTTTCTTAAACTCCGGCACATTGTCCGCGGGTATCACAAGAAAGCCTTGTCCTTTGGATATTAAAAGGTGATTCGCGAATATGACCGATGCCCGTTTGTTACCGTCAATAAAAATTTGCGTTTTCATACAATACAGGCAAAGCTCTATGGCGGTATCGATCGTTTCGAATGTTCCTTGCGTAATTTCCTTTATTTTTTCAATAACGTCAATTTCTATCGGCAGGGGAGGTATATAGGAACTTCCGCCTATTGTAACGGGAACTCCGCGTATTCGTCCGCCGTTATAGAAAAAGCCTTCATTTACAATTCTCGCGATATGACAAAGCAGTCCGTAATCCGTTTCGCATCGAATAACGTCTTTATCCAAAATAAATTCCCACGCGTGTTTCAGGTTTAATATTTTCTGCACATCGCTTGACGACATACCGTTTACGGTTCCGTTTTCGATAATATCTTCCGTTTGCGGGAACGAAGTGGCGACACCCTCCAAAATGGCTTGATCGTAAATATTTATTTTCATATTTGCCCGCGCAAAATCCAGATTTTGCATAACACGAGCATCAAGGCCTTCGTCCGAATAGCCGAGATTCGCTAACTTTTTGTCTATCTGCCTTAATTGTTTGTTTAAAGCTTTTTCTTCGTTCGCGTTTCTCAGCAAAAGCTGATATAACTCGTCACTGTAATCCCCCACGTAAGTGGAGGTTAATTTCCCGGCAACACGCTTGCGGATATACAAATATTTTTTATCCTTGATGCTTTTTATTTCCGGAGTTCCGCTATATGGCAACAACCTTATTCTTGCCTGAATGTCCGCTTTTTGCTGTAATAATTCAAATTTATTATCTTCCATAGTTATGCTTACTTCCTTTAAAAAATTGTTAGGGAACTTTTCGGATATAATTATATCAAAAAGTTCCCTAACAGTCAAGAAAATTTTTAAATATCGGAAACGCTGTTTGCGCGTTCTTCAAGCTCCGCGGCGAGTTTCATGAAAGGGCCTGTCGCTTTGCAGTCGTTTTCTATGATCGGCTCGCTGAAGTAGTAGTCGAGGGTTCCGTTTCGGCGGAAGTTGCCGTCAGGGCCGAGGCCCGATACCGCGCAGCAGTCTGTGATATACAGCGAGTCTCCGTCCTCGCGCACAAATTTTTCGAATACGCAGCCGATCGCTCTGTCAAGGCGCGGGCGGTAATATTTTTCGTCAAGGTATTTGTGCCTTATTCCTTTAGCCAGAGTATAGGCGAACATAATAGTGCAGGTCGATTCGAGGTAGTTGTCCTCTCGGCAGTTGTCGAGCACCTGACGCCAGCCGCCCTCTCGGCTTTGATATAAAACCACATTTGACATTATCTTGTTCAGCATTTCGACAAGAATTTTTCTGCCGTTGTGACTTTTCGGCATAAAGTCCAGCGCGTCAACTATCGCCATTGTGAACCACGCCAGCGCCCTGCCCCAGACGTTGAGCGACTTTCCGGTGTTTTTGTCGGCCCAGAACGCGGTTTTGGATTCGTCGCAGGCGTGGACGTTGAGGCCGCAGCGCGGCTCGTAGGTCAGCCTTTCGGCGTTTGTGAACTGATGGAGCACGTCGTCGAACCGCTCATCAAAGCCTCTTATCTCGGCGTACTGCGCCGAAAACGGCTCGGCCATATACAGACCGTCGAGCCAGACCTGATTGGGATAGATACGCTTGTGCCAGTATGTGCCCGACTTCGTGCGCGGCTGCTCATTCAGCTGCTTTATCAGCCTGTCCGCGGCTTTGAGATATTTTTCCGCTCCTGTCTTTTTGTAGAGCCAGAGACAGTTTTTGCCGTTGTTGGTGTGGTCGAGGTTGTACTGCGTGCGGTCGTATTTGTTTATGGTTCCGTCCTCGTTTATAAAATAGTCCATGCTGCGCTTTATGTAGTCAAAATATTTCTCGTCGCCCGTCAGCTCGTACACCGCCGCCATGCCCATCAGGCACACACCGCGGTCGTACTGCCACTTCTCGCATATGATAGGCTGATTCTCGCGCATGATAGTGTCGGCCAGCTTTACCGCCTTTTTTAAAAATTCCCTCTTATCCATAATAATATCCTCCGAGTTTTATTCATCTAATTTTAACTTATTTTGAGCGATATAACAAGCGCAACTTGGCTCTCGCAATAAAAAATGTGATTTTAACCAAAAAAATACTGTACAAATCCGATAAATTAAGATATAATTAAAGAAACAAAAACCGATAGGAGATGAAAGAGATATGTTTAATCAATTAAATCTCGGCATGAGGGGCCACGACACCAAGGCGAAGGATATCGAGACCTTGGCCGAGACGCTCGAGAGCGTGGGAGCGACGCACGTGCAGCTCGCGCTTAAAAAATCGTTTAAGGATATAAAGTGGAGAAACAGCGTGCTGACGCCCGAGCTCGGCAAGTATATCAAGGACACGCTTGCGAAGCACGGCGTGCGCGTGTCGGTGCTGGGCTGCTACATAAACCCCGTAAATCCCGACGAGGATAAGCGCAGAGGCGAGCTTGAGTGGTTCAAGGCGCACCTTAAATTCGCGAAGTATTTGGGCTGCGACATGGTCGGCACCGAGACGGGCTTTTATAACAATATCGACGAGACCCACACCGAGGAAAATTACCAAAGGTTCCTGCGCAGTATGCGGGAGCTGGTAGACTGCGCCGAAAAGCTTGGCAGCATTGTGGGCGTTGAGACGGTCACCAAGCACAGCATGTGGAACCCCAAAATGACAAAGCGTTTCCTCGACGAGATAAACTCGCCCAACGTGACGGTCATATTCGACCCCGTGAACATCACGGATATGAACGACGTCGACGAGCAGCACAAGATCGTTGACGAGGTGTATTCGCTCTACGGCGACCGCATAGGCATACTGCACTTTAAGGATTTTGAGGTCATCGACGGCAAAAAAGAGGGCAGGCTCGCGGGCGACGGAGTTTATGATTACGAGTATCTGTTCAAATACGCCAAAGAATATTCGCCCGTTATAAACGCGATACTCGAGACCAACAGCGAGGAAAACTTCGGCTCCACCGCCGAAAAGATCAGGGCGATATGGAACAAATAAGACTTGATTATTTGACGCGTTTATGATATTATAAACATGTCGAATTAATATCGCGAAGGAGATGATACTCAATGCCGACGGACAGAGAAGCCGAGGAAATAAAAAAGGCTATGGCATATGATTTGATAGACACAATCGAATCAAACAGTGAGAAAAACAATTATACGCCGGCTGAGATCAAAGAGATCATAAAAGCGTATATCGCGGGTTTGGTACAAAAATAACTTAAAATAAAAAGGAGCTGTTAATTATGGGAATGACAGATAAACAGTTTAATGGATTTATTCGGTTTATATTAGACGATCTGACAGAGGTCATAGTCAATATGCCGGACGGCAAGGAAAAAGAAAAACTGCAAAAGGTCATTGACAATTTGCAGCAAATATTAGAGGATTAAAACAGTTCGGCGCTCGGGGTTCCGGGCGCCTTTTTGCTATTCACAGCTCACATTTTCAAGCTTTGATATCGAGACCTCGTAGGCGGTTTTGGTTATCGTCTCGCTCTCGCTTATGAATTTCTTGTATTCGCGGCTCTGTATCCTGCCCCATATTTTAAGGTTGGCGCCCACGCACAGGCCGCTCAGGTATTTGGCGTTCCTGCCCCAGGCGATGCAGGGGATATAGTCGGATTTTTTGTAGGAGCGGTTGACCGCCAGCAGTATATCCGAGATCTCTCGGTTAAATGGCGTCGTGCGGTAGGTGGGGCGCTTGCAAAGATACCCGTTCAAAAAGACCTCGTTGGGGTTCCCTTCGGGCCGAACCTCGCCGCATTTCCCGATGTACTCTATCTCCTTGGCGAACACCGTGAGTATAAGCCTGCTGCCGACGCCCGAATAGTTGTTGTACGAGCGGTACTGTCCTGTGACGGCGATCACGTCGCGGACCGCGGGCCTATATTCGCAGAACAGCCGCTCGGAGATCGTCACGGGTATCAGGTCGCGGTTCCCGCTCAGCCTCGGGACCGCCAGAATTATATTGTAGTACTTTTCTCCGTATATCTCGTGTGAAAGCGCGGGGCTCGATATAACCTCACCGCAAAGCCTTGCGATATTGCTGCGGTAGCAGCTGTTTTCATCATACGCGTATTCCGATATTTCCGACATTCTCGCGACCTCCGATTTTAATTATTTGCGCTGCATTGTTTTCCGTTCGGGTCCACCTTGTAGTTTTCCCGCATGATAAGCTCGGATATCGGCACGACCTCGTACCCCTGCTCGATCAGCGCGTCGAGTATTTTGGGCAGCGCCTCGGGCGTGTGCTTGGCGGCGTTGTGAAACAGTATGATTGCTCCGGGCTCGGCTTTTGGCACGACCCTGTTATATATCTCATCGGCCGACAGGTCCTTCCAGTCGAGGCTGTCAATGCTCCACTGTATTGTGTAGTACCCGCACTCCCTGGCTGTGCCCACGACGTCGTTGTTGTAGTCGCCGTATGGCGGTCGGAACAGGTCGGGTTTTCGTCCCGTTATCGCCTCGATCTTGTCGCCGCAGTTGTTCAGCTGCTTTTTCATATCTTCAATTGAGATCTGCGTCATGTGCGGGTGGTCCGCCGAGTGGTTCATGACCTCGTGTCCCGCGTCGGAGAGAGCCTTGACCGATTCGGGATATTTGTCTACCCACTCCCCGACCACAAAAAACGTCGTCCTTATATTTCTCTCTTTGAGTATGTCTATCAGATTCTGTGTATCTTCATTGCCCCAAGCTGCATCAAAGCTGATTGAAAGTTTTTTGTCATTTTCGTCCTTTTGGACGCAGTATATCGGCAGGTCGCGCTCTCCCGCGGCGGCTGTGGTTATCGCGGCGTTCCTGCCCGAGACCCAGCCCGTGAGCGCCAAGGCGAAGAACAGGACCGCTATAACGCCGAGCGCGGCTCCGAGGCGCCTGCCGACAAACCAAATTTTCATTTACGTCACCTCCTGAGTAAATAATATGACGCCAGCTTGCGGATTATTCTTTGAAATGAATGTATTGTAACGGGAAACGAAACATAAACGGAAATAAATGCGGACGCTTTAAAACCGCCTCTAAGCGTTGGGTTTGCCTATATACCTAAAATCGGATATCTTTTGTTGACAAAGAAACGGCTTTATGGTAAAATATTATACGGTGCGCTATGTGCGCCCGGGTGAATTGCGCCCGAATTACCAAACAAATGATAAATTCAGGAGGAAATTTTACGTGAACAACAGCTTTGTGATGAAATGTTTGACCGTGAACGAGAATGGCAATCTCAGTATGGGCGGCTGCGATATCGCCGAGGTGGCCGCGAAATACGGAACGCCCGCTTATATAATGGACGAAAATGAGATACGCAAAAATTGCCGCGTCTACACGGGCGCTATGAAGGAGTATTACGACGGTAAAGGCTTGGTGCTTTACGCCAGTAAGGCGCTCTCGTGCAAGTATATGTACTGTATTATGCGGGAAGAAGGCATGGGCGTTGATGTGGTGTCAGGCGGAGAGCTTTACACCGCTATCAAAGCGGGCTTCCCCGCCGAGCGCATATATTTTCACGGCAACAACAAGACCGATGACGAAATAAAGATGGCGCTCCGCGAGGGAGTGGGCACGATCGTTGTCGATAATATATTCGAGCTTGAGACGCTGAGCAGATTCGCGGGCGATATGGGCAAAACGGCGGACGTTATGTTCAGGATAAAGCCCGGTATCGACGCGCATACCCACAGCTTTGTGCAGACGGGACAGATAGATTCAAAGTTCGGCGTCGCGCTTGAGACGGGCGAGGCCGAGGATATCGTGGTAAAGGCCGCCGCTATGCCGAACATCAACGTGGTCGGCGTGCACTGCCACATCGGCTCGCAGATATTCGAGCTTGCGCCGTTCGAGCTGGCCGCCGAGAAGATGATGAACTTTATCGCCGATATGAAGGATAAGCACGGCATCGTTATGGACCGCCTGAATTTAGGCGGCGGCTACGGCATAAAATACACCGAGAGCGACACGCCTATCGACTACGACAAATACATATGCGCGGTGGCGAAGGTCGTGCGCGGCATATCCGAGAGCCGCGGCGTCAAGCTGCCCTATATCGTTATGGAGCCGGGCCGCTCAATCGTGGCCGAGGCGGGCCTGACGGTCTACACCGTGGGAACCGTCAAGGAGATACCGGGGATCAGGACCTATATATCGGTGGACGGCGGCATGGGCGACAACCCGAGGTACATACTCTATCAGAGCGAGTACGAGGCGGCGCGCGTGCATGACCCGAACGCCGAAAAGACTATGGTAGCCACTATCGCGGGCAAGTGCTGCGAATCGGGAGATATACTGATAGACGGCGCGAGGCTGCCCGAGATCAAGGCGGGCGACCTGATCGCCGTGCTGGCGACGGGCGCGTACAACTATTCGATGGCCAGCAACTACAACAGGATTCCGCGGCCGCCTATCGTGATGGTCTCTGGCGGCGAAGCAAAGCTCGCCGTAAAGCGCGAGAGCTATGACGACCTGATATTAAACGACCTGTAAAATTTACGCTATATAATAGGAGCGGTGATATAATATGCTGTTAAGTATTCTCAGAAATTCGGGAATGGGCGCGGGCGAAAAGCTGCTGATGATCCTGATAACGCTGCTTTGCGTCCTGCTGTCGCTGACTATCCACGAGGTGGGTCACGGCCTCGCGGCCTACGCCATGGGCGACAGAACGGCTCAGAGCCGCGGCAGGCTCAGCCTCAACCCCCTGCACCACATAGACCCGATCGGCGGCCTGTGTCTGCTGATATTCGGCTTCGGCTGGGCGAAACCCGTGCCGGTCAATCCGTATAATTTCAAGAACCAAAAGTCGGGCATGGTGCTGACCTCGCTGGCGGGGCCGCTCACCAACTTTATCCTGGCGTTTATCGCCGAGATCGGAGTGTGCGTGCTCGGCTCGATGACGTTCAAATCCGCGGGCGTCGGCTTTGATCTGGCGTCGCTCGCCTACACGTTTTTCATATATATGGTGTATTTGAACCTGGGCCTCGGCATATTCAACCTGATACCGATACCGCCGCTCGACGGCTCCAAGGTCCTGAGCGCAGTACTGCCGACCGATTTGTATTTTAAGTACATGCAGTACGAGAGATACGGATTTATAATACTGATACTGCTGATGAACTTCGGTGTGTTCAACAGATTTCTGAGCTTTTGCGAATCGGGCCTGATCGGGCTTTATGATATGATAATAAAGCTGTTTGTGTAGGAACTATAATAAAGAAAGTGGTTTTGTATGGAGAAGTTAAGCTTCAAGGTCCTTGACTTTGAGGGTCCGCTGGACCTGCTGCTCGCGCTTATAAAAAAGAACAAGGTCAGCATTTACGACATACCGATAAATCTGATCGTGAGTCAGTATTTTGACGTTATGCAGCAGATTAAGGAGTATAATCTCGAAATATCCAGCGAGTTTCTGGTGCTTGCGGCGACGCTGCTGCAAATCAAGTCGAGAATGCTTTTGCCCAAGCCCGAGGAGGACGAGGAAGAGGACCCGAGGGAAGAGCTTGTGCGCCGCCTTGAGGAATACAGAAAAATCAAGGCCGCGGCCGCATGGCTCGACGAGCGCAAGAACATCGGCGATTCGTTTTTCTTTAAGCAGCCCGACAAGATCGAGCGCCCGCCCGCCGAGTGGAACTACTCTAAGCTGACGCCCGAAAATCTGGTGCTGGCCTACAAGACCGCGTACACGCGCATGGAGCGCCGCCTCCCTCCGCCGAGACGGTCGTTTGAGGGCATTGTGGGGCATGAGAAGGTCTCGGTGCGTTCAAGGGTGCGTCGCCTGTGGGACAAGCTCAGGCGCCGCACAAAGCTGTTTTTCAAGGAGCTGTTTGTCGACGCGAAGTCAAAGCCCGAGGCCGTGGCGTCGTTTTTGGCGGTGCTTGAGATGGTGAAGATGAACCGCCTGAAAATCGAGTACGACGAGAGCGGCGACATCTCGAACCCGATAGTCACTCCCGGAGGCGAGGGCGAGCTCGACCTCAGCGGCATAGAGGAATAAAAGATAAATAAGATACGGAAGGCAATACATATGGAGTTAAATGAGGTAAAGGCGATAATCGAGGCGCTGCTGTTCGCCGCGGGCGAGGCGGTGGAGCTCGACACGATCGCCGACATCGTGGACGTTGACAAAAAAACGCTCAAGGGCATAATCAAAACCATGATGGACGAGTATAACTACGAGAGGCGCGGCCTGCACATAATCAGGCTTGAGAACTCGTACAGAATGTGCACCCGCGGCGAGTATAAGGAATACGTGTCGATGCTGATGAAGCCGGGGCGCAAGCTCCAGCTTTCAAACGCGGCTATAGAGGTGCTGGCGATCATCGCGTACAAGCAGCCCGTCACCCGCTCGGCGATCGAGCGTGTCAGGGGCGTCAACTGCGATTATATCGTCAACCGCCTGATCGAGCGCGGCTTTATCGCCGAGGTCGGACGCTTAAGCGACGCGCCCGGACGGCCGATACTGTTCGGCACTACAAAGAAATTTTTGCAGACCTTCGGGATCGAGAGCATAAGCGACCTTCCCGAATTCGACGCGCTTGCGGTGCCCGAGGACGAGGCGCCCGCGGGAGACCCCGACAGCCCCGATATCGAGGAGGTCAGGGAGCCCGAGGATGAGACAGGATCACAGGAATAATAATGGGGAGGTTTGACAATGGCCGCGCTGATAATAATCGGAATTATCGCTTTTGTTATCGCGCTCCCGCTGTGGTCTACCGTCACCTTTGAGATAGCGTCAAACGGCAGAAAAACGGTCATAACCGCGAGTATGTTCGGGTTTATAAAGCATGACTTTGTGTTCCCGACCGAGCCGAAGGAGCCTAAAAAGAGCAAGCCCAAAAAAGCGAAGAAGTCCAAAAAGAGCAAGGCGAGCGAGAGCAAAGCCGAAAGCTCCGAACCCGAGCCGCAAAAAACGGATAGCGATTCACAGGGCTTTATCAAGCGAAAGCTCGGCCCCGCGTGGGACAGCGACGCGCGCTGGTTTGACTTTGAGTATATAGAAAACACGCTCACCGAGTACAAGGACCTGATAAAGCACGGGACCTCGGCTCTCGCGGTTTTCCTCAGGCACATGAGCCGCAAGATACGCGTGTCAAGGCTTGACCTTTACATCAGGTTCGGCACGGGTGCGCCCGACAAAACGGGCATGGCCTACGGAGCGGCCCACGCCGCGGCGGGCAGCCTCAACGCGTTTATAAGAAGCTATTTTAACACAAAGACGGGCCTTGTGCTGTATCTTGACCCGGACTATGTTAACTCATGTTTTGAGTTTGAATTGGGAAGTATAATTAAAACAAGGGCGGCGCACGCGCTTCACAGCGCTGTGGCGGCGCTCGCGAGATTTATAATCAACCGCATAAAACTGAAAGGAAGTGTTGGTAATGTCGGAAATTTCGGACAAGCACCCGATTGAGGGATTGATGGGCTCCGCGCTGCAGGGCCTGAGAGAGATGATTGATGTTAACGCCATCGTGGGGGCGCCCATAAACACGCCCGACGGCTCGGTTATAATGCCGATATCAAAGGTGGCGCTGGGCTTTGGGGTCGGCGGCTCCGAGTTCCCCAAAAACAAAAAGCTGTTAAGCGACGGCGAGGACCCGAGCAACATGTTCGGCGGCGGCACGGGCGGCGGTCTGTCGCTCACTCCGGTGGGCTTTTTGATCGTCGGCAACGGCAAGATCAGAATGGTGCCCGTCAGCGAGCAGAACAGCATTTATGACAGGATAATCGACGCGGTGCCCACGGCCATCGACAAGGTGAGCGAGTTTGTGGCGGGCGTCAGGGGAAATTCCGATGTCCGGGTCGACGCCGAGCCGAGAGAGGATGAGCCCGAGGAGGCGGAGGGAGCCGAAGCCTACGAGGAGGAAAACACCGACGGCTACGACAGTCACTTCGGCGGCTATGACTTCAGCGCCGACTAACGACATAATATATTAGGAGTTGTAATTTTGCGAAATAATTTAAAGAGATTGGCGGCGGTTATGCTGTCAATCGCTGTTTTGATAACCGTAATTCCCGCGATACATTGCGGCACAGCGTACGCGGAGCAGGTCAACATAGTTATCGACCCGGGCCACGGCGGCACCGACTACGGCGCGACCTCGGTCGGCGGCCTTGAGTTTCAGGAGAAAGCGCTGACGTTCAAACTCGCGCGGTATCTTCAGTACGAGCTCAGAAAATACAAGGGCGCGTCGATAAACATGACGAGATACGCCGACTACCACATGACAAGCGTGGAGCGCGCCGAGTATGCCGAGAGAGTGGGAGGCGACATTGTGATAAGCCTGCACTTCAACTCGTCCGACGACAGGTCTGCCCACGGCGCCTCTGCCACCGTGTCCTCGCTTTGGGAGTACAGCAGACCCGAATTGGCCGCGGCGATACTCGACCGCCTGTCAAAGCTCGGTATCGACATCTCGGCGGGCGTCGGATACAAGCAGTCGGCCACGGGCAACATGTGGACAGATGGGCAGCGGCTCGCCGATTTTTCCGCGCTCATGCGGGAGTGCGCGTTCCGCGGGATCCCGGCCGTCTCGATCGACCATTGCTATCTCACATGCTACGACGATTTGATCTACTATAACAACGACGTGGCGCTCAGGAACCTTGCCAAAGCTGACGCCGAGGCGATCGCGGAGCAGTGCGGCCTGACGCCGAGAAGCTCGGACGCGACCGCAAGGACCCACGACGACGCCTATATCACGGGCTACGAGGACGGCACGTTCAGGCCCTCGGGCACGATAACCAGAGCCGAGGCCGCCACCATGCTGGCAAAGCTCAGCGACGGCTTTGACCCGAACACAGTTTACCAAACGAGCCTGAGCGACGTTCCGACCTGGGCATGGTACTATAACTACGTGGCGTATCTCAACACGGTGGGCTTTATAACCGGAGACGTGTTCGGCGCCTACAGGCCCGACGACAATATGACAAAGGCCGAGTTCGCGATACTCGCGTGCCGTTACCTGGGCCTGCAGCCCGGAGGCGAGAGCGGGTTCGCCGACTGCAGCGGTCACATGGCTGACGGATATATAGCGGCCCTGCGCGACGCGGGCTACGTCGGCGGCGACGAGAACGGAGAGTTCCACCCCAACGAGGACATGCTGCGCTCGTCGGTCGTTATGATGATGAACAGGATATTGGGCAGGTACCCCGTGTGCCAAGTCCCGAAACAGAACCCGTTCCGGGATATTCAGCCCGACTTCTGGGCCTACGACAACATCCTAGAAGCCGCTGTCTCCCACGATGTGGAGTAAACGTAGTGATTAGTAATTAGCGAATAGTGATTACGCGGAGTTGATTTGGCGAAATTCATTCGCATATTCCCCGCGTTCGCAGGGGACGGCTCGCCCTCGACGTCCCGGCTCCCCTTCCGAAGGAGGGGAGCTGTCAGCGAAGCTGACTGAGGGGGTGGCCCCTACCACCGCAAGCGGTCCCCCCTCCCCCACCTTACGGCAGGGGAGGCAAGCTTGGAAGGCTCCCCTTCCGAAGGAGGGGGAGCTGTCGCGGAGCGACTGAGGGGGAGTTATCCGAATATTTCCATAACTACCGAATATATTTAATGAGAACCAACAAACGGAGATGAAACAAATGAAACTGCAAAAATTCGTCCTTTGCGCCGTTTTTGCGCTTATGCTCGCGCTTAATACGGCGGCGCCCGCGTTCGCGGCGGACAACAGCGCCAAGGCCGCGGTCGTGATAGAGCAGAGTTCGGGCAGAGTGCTGTACGCCAAAAATCCCGACTGGGAGCTGCCAATGGCGAGCACGACCAAGATCATGACGGGCTACCTCACCTCAAAATACGGCACGCTCAGCGACGTTGTAGAGGTCAGCGAGAACGCCTCGGGCGTCGAGGGTTCGGGCATGTATCTCGAAAAGGGCGAGCACATAACAATGGAAAACCTGCTGTACGGCCTCATGCTCCAGTCGGGCAACGACGCGGCAGTCGCGATAGCAGAGGCGATCGGCGGAAACGTTGACCGCTTTGTGCAGATGATGAACGAGACCGCGACAAACGACATGGGCCTCACGCACACGCATTTCGACAACCCCAACGGTCTGCCGTCCGACACGCACTACACCACCGCGCACGAGCTGGCGATAATAACCGCCGAGGCGCTCAAGGACCCGACATTCGCTCAGGTCTGCGCCACAAAGGAAAAGTCGGTGCCGTGGGAGGGCAAGGACTATAACCGCGACATGGTGAACCACAACAAGCTGCTCGGCGTGCTGGACGGCTGCGTGGGCGTCAAGACGGGCTACACCAACGCGGCGGGCAGGTGCCTCGTAACCGCGGTCACAAGAGACGGCATGACGCTTATATGTGTGACCCTCAACGATCAGGACGATTGGAACGACCACACGAATCTCCAAAACGAGATGTTCGAAAAATATCATATCGAGGACCTGACCTCGACCGAAACGGTCGTCGATAAAATAACCGTAGGCAAGGGAATTTTCGGCTACAGCGGCATTGTCCCCGACAAGACCTACACCTTCCCCGTCTGCGACGAGGATAAAATAGAAGTAAAAACCGAGGTTAGCGACGAGGCACATTTGCCGATGCACGCGGGCGACGCTGTGGGAACGGGCAGTGTCACGGTCAACGGCGAAAACTACGGCAATTTTAACCTGATCGCCACCGACGACATAGACCTTGTAAAGCCGTCAAAAGACACGTTTTTCAAAGATCTGGGACACGACATCGGCACCGTTTTCAAAAGCTGGAGCGAAAGGATAAAAACAAAATGGACAAACTTGTAAAAGCCGTCACGAAGGACGGATATTTCAGGATCTACGCGGCGGACACGCGCGGGATCGTCAACACGGCGCAGAGGTATCACAAGCTCTCGCCTGTGTGCTGCGCGGCTCTCGGCCGCCTTATGACCGCGGGCGTCATGATGGGCGCCATGCTTAAGGGAGACAAGCCCTCGCTGACGCTCCAGATGAAGGGCGACGGCCCGCTCGGCATGATGGTCTCGGTCTCGGATTCCGAGGGCAACGTCAAGGGCTACTGCGCAAACCCGAGGGTCGACATACCGCTCAATTCAAAGGGCAAGCTCGACGTGGGCGGCGCTGTGGGAAACGGCGTGCTCGGCGTTATCAAAGACCTCAAAATGCGCGAGCCCTACATTGGACAGGTGCCGATACAGACGGGCGAGGTGGGCGACGACATCGCGTATTATTTCATGCAGTCCGAGCAGACACCGAGCGTGGTGGCCCTCGGAGTGCTGGTGGACACCGACTATTCGGTCAAGGGCGCGGGCGGCTTTATAATCCAGGTCATGCCCGAATGTGACGACGAGGCGCTGACTATGCTCGAAAACTCGATCGGCGGCATCATGACCCTGACCGAGATGTTCGAGCGCGGCATGACGCCCGAGGAAGTCATAAAATACGTCATGCTCGGCTTTGACGTCGAGATACTTGAGACGACCGACATCGGCTATAACTGCGACTGCTCCAAAGAGCGTATGGAGCGCGCGATAATATCGCTCGGCAAGGAGCAGATAAGCGAGATACTGAACGACACGGGCGAGGCCGAGATCTGGTGCCACTTCTGCGACAGAAAATACACCTTCGGCGAGGCCGACCTCCGCCGCTTTATAGACCTCGCAAAATAATTTTGTAAATTTTGCATAATTTGTTTGACAATAAAAAACCGTTATGTTATAATTTGACTATAAAGCTGTGTAAACTAAAAAACACGCAAAAATATTAAACAGGAGGTTTTTAAAATGGGCATTGAAATGTTTTCACTCGAAGGCAAAGTCGCTCTGATCACCGGCGCATCGTACGGTATCGGCTACGGCATAGCCAAGGCTATGGCGTCTGTCGGCGCGAAAATTGTTTTCTGTGACATCAAGCAAGAGTTTGTGGACAAGGGTCTCGCGTCGTACGAGGCCGACGGCATTGACGCTCACGGTTATGTTTGCGACGTAACGAACGAGCCTGCCGTTCAGGAAATGGTAAAGAAGATAGAGGCGGAGGTAGGAGTTATTGATATCCTTGTTAACAACGCGGGAATCATCAAGCGCATACCGATGTGCGACATGACCGCCGAGGAATTCAGACAGGTTATCGACGTTGACCTCAACGCACCCTTTATCGTTTCAAAGGCCGTTATCCCCTCTATGATAGAGAAGGGCGGCGGCAAGATCATCAACATCTGCTCGATGATGTCCGAGCTGGGCCGCGAGACTGTTTCGGCTTACGCCGCGGCAAAGGGCGGTCTCAAGATGCTCACCAGAAATATCTGCTCCGAGTACGGCGACAAGAATATCCAGTGCAACGGCATAGGCCCCGGATATATCGCCACGCCTCAAACCGCGCCTCTGCGCGAGAAGCAGCCCGACGGTTCGCGTCATCCGTTTGACCAGTTTATCTGCGGCAGAACCCCGGCGGGCAGATGGCTCAACCCCGACGAGCTGGGCGGCCCCGCGGTGTTCCTGGCATCAAAGGCGTCCGACGCCGTCAACGGCCACATCCTGTATGTGGACGG
>CANQLT010000031.1 GCA_947624775.1 uncultured Monoglobus sp.
TGGCCCACAGGCGGAGCATGGCTGCTCGACCACGCTTGGCAGTACTACAAATTCAACAAGGACGAAAGTTATCTCGCCGAGGTATATCCCTATATGGTGGGCGCGGCCAAGTTCTTCACGCAGTTCCTGGTTGTTGACCCCAAGACCGGCTATCTTATCACGGCCGCGTCGTGCTCACCCGAGCAGGGCGGCGTTCAGCCCGGCCCCGCGATGGACACCCAGCTTGTGAGAAACCTCTATGACATGGTTCAGCAGGCGAGCAAGATATTGGGCAAAGAGCAGGAGAACGCCGATCTGCTGGCTAAGATCAAAGAGCAGATGCCCTCAAGCTATCTCGCCGACGAAAAGGGCAAAGTCGCTCCCAACGTTATCGACAAAGCGGGTCTCATAAGCGAGTGGGTACGCGGCGACGTAAGCTTTGATATTTCAAAGAGAGACAGCGGTCAATGGACGGTTACCGATCCGTTTAAAAACGAGACGATAAATGTATACGACCATGGCGCTAGCAACACCACAAATCACAGACACTGCTCGCACCTTTGGGAGATATTCCCCGGCACGCATCTGAGCGCCTACAGCGACGATCCCGATGAGCAGGCGATATTCACTGCGTATCAGAATTCGGTAGCCGCCAGAAGCACCGGCAGCGGCCAGGGCTGGGGACTCGCCTGGAGAATTAACCTGAACGCCAGAGCGCTGGACGGCGACGCGGCCTCGACAATGCTCGAGCAGCTGTTCACCACCAGGACCTCGCCCAATCTGTTCGACCAGCACCCCAACTTCCAGATCGACGGAAACTACGGCGCGACGTCGGGCATTATAGAGATGGTGCTCCAGAGCCACGACGGAGCGATAGACATTATCCCCGCGATACCGTCGTCTTGGAAGAGCGGAAGCTTCAGAGGTCTTAAGACCAGAGAGAACGCCGAGGTCTCGGCTTCCTGGAAGGACGGAGAGATAAGCGCGCTCTCGCTCAAAGCCGTAAACGACGGAGACATCAAGGTCCGCGAGATCAACCTCGGCAAGGCGACCATCGTCGACTCGGCCGGAAACAACGTTAATTTCTCGTTTGACCCCGACACAAACATAGCCACGATCGCAGGCAAAGCGGGTGAGACATACACCGTGACGCATTTTGAGAAGCAGGCGCCCAAGTACTTGCAGGGCACAATCAGCGTTCCCGCAGCCTCGGCCGACAGTTTCTTCGCGAGCGACGGCGGCTCGGCTCCCAAGCTCAGCGGAACCGTTGTGGGCTGGATGTACAACCGTGACGGAGTTGAGGTCGGTTATCGCCTGAAGGACGTTGACCTGACGGGAATCACGTCCGCGTCTTTGGTGATTAGCAGATTCTACGACTCAAATCCCACCATATCCATAAGGCTTGACAGCAAAGACGGCACCGAGATAGGCACGGCCGCGGTGAAGTCAGCGGGAGTGGCCAAGATCGAGCTTAAAAATATTGATAACGTGACCGGAACCCATGATCTGTATATCGTAGGAAAGGGTGTTCCGTACAAGGCGGGCCAAAGCTACCTCTGCAATGTGGGCAACTTCATGTATGACTACAAGCGCCCGAACCCCGACTACGAGGGAGATCCGACATTCCCGCCCGCGGCTGACTACGACTACGAGATCACAAGCGCGTCATACGGCGCGGACGGCACTCTCGGCGTAAGCCTCAGTTACAACGGAACCGAGACGAGCCCCAAGGCCAAGCTGATGGTCGGCGTATATGACGAGAGCGACGAAAAAGTAATGCTCGACTCGGCGGTATACGACATAGAGGGCGCTGACATTAAGAACCTCGACTTCAAAAAGCCCTCGAGCGGCAAAGTAAAGCTTTACGTATGGGACGGCACCGACACGATCGAACCGAAAAGCGCGGTATACGAGGTAGAAACTGATGTTCCTGCCTCGACTCCTACAACCGCTCCGACAGCGGCGCCCACAACTGCTCCGACGGCAAATCCGACCCTTGCGCCGACTCTTGCGCCAACAACCAATCCGACGTTGGCTCCAACCGCGGCTCCGACCGCGGACCCGTCGGGCAAAGGAGCTTATATAGGCGACACGAAATACAACACCATATCCGAGGCGGTAGCCGCGGCCGCGGCAAAAGACCCCAAATCGGAGGCTGACAGAGTATATATCGACATAGCTCCCGGCACATATCGTGAGCAGATCGTTGTAAAAACGCCATACATAACTCTGCGCAAAAAGGCGGGCAGCGAGGGAGACGCGCTTTTGACATGGTACTACGGATTGGGCTCGCTTTATGACAGCTGTAATGAAAGCGGTTACTATGATCCGCAAGCGATAGGTGACGGCAAGAGTTACGGCCCGAAGGACTGGGGCCCGGCGCTTAAAGTCGACAAGACCGCGACAGGATTTACAGCCGAGAATTTAATACTGGAAAATTCATACAACAGATACTATACCGAGGAAGAGCTCACCGATATTACGGGCGTTGATCCGGACACAAACAATGGAAATTTCCACAGAGTGGAATGGATAAATGAGCAGAAAGCGGCGGGCAAGAGCGATGACGAGATAAACGCGTATTTGCAGTCCCGCGACAATATAACATATAAAGACGTTACAGGCAGTCCCAGAGAGCGCTGCGCCGCGCTTCACTGCTCGGCGGATAAGGCTGTGTTCTTAAACTGCGAGATCATATCGACCCAGGACACGATAGGTATAAACAGCGGAAGAATGTACTTCAAGAACTGCAAGCTCGGCGGTACAACCGACTATATCTGCGGCAGCGCGACAGCCGTGTTCGATAACTGCGAGCTTTATGTCAACGCGGGCGGAAACGGCGAATCCGCCACTGTAACGGCTCCCAGCAATACCAAAGAGTCCGAAGGCTATTTGTTCAATAACTGCTATGTCACCGGCTCAAGCGCGGCTCAGCCCGGAAATATGGGCAGACCGTGGGGCGCGCCTCCGGGACCCGCCGCGGCATATATCAACACCAAAATCGGAAACGCGGCCAAAGGCTCAAACGGTGATCCGTATTTGATCTCAAGCACCGGCTGGACCGATATGAGCGGCAACAAGCCCGAGGAAGCAAGGTTTTACGAGTACGGCAGCGTCGATAATTCCGGCAAGGCCGTAGATGTTTCAAAGCGCCGCGGACAGCTGCTTGACGAGTGGACAATGCTCCGATACAATCCCTACACCTTCACAAAGGGCTCGGATGATTGGGACCCCGCCGGAGTTAAAAGCAAATATGACGGTGTTGACAGCGTGATAAATTCCGCGAATATTGACACGAGCAACCAGACGGTAAACGAGATAGACCTCCCCGCCGCGCCGAGCGGATATGAGTTTAAGTGGGCCAGCGACAGCGAGTTCGCGACGGTTAACGGAAACAAGCTGAGCCTCATCCGTCCCGCAAACGGCGAGCAGCCGATAGACGCCACCGTAAAGCTGTATGTGAGAGACGCGTCCGATAAGAGCATAGGAACAGAAAAATCAATATCGTTTGAGATCCAGCCCACAGCGGACACGACAAATGTTTTCTCGATCGGCGGCACAATTTCGGTGGGAGAAACTCCCGCGGTCGAGGATGTTCCGGTCAGGATCAGAGTTATGAAAAACAACGCTGTTATCAAAAGTCAAACCGTGACCGTACCTAAGGGACAAACTTCGGCAACGTATACCGTTTCGAATATACCTCTCGGCACATATGACGTTTTGATAGACAGCCAAACAAGCGGCTACAGAGTATTCACGCCCGACGAGGGTGCGGCTACGGCGGCGGCCGATACGGCGGGACAGAGCGTGGCAATAGATATATCGCTTAAAGGTCTTATCCCTGTGAGCAAGGCGGTAACAACGGCGCCGACCGCTATAGGAAGCGGAGCAACGGTGACCGACATGGGAGACGGCAAGTTCAATATCAAAGCATCGAGCGGTGTTGACGGCGGTGCGTATTGGGATTTGGTAAGCATTGCCGGAACGGGGCTTGCGGAAGCCGAGACCGTGACGCTCAAATACACGCTCGAGATACCGAAAGTTCTCGCCAATAAAGATGGCACAAAAGGCGCGTCAATTGACTTTACGGCCAACACGCCGGGTAAATTTTCAAACGGCGTAAACGATGCCAGAATTACCAGAACCCTGTTCGGAAGATGGGATCAGGTCAATATGTTTGACGCGGGCCAAGGCGGACAGAGCGGCTCAGCACAGGGCGAGCACCAGTGGCTCAACTGCACAGGCGACCAGTTCAAGACCGACGCGGATTGTCCGATCGCGTATGATTTTGAGATCGAGGCGGACTTTAAAAACGGCAAGGTGACGCCGCGCGTTAAAACAGTTGTTCAGAAAGGCGAACCGGTGGAAAAGGATTGGTTCACCAAGGAGGATTTCACGGCATTTCCGACAAACATAGACAGAAACAAGCTGTCCCTTGCGATCTACACAGGCACGGGCGGCGCCGCGGAATACAACATTTCAAATATAAGCGTGAACTACACGGAGTTCGCCGACTAAATTTGAATAATAATTTTAAAAATTATTATAGATATCTTCCCAATTAATCCAAAAGAGCGGGCGCGTCCCGCTCTTTTGCTTTTTCCGAAACTCCTGTGTTGACAACATGAAAATATTGGGATATAATAAATTAGAAAAAATAAAAAATTTTGCCGCGGGGTGATCTTATGAGTGACGTTATACTTGAAAGACAGGAAATCGAAAGCAAGCTTAAAAAAATGGCAAAACAGATAGCGGAGAGAAACGAGTTTGAAAAAAGCATTTGTCTGATCGGAATCGTGCGCCGCGGCGCGGTGCTGGCCGACGCTCTGGCAGATTATATCAAGGAGCTTGACGGCCCTAACACCGAGGTGGGCGCGCTTGACATAACGCTTTACGGCGCGGACCACAATCTTATCGCGAAATTCCCGGTTCTCAACGGAACCAAGATAGATTTTTCGATAGACAACAAGACGGTCGTTCTGATCGACGACATACTGTACACCGGAAAGACGATACACACCGCGATAGACGCGCTGCTCAAGCTGGGCTCGCCCGCCGAGATACAGTTGGCCTGCTTTATAGACCGCGGACGGCGCACGTTCCCGATAAGCGCCGACTACACCGGGGTCAAGATCAAGGGGACGGGCCTCGACCGCGTGGCGCTCCATGTCGATGATGTGGACGGAAAATCAGAGGTCATAATCGAAAAGCGCAAATCACCGGCAAAATACTTGGGAAAATAATAACAAGGGGACACATATGATAAAAGATTTATTGGGACTTAAAGAAACCTCGGCCGAGGACATAACCGCGATACTCGACGACGCGGACAAGCTCAAGCGCGAGGTGCTGCTCAGCGAAAACAAAAAATCAAACCTGCTCAGCGGCAAGGGCGTGATAACGCTATTTTACGAAAACAGCACAAGGACCCGCGTGTCGTTTGAGATGGCCTCAAAGTATCTGGGCGCCACGGCGGCAAACATGTCGTCAAGCGGCAGCAGTGTGGCAAAGGGTGAGACTCTGATCGACACGGTAAAGACACTCGAAGCCATGGATACCGACGTTATCATAATCAGGCACAGCATGTCGGGCGCGCCTCATCTTGTGGCGCGGCACTGCGGCTGCCGCATTGTGAACGCGGGCGACGGAATGAACGAGCACCCCACCCAGGCGCTGCTCGATTTTATGACGATGCGCGAGGAAAAGGGTGATATAAAAGGCCTGAAAGTGGCAATAATCGGTGATATAAAGCACAGCCGCGTCGCTCGCAGCAATATCTACGGGCTCAAAAAGCTGGGCGCCGAGGTGGCTCTGGCGGGGCCATCGACTCTGCTCCCCAAAAACCTTGAGGAAATGGAAGTCAAGGTTTACACCGACGTTGACAAGGCCATAGAGGGCGCGGACATAGTCATGGGGCTCAGGATACAGCTTGAGCGCCAGAAAAAAGGATTGTTCCCGTCGGTTCGCGAATACAACAAGTATTTCGGAGTGGACAAGCGCCGTCTGGCTCTCGCCAAGCCCGACGCGATACTCATGCACCCGGGCCCGGTAAACCGCGGCGTGGAACTCAATCCCGACATAATAGACGGCCCGCAGAGCGTTATAAACAAACAGGTCACCAACGGCGTGTGCGTGCGCATGGCGGTGCTCAATATGGTGGCGAACGGCAGAAGATACGAGTCAAAATCAAAATAGGAGAAAAGCTATGTCAATTCTGATAAAAGGCGGCCGAGTGGTCGACCCCAAAAACAATATAGATAAAATACTGGACGTCCTGGTGAAGGACGGCAGGATCGCGAAGGTCGCGGCGGATATAGACGAGAAGGCCGATCGCGTTATCGACGCGGGCGGCAAGGTAGTGGCGCCGGGTCTTATAGACCTGCACGTCCACTTCCGCGAACCGGGATACGAATACAAAGAGGATATCGAGACGGGCAGCCGCGCGGCGTCCCGGGGCGGTGTGACGACCGTTGTGTGCATGCCGAACACCGACCCGCCGATCGACAATCCGGCTCTTGTTAAATATGTTCTGGACAGAGGCAGAGAGGTCGGCCTCACAAACGTGCTGACAGTCGGCTGCGTCACAAAGGGTCAGCAGAGCAAGGAGCTGTCCGAGATGGGCGAGCTTAAAAACGCGGGCGCGATCGGCGTTTCGGACGACGGCCGGCCGGTCATAAATCCCTCGCTTATGCGCAGGGCGCTGGAATACGCGTCGATGTTCGACCTGCCGGTCATGTCTCACAGCGAGGACCTCGATCTGGTGGACGGCGGCTCGATGAACGAGGGCTATATGTCAACCTATCTGGGCCTCCGCGGTATCCCAAAATGCGCCGAGAGCGTGGCGGTGACACGCGATGTGCTGATAGCGGAGGAGGTCGGCGGCAGGCTGCACGTGTGCCACGTCAGCACCCGCAACTCGATCGACGCGATACGCCGGGCGAAAAAGCGCGGCGCCAATATCACCTGCGAGACCGCGCCCCACTACTTCTCGCTGACCGACAAGGCGGTCGACGGCTTTAACACCAACGCCAAAATGAACCCGCCCCTCAGGGACGAGGACGACGTGAACGCGGTTATCGAGGGCCTGATCGACGGCACGATCGACGCGATAGCCACTGACCACGCGCCCCACGACAAGGACGAGAAGGACATAGAATTCGAGTACGCCTTAAACGGCATAGTGGGTCTTGAGACCTCGCTCGCCTTGGGCTACACCAATCTTGTTATGAGCGGAAAGCTCACTCTCAGTCAATTGATAGAAAAGATGTCGACCAATCCGGCGGATATAATAAAGATAGACAAAGGCACTCTCGGAGAGGGCAAGGCGGCGGATATAGTGATATTCGACACCGAACACGAGTACGAGGTGGACCCCGAGAAGTTCGCGTCCAAGAATCACAACTGCCCCTACGGCGGCATGAAGCTCCGCGGCAGAGTGGACACGACGATCCTCGGCGGAAACATAGTATACGAGCGAGAAATGTAGGGCGAGCCGCCAAAATAGGCGCCCCCTCGGGGGGGAGCTGTCGGGCAAAGCCCGACTGAGGGGGGAATCCCTAATCCCTACGTTCCCACCTCATCAGTCAAGCTCCGCTTGACAGCTTCCCCTCAAGGGGAAGCCTCTCTTGCCTTCCCCTTGAGGGGAAGGTGGGTTTTTGCCCGAACGGGCAAAAAGTCGGATGAGGTGTTACTATTCACTAATTGCTAATTCCTATGTTCGTAGGGGCGGACGACCTCGGCCGCCCGTCCGTTCACAAAATTTTCAAATTCAAAAGGAGAAAAATATGGACAGACTTATTGAAAAAATCATCAAAACCGGAAATCCCACCGTGGCGGGGCTTGACCCAAAGCTTGACTACCTGCCCGATTCAATGATAAAGGCGTCGTTTGACAAATACGGCGAGACGTTTGAGGGAGCGGCGGACGCGATATTCAGCTTCAACAAGGAGCTGATCGACGCGTTGTGCGACATAGTTCCCGCGGTAAAGCCTCAGTCGGCCTATTACGAGATGTACGGTATCGAGGGAATAAAGTGCCTCAAAAAGACGATAGAATACGCCAAGTCAAAAGACATGTATGTGATACTCGATGCCAAGCGCGGCGACATCGGCGCCACCAGCGAGGCCTACGCCAAGGCGTACCTGGGCAAAACCGAGCTCGGCGGCAAAAGCGCCGCGGCCTTTGACCCCGACGGCATGACCGTCAACCCGTATTTGGGAACCGACGGCGTAAAGCCCTTTGCCGATCTGTGCGCGGCGAACCGAAAGAGCATATTCGTGCTGGTAAAGACCTCGAACAAATCCTCGGGCGAGCTTCAGGATCTGCTCAGCGGCGGCAAGCCGATATACGAGCACATGGCGAACCTCGTGAAGCAATGGGGTATAGACAGTCTCGGCACCCGCGGATATTCCCATGTGGGCGCGGTCGTCGGCGCGACCTATCCCGAGCAGGCGGCAAAGCTCAGACAGCTTATGCCGCACACCTACTTCTTGGTTCCCGGCTACGGAGCCCAGGGCGGCAAGGCCGAGGATGTCGCCAAGTCGTTTAACGGCGACGGTCTGGGCGCGATAGTGAACGCCTCCCGCTCGATCATGTGCGCCTACAAAAAGAACGGCGGAGGCGTAGGAGAGGCCGCCAGAGCCGAGGCGATAAGAATGAGAGACGACATAACGGCCGCGATAAAATAAGCGACATTTGCCAAAGGAGATAATTATTATGTTATGCAAGCTGACTTACAAAAACGAGCTGCGGTCCGGGCTGTTTAATTTCATAATCGACTGCCCGCAGATCGCGGCAAAGGCAAAGCCGGGCCAATTCCTGCACGTGCTGTGCGGCGGCTCCGCTTATCTTAGGCGCCCCATAAGCATATGCGACGCGGTCGACGGCAGGTTTGTGAGATTCATATTCGAGGTTCGGGGCAAGGGCACAGCCGAGCTTGCCAAGGCGCAGCCGGGACAGATGCTCGATATCCTCGGCCCGCTGGGCAACGGTTTCGACACGGCGCCGGGCGAGGGCAAAGCCCTGCTGATCGGCGGAGGTATCGGAATTTTTCCGCTTTTGATGCTCGCCAAAAAGCTGCCCCAAAAGCCTGATGTCATGCTGGGTTTCCGCGATAAGCAAAGCGCGGTCATGATACAGGAATTTTCAAATGCCGCCGACGATGTTTTTATCGCCAGCGACGACGGCAGCATAGGATTTAAAGGCTTTGTGACCGATATATTAAAATCAAAGATCGCGTCGGGCGCGAAGTATTCGAGGATATACACCTGCGGCCCGCTGCCGATGATGAAGATCGTGGCGGACACTGCCAGGGAAAACGGCATTGACTGCCAGGTATCAATGGAAGAGCGGATGGGCTGCGGCGTGGGCGCCTGCGTTGCCTGCGCCTGCGCGATGACCGACGGCTCAAAAAAGCGGGTCTGCAAGGACGGCCCTGTATTCAGCGGAGCGGAGGTGGATTTCGATGGCTGATCTTAAAGTAAACATTGCCGGCGTTGAGTGGAAAAATCCCGTCACGACCGGTTCGGGAACCTTCGGCTTCGGCAGAGAATACGCCGAGTATTTCGATCTGTCGGAGCTGGGCGCGGTGTGCCTCAAGGCGCTTTCGGCAAAACCGAGGCTCGGCAACAAGTCGCCCAGGATAGCCGAGACCAACGACGGCATACTGAACAGCGTTGGGCTCCAGAACCCCGGCGCGGAGCATTTTCTCGAAAACGAGCTCGAGTGGCTCAGACAGTTTGACACCAAGCTGATCGCCAACCTCTGCGGCTCCACCGTTGAGGACTATGTGGAGGTCGCCGAAATGCTGGGAGATAAGCTCGATATGCTCGAGCTCAACATCTCGTGTCCCAATGTTAAGGTGGGCGGCATGGCCTTCGGCACCGACCCGAAAATGGTGGAAGAAGTGACTTCGAAGGTCAAGGCGGTGGCAAAGGCGCCGCTTATCGTTAAGCTGTCGCCAAACGTTACGGATATAACGGAGATCGCCAAAGCTGCCGAGGCAGGCGGCGCCGACGCGCTGTCGCTTATCAACACGCTGCTCGGCATGAAAATAGACATAAAAACCAGACGCCCGGTGCTTAACAACAACACCGGCGGCCTTTCGGGTCCGGCCATAATGCCTGTGGCGGTGCGCATGGTCCACCAGGTTAGGCAGGCCGTGAAGCTGCCGATCATAGGCATGGGCGGCATCACAAGCGGAGAGGACGCGATAGAATTCTTGCTGGCGGGAGCCGACGCCGTGGCGGTAGGCACCGCCGGAATAGTCGACCCCTACGCGTGGATAAAGGTCAGAAACGGCATCAACGACTATTTAGACCAAAACGGCTATAAATCGGTGAAAGAAATAGTCGGCAAACTTGAATTAAACTAAAAAAGCCCGAACGGGCTTTTTTTGTTTCGCGTATTCGGAAATAAATGTAAATATATTTTGTTAAAAAACTGTCACTCCCCTTGACAATCGGGGTCTGATATTATAAAATATTATAGATAGATTTAAAACCTTTAAAACTAATGAGAACAGGAGATGATGTCAGTGGGTTTGACACTTACGGAAAAAATCTTACGCAGCCACATTGTCGAGGGCGAGCCTGTCAAAGGGCAGGAAATAGGAATTCGCATCGACCAGACATTGACTCAGGACGCGACGGGAACAATGGCTTATCTTGAATTCGAGGCCATGGGCGTGCCCAGAGTCAAGACCGAAAAATCGGTTGCGTATATCGACCACAACACGCTGCAGAGCGGTTTCGAAAACGCCGACGACCACAGGTTCATAGGCAGCGTTTGCAAAAAACACGGTATTTATTTCTCCCGTCCCGGCAACGGAATTTGTCATCAGGTGCATCTGGAGCGCTTCGGTATTCCCGGCAAGACCCTGATCGGCTCCGACAGCCACACCCCCACGGGCGGCGGCATAGGCATGATAGCCATCGGCGCGGGCGGTATGGACGTCGCGGTGGCAATGGGCGGCGGAACTTATTATATTACATATCCAAAGATAGTCAAGGTGGAGCTTTCGGGAAAGTTGAGCCCGTGGGTTGCCGCCAAGGACGTAATTTTAGAGGTGCTGCGCGTCATGTCCGTAAAGGGCGGCGTGGGCAAGGTTATCGAGTACTGCGGAGAGGGCGTCAAGACCCTTTCGGTCCCCGAGAGAGCCACTATCACCAACATGGGCGCCGAGCTGGGCGCCACGACCTCGATATTCCCGTCCGACGAGACCACGAGAGAATTTCTCAAGGCCCAGGGCAGAGAGCAGGATTATACCGAGCTCAAGGCCGACGACGACGCGGAGTATGACGAGATAATCAAAATTGATTTAAGCGAGCTTGAGCCTATGGCAGCGTGCCCCCATTCTCCCGACAACGTGAAGAAAATATCGGAGCTGGCGGGCATGAAGATAGACCAGGTCTGCATCGGCTCCTGCACAAACTCGTCGCTGCTTGATATGCTCAAGGTGGCGTATATACTGGACGGCAAGACGGTCGATCCCGGCGTTTCGCTGGCGATCGCTCCCGGTTCTAAGCAGGTGCTCAACATGATCGCCGAGAACGGCGCTCTGGGCAAGATGATAGATGCGGGCGCGAGAATTTTAGAGAGCGCCTGCGGTCCCTGCATAGGCATGGGCCAGTCTCCCAATTCGGGCGGCATCTCGCTGAGAACGTTCAACAGGAACTTCGAGGGCAGAAGCGGCACCAAGGACGGACAGATTTATCTCGTGTCCCCCGAGGTCGCGGCGGTATCGGCGCTTGCGGGCGTTATGACCGACCCGAGGACCTTGGGCGATATGCCGAAGTTCACCTTGCCCGAGGTATTCACGATAAACGACAACATGGTCGTTCCCCCGATCGAGGCTGACAGAATGGACGAGGTCGAGGTTCTCCGCGGCCCCAACATCAAGCCGTTCCCCGTTTCCGAGCCGCTGCTCGACACGATCGACGCGAAATGCGGCCTCAAGGTGGGCGACAACATAACAACCGACCACATCATGCCAGCGGGCGCCAAGATACTGCCGCTGCGCTCCAATATTCCCAAGATATCGGAATACTGCTTCGCGGTGTGCGACGAGCAGTTCCCCAAGAGGGCGCTTGAGCTTAAACGCAGCATAGTTGTGGGCGGCAGCAACTACGGTCAGGGCTCGTCCAGAGAGCACGCCGCTCTCGCGCCTCTTTATTTAGGCGTCAAGGCTGTGCTTGTAAAGTCGTTCGCCAGAATACACATGGCGAATCTGATAAACGCGGGAATCATCCCGATGACTTTCGCAAACGAGGCGGACTACGACAGGATCGACCAGATGGACGATCTGCTCATCGAGAACGTGCGCGCGCAGATCGAGAGCAGCGACACGCTCAAGATCAAGGACGTCACCAAGGGCTTTGAGTTCGAGGCGAAGATAGACCTGTCGGAGCGCCAGAGAAAGATGCTGCTTGCCGGCGGACTGCTCAATTATACAAAGGACAACGCATGACAACGCCGCACGCCTGCCTCGCCCTCCGGGGAGGGAGAGGTGGCGCCGAAGGCGACGGAGAGGGAGGCGAACGATCGTAGGGCTATTACTCCCTCTCAGTCAGCTACGCTGACAGCTCTCCCCCTTAAAAGGAGGAGAGCCGGGACGTCGAACGGATATTATCCGCCCGTGCGAAATAAAAAATCAAGAATTAACATCCAAGGAGGAAAAAAACATGTCATATACAGCGCAAATTGAGGACGCTAAGAAAAAATTCGAGGAGGTGCTCACCGAGCAGTTCAAAAGAGTGGAAAAAATGAAGGCCGAAAAGGACTTTATTGATTACGGAAAACTGGATCAAATCGTTATCGGCGTGGTCGGCGGCGACGGAATAGGCCCCGCCATCACCGAGCAGGCCGAGAGAATATTAAAATTCCTGCTCAAAGACGAGACCGCGAGCGGTAAGATCGCCTTCAAAGAGATCACGGGCTGCACGATAGAGCACAGAGCCGAGGTGGGCAAGGCTCTGCCCGACGATGTGCTCGACGAGCTTAAGCAGTGCCATGTTATCTTAAAGGGCCCCACCACCACACCCAGACAGGGCGATCCCTGGCCGAATATAGAGAGCGCCAACGTGGCCATGCGCAAGGAGCTTGATCTGTTCGCCAACGTGAGACCCGTAAAGGTTCCCGACGAGGGCATCGACTGGACGTTCTACCGCGAGAACACCGAGGGCGGATATGCTGTCGGCTCAAAGGGCGTGAACGTGACCGACGATCTGGCGATAGACTTCGTTGTTCAGACTCATGAGGGTTCCGAGAGAATAGCGAGAGCCGCGTTCGACTACGCGAAAAAGGCCGGCAAGACCCGCGTGACCTGCGTCACAAAGGCAAATGTTATAAAGACCACCGACGGTAATTTCCTGAGCGTCTGCAAGGAAGTCGCCAAGGACTATCCCGGTATCGAGCTTGACGACTGGTACATCGACATCATGACGGCCAAGCTGGTCGACCCCAAGAGAAGGACGCAGTTCCAGGTTCTGGTTCTGCCCAACCTCTACGGCGACATTCTGACCGACGAGGCTGCCGAGTTCCAGGGCGGCGTCGGCACGGCGGGCAGCGCCAATATCGGAAAGCGCTACGCTATGTTCGAGGCTATTCACGGCAGCGCGCCCAGAATGGTGCAGGAGGGCAGAGACAAGTACGCCGATCCGTGCAGCATTATCAGAGCGGCGGTCATGCTGCTTGAGCATATCGGATACGCCGATAAGGCGAAGGCGCTTGAAAAGGCTCTCGACGAGTGCATGTACACCGAGAAGAAGCTGGTTATAACCGGCCGCGACACGGGCGCTACATCAGCCGAATTCGCGGACTACATTATGTCAAAGCTGGCATAGAAAAAACCTGAGGAGGAACCATCGGGAGAGGAACTATGGAAAAGAAAGTATCGGGCTCGGTCGTTAACCGCCTGCCCAGATATTACAGACATATTACTGATTTATACGAAAGCGGTGTCGAGCGCATTTCGTCAAAGGAGCTCAGCCGCCGCATGAACGTGACCGCGTCGCAGATACGTCAGGACCTGAACTGCTTCGGCGGATTCGGGCAGCAGGGCTACGGCTACAACGTTGAGATGCTCAGAACAGAGATCGCCAAGATACTCGGCCTTGATCGGGGATACACGGCGGTCATGGTCGGAGCGGGACACATGGGCAGAACATTTGCCACGAACACCAAGTTCGAGAGCCGCGGCTTTAAGCTGATAGGTATTTTCGACTCAAGTCCGAGCGTCATAGGCACGGATATACAGGGGCATATCGTGATGGACTACGCCGAGATAGGCGATTTTGTGCGGGAGCACAAGCCCGAGATGGCGATACTCACCGTCCCCAAAGAGGCCACGAAAAGCGTGGCGGAGGACATGAGAGCGTTGGGCATAAAGGCGTTCATGAACTTTTCGTACACCGAGCTTCGCGAAATGGAAGGCGTTATAGTTGAGAACGTCCATCTGAGCGACAGCCTGATGCGGCTGTCCTACAAGATCTCAGAAAAAGAGGACGGCGGCAGATAACAGCGGGGTAACAATTATGAAGGTATACGCTCTTGTGGGAAAATCCGGCACCGGAAAATCCCACCACAGTATGTGGGTAGCCAGAGAAAACAATATTGACTATATCGTGGATGACGGTCTGCTTGTGTCGGACAATAAGATAATCGCGGGCAAAAGCGCCAAGAGGGAGCCGACCAAGATCGCCTCGGTGCGCACCGCTATTTTCAGCGACCCCGAGCACAGCGGAGCGGTACGCCGCGCGATAGAGGAAAACAACATCGAATCGCTGCTCATTATCGGCACAAGCGACAAAATGGTCGGCAGGATAGCCGAGACGCTCGGAGTGGCGCCGATACAAAAGACGCTCTACATAGAGGACGTTTCCACGCCCGAGGAGCGCGAGATCGCACGCGAAATGCGGCTCAAGCAGGGAAAGCACGTTATTCCCGTGCCGACCTTTGAGGTCAAAAAGCAGTTTTCGGGCTATTTTATCGACCCGATGGTGCAGCTGTTCAGCCGAAAGAACAAGACCATATCCGAGGAAAAAACGGTCATGCGCCCCACGTACAGCTATCTGGGCGACTTCAAGATAGCTCAGAAGGCGATTTTGGACATCTGTTCCTATGAAATGCTCAGATTCGCCAGCATGTACAAACCGCTGCGGATAAAGACCGGCACCGCCAAGGGCAACAGGCTCACGATCGACGCCGAGGTGTCGCTACGTTATCCCTGCGATATCAGAGCGGAGGCGGACGCCATAGCTGCGAAGGTAAAGGAATCAGTGGAAAATCACACTTCGATCACCGTGAAGTCGGTCAACATCTATGTCCGCACTCTTCACGTTTCGAGGATATATTTAAGACAGTTGGAAAAATACAAAGATGATATACTTAACACGGAACTTTGATCAGGTCCACACCTTCGAGTGCGGCCAGTGCTTCCGCTGGAACCCTGACGGAGACGGCGGATATATCGGCGTGGCGGGCGGCAGGGTCTGCCGCGTCAAGGACGGCGCGGTAGTGTGCCCTGATGCCGACAACGAGTTCTGGGAAAACTATTTCGGCGAGGGCGATGATTACGATAAGATCAAGTCCGAGCTGATATCAAGGGACCCGGAGCTTGAAAAATGCGTCGAGTACGGTTCGGGCATCAGAATATTGCGCCAGGACTTGTGGGAGACGATAATATCATTTATAATCTCGGCCAACAACAACATACCGAGGATAAAAAAGATAATCGAGACCCTGTGCAAAAGTTTCGGCGATGAGATAGAGGAGGGATACTTCTCTTTCCCCGCGGCGGAGAGGCTCGGCGTTCTTGATATTGGCGATCTGGCCTGCCTGCGCGCGGGCTACCGCGACAAATATATTCTGGACGCGGCCCGCAAGGTCTCGTCGGGCGAGGTCGATCTTTCGGCGGTCCCCGATATGCCTACAGCCGACGCCAAGCGCGAGCTCATGAAGATCAAGGGAGTGGGCGGCAAGGTGGCCGACTGCATACTGCTGTTTTCCTGCGCGAGATATGAGACGTTCCCCAAGGACGTCTGGATAAAGCGCGTGGTAACCGAACTGTACGGCGTTGAGGATAAGGAGATTGACGGTTTCATAGCCGAAAAATACGGTGATCTGGCGGGCTTTGCCCAGCAGTATCTGTATTTTTGGGCGAGGGACAATAAAATCGGAATCAAATAAAAATTTTATATATTATTTTAGGAGGAATGAAAAAATGTTAGTTTCAGCAACAGACATGTTAAACAAAGCGGTCGCCGGCAAGTACGCGGTTGGTCAGTTTAACATCAACAATCTCGAGTGGACACGGTCTATCCTTGCCACGGCTCAGGAGAACAGTTCTCCGGTTATTCTGGGAGTGTCCGAGGGCGCGGGCAAATATATGACCGGCTTTAAGACGGTCGCGGCTATGGTAAAGGCCATGATCGAGGAAATGGGAATCACCGTTCCGGTGGCTCTGCATCTCGACCACGGCACATACGAGGGCTGCTACAAGTGCATCAAGGCGGGCTTCTCGTCGATCATGTTCGACGGCTCCCACTTCCCGATCGACGAAAACGTCGAAAAGACCAAGGAACTGGTAACGGTTGCGCACGCTATGGGCATGTCGATAGAGGCCGAGGTTGGCTCGATCGGCGGCGAGGAAGACGGCGTTATCGGCGCGGGCGAGATCGCGGACCCCAACGAGTGCAAGAGAATAGCTGATCTGGGAGTTGACTTCCTGGCCGCGGGCATAGGAAATATCCACGGCAAATACCCCGACAACTGGAAGGGCCTCGACTTCGGCGCTCTGGCAAAGACCAAAGAGCTGATCGGCGATCTGCCTCTGGTTCTCCACGGCGGAACGGGTATTCCCGAGGATATGATAAAGAAGGCCATCTCTCTCGGCGTTGCGAAGATAAACGTTAACACCGAGTGCCAGCTCTACTTCCAGGAGGCCACCAGAAAGTACATCGAGGCCGGCAAGGACCTTGAGGGCAAGGGCTACGACCCCAGAATGCTGCTGGCTCCCGGCGCCGAGGCTATCAAAGTTGTGGTAAAAGAAAAGATGGAGCTGTTCGGCTCGATCGGCAAAGCGTAAAATTTAATAAAATATCGGCATTTTATTAAAAATCAGCGGATAATATGGTTGACAAACCTAAAAAAATCTGTTATTATATATTTGTATAATAATATTATACGCTTTTAAAAACGCAAAAAAAATTAATTTCCTATTATGACACACATAGGTGTTGATTTTTTTAAAACAAAAAGGCAGCCGTTGACCAAAGAACGGCTGTTTTTTTTGCGCTTATCCGCTTGACAGTGCGCAAAATTTACAGTATAATAGTTCTATATATGTATAGGAGACCAAATTATGGATATTTCATCGGCACGCAGTTCGGGCGGCACTGACGTGAACTGCGATTATCTCGGAATGATGGAGGACGGCGGAGTCGGATGCTTCGCCGTGTGTGACGGCTCGCCCAGTTCCGAACCGAGCCTCGGCACCGCCGAAATAGTTATCGACTCTTTTATGGAGGATTTCAAGGTCACCTCGGACATAAGCGGCGAGACCGTGACCGAGTATTTCAAAAACGCTGATGAGAAGCTTTGGAGCCTCACCCACGAGGACGACGGCAGCGAGTACAAGGCCTCGGCTGTGCTGGTGCTGACCGACGGGAACGTTGTCATAAGCGGCCATCTGGGCAACTGCCGCATGTACTACCTGAGCGAAAATTATCTTCAATATATAACGCCGGATCATTCTCTGGCATACATGGCGCACGCCGAGGGCAAGTTCCGTTTCCCCGGCATACGCAAAAGCCGCGAGCGGCGCAGACTGACCGCTTATATGGGGGCGGACCCCATGTGTACCGCGGAGGTCACCGAGCCGATCGCCGTGCACAAGGGCGACGCGGTCCTCATATGCTCGGACGGCTTTTGGGAAAAGGTGACCGAACGGCAGGTGGAGCGGACGCTCAAACGCTCCAAATCATCATCCGAATGGCTGCGGAAAATGCTCCGCATATTGAAGGGGCGCACGCCTGACGACAGCTACAGCGCGGTTACAATTATATTTTAGAGCGGAAATATCAAAATCGGGAGGGATTCAGCATGAGAATATTATACGAGATACTTGGAGCGGCGGGCTTTCTGTTTGCGTTGTCCATGCTTTTTATATGTATCGGACTGTTTAAAAAGCCAAAAATAAAAGATGAGCCCGAAAGCCTTGACTATGCGGCCTCTGTTGTTCCGCCGGGAAACAGAGTTTTCGCGGGTTCCGAAAGACAGGCGGAGCGCGCTGTCGATGAGGAGCAGAGCGCTGAGGAGGACGAAGCTCCCGAAGCCGAGGCCGACGGGGCCGACGAGGACAAAGACTTGGACGCAGATACAGATAACGACGCGGGCGGAACCGAGGCAGAAGCCGAAAATGAAAGCGAAGATGAAAATGAGGACGCCTCCGAGGCGGAATCTACGCGCTTCGGCGCGGGGATAGATGTTTCGGTGACTGTAATCGAAACAAACAAGACATACAAGCTTTCGGTAACCGGCGAGGCGCTTATCGGCAGAAACCCTAAGTGCGATGTTGTGGTGCCGAAACCGATGGTTTCATCCGTGCACTGCATATTGGTGAGAGACAAAAACAAGCTTATGGTCGAGGACAACAACTCAACCAACGGCACGCTCCTAAACGGTAAGCCCCTGAAACACGTGGTCGAGCTCAAAAACAACGACATGCTGACCCTAGGCGACCGCCAGATAAGAATAAATCTTTAGGGTTATTGACATAATTAATTTTTAAGAAACGGAGAGAAGAGAATGCAGTTTATTTCAATCGGTTTTCTGGTGTTTATGACGGTGTTTGTCGTCATATACAGCGTTGTTCCCGCAAAGTTCAGAAGGCCGTTTCTGGTAATATGCAATATCCTTTATTATATCACTTGGGCGAAAAGTATTTTTGATCTGGTCCCGATCGTAGCGGTAACATTGGTCACATGGATATGCGCGCTTATAATAGAAAAGAATCCGGACGACCGCGCCGGTAAAATCGCTTTGATTTTTTCGATTGCGGGCTGCATAGGCGCTTTGGCATATTTTAAATATACGAATTTTCTTTTAAACACATTCGGCTCAGTAATGGGCTTTATTTTGCCGGGGGGGGGTACAACTATAAGTTAAATATTATTCTTCCGCTCGGAATATCTTTTTTCACGTTCCAATCCCTCGCCTATGTGTTTGAGGTATACAAGAAAAACGTAATCGCGGAACACAACCTGATCACATATGCGGCTTATGTAACATTTTTCCCGACCGTTATGTCGGGCCCGATAGAGAGGCCGACAGGCTTATTAAGACAGCTCAGAGAAGAGGAGCTGCAAAGAGCCGGCTTTACTGAACTGAAATCGGGACTTCTTCTTGTTTTATACGGCGGCTTTGTAAAATATGTCGTCGCTGACAGACTTGCCGTGTTTACCGATACGGTGTTTAATTCCTATATGGCTTACGGCTCGACCGAGCTGTGGCTGTCCGCGATCGGCTACACGCTGCAAATATATTGTGACTTTTTTGCTTATTCCGTTATGGCTTTCGGTCTTGCCAAAATGATGGGCTTTAATATTATCGAGAATTTTAATGCTCCGTATCTGGCGGTGTCCATACGCGATTTTTGGAGAAGATGGCATATCTCGCTAAGCACATGGTTCCGCGACTATGTGTATATTCCGCTTGGCGGAAACCGATGCTCGAAACTCAGGAAAAATTTTAATCTTATGGTTACGTTTCTCGTCAGCGGGGTCTGGCACGGAGCGTCGTGGACGTACATAGTTTGGGGATTTTTGCACGGCATTTATCAGGTGATAGGCGATCTTACCGCGCCATTCAGAAAAAATTTATATAAAAAATATTCATTTAAAACCGATCGTTTCGGCTTCAGGCTGGGGCAGCGGCTGTTTACTTTTATTTTGGTGGCTGTGGCCTGGATATTTTTCCGCTCCGCCACCGTGACCGACGCTTTTCTTTACATAGGCAGAATGGTGACAAATTTTAACATCTGGAATTTATTTAACAAGTCGATTTATAATTTGGGATTGGATGCTGTTCAAATGAGCATTCTCGCGATCGCGCTTTGTGTGGTTTTTGTCCTTGACTGTATAAAGTACCGAACGGGCAGAGGCATAGATGAGCTTGTTTTGAAACAGAATTGGGGATTTCAAGGAATAATATATATTGTCCTGTTTTTGGCGATTTTTGTGTTCGGAATGTACGGCCCGGCATACAACGCGCAAGATTTTATATATTTTCAGTTCTAAAGGGAGGACAATATAAAATGAATGTCTTAAAAAATAAGAATTCCGTTCGGGTCTATAAAATAATCGCGGTACTTTTGATTTTTGTTTTGGCGCTGGGCATATTATGTTCCGCTCTGTCGTTTAAGGATGGCGACGGCATTATGGGAATTAAGTATTTGTACAAACAGGAGAAAAACTCCGTTGATGTGCTCGTGCTTGGCAGCAGCCACGCTTTTGAAAATATAAATACCGGCGTGCTGTATGATTCATACGGAATGGCGGCGTATGTCTTGTCGGGAAGCATGCAGCCTTATTGGAATACATATTATTATCTTACGGAAGCGCTAAAGACTCAAACCCCAAAATTGATCGTTCTTGATGTGTTTGCTTCAACGCAGAATAGTGAATACGGCGATAATGTCAGAATAATTAAGAATGATTTGGGAATACGCAATATTGTTACCCGTTATAAAGCGCTGAAACTTTCGTCTCCCAAAGACAAGTTTTATGATTATTTACTATCATACAGATTGTGGCATTCAAGATACAGCGAGCTTGGCGCCTTTGATTTTCCTCAATATTATAAAAGGCCTTTTTGGTATTATTACAAAGGTTTTGGCATTAATTTCGCGACAAAGCCGCAAAATAAGCCCGATCCTGATAAAATAACCGCCGAGACGCCGCTTTTGCCAAAAACCGAGGAATATTACAGAAAAATCATTGAACTGTGCAAGCAGGAGAATATTCCTCTTTTGATTGTGAAGTCGCCTTACGTATTGAATGAGGCTAGTATGAAAAAGTACAATATGTCCAAAAAAATTGCCGACGAATACGGGGTCCCTTTTATCAACTTTAACAGTTCAAAGTATTATAATTCAATGAAACTGGATTTTTCCAAGGACTTCGCGGATGACGGTCATTTGAATTATATGGGAAACGTGAAGTATACAAAGGCGTTGGCGGATGAGATAAAAAAGCGGTTCGACATTCCCGACCGCAGGGGACAGCAGGAATACGAATCATGGGAAATGCACAGCAAGGACGTGCTTGGCAGGACGGAAAACCAATATCTGAAAAACGAGAATAACGTCGGGGCATACTTTGAAAAATTAAAAAAAGAGAGATATGTTATAACCCTCGCGACTATAAGCGATACCGATAAAATATTGGGCAAGTGTAAAGAAAGTCTTGAAAGCTTTGGGATCGACACAGCCGATCTGCGCGACGGCCGCGTTTATGTGATCCGCGGCGGAACCGTTGACTACAGCGGCGAAAACAGCTTTGAAAAAATGTTAAGGCTTGACGATCACGTTCTCTCTTTTGAAAAGTCGGACAGTAAGCCCGAGCTTAGTTTGAAATGGGACGGAATCGAGCAGATCTCCGAGAAAAAGGGATGCTATGTGAGCGTTTATGACAGCTTTTCAAAAGAGTTGGTCGAAAATATCCGCTTTGAGTGGAGCGGAAACGCGGCAGCTAAAAAACCCGCGGTTGAGAAAAAATAGCGAAAAAGACAAAAATCAGGGGCATGATTTGAAACAAAATCATGCCCTATATTATAAATTTTTAAAATTCGCCGTAAATTTGAAAATCCGAAAACATTATAAAAATACTTTAAAACATTCTTTCTCTGAAACTGTAGTATTCGGCGCCGGCGGAGATTATGTGGTCAAAGAGCTTAACGCCGACGCACTCCAGCGCCTCCCTGATCTCGGTGGTGACCATTCTGTCGGCCTCGCTGGGGAACGCTATGCCGCTGGGGTGGTTGTGGCTCAGTATGACATATGCCGCTCCCGATGTGACCGCCTCGCGCACTATGGCGCTCATGTTGACCGCGGCCGAGTCAAAGCTGCCGCTTTCAAAAACGCTGTGATTTATTATCTTGAGAGTCGGGGTCAGATACCAGACGATGATGCGCTCTTGATCGGTGTCGAGATATTGTGAGCAGATGTATTCCCTGAGGTCGTCGGGGTTCGAGTCCTTTTTTGTGTATCCGTCGCGGAGATAGGCGTTTTTCGACGCGGCCACGGCCCTCATTGTCATAGGCAGGCTGCGCAGGAATTTTGCCGCGGCGGGTCCGACGCCTTCCACCTTCAAAAGCTCGTCGAGCGGAGCGGTCAGAGCGCCGTACGCCGAGCCGAATTTTTTGATAAGCTCATGGGCGATCACGTTGGTGTTCGCTCTGGGTATCGCCGAAAAAAGCATTATTTCCAGCAGCTCGTGCTCGGGCAGGTTTTCGTAACCGATTTTCTCGGCCTTTTCGTACATTCTTTGTCTGTGTCCCGCGTGGACGTTTTTTTCACTCATAATATCACACCGTTTGATCTTTTTTGCCTAAAATATTATAACAATTTTCCGCGCGGGTGTCAAGCGGAGCCGATCGGCGGCAGGCCGCTATATGGGAATTTTTTCTGATTTCTATAGAAATTTTGTTTATTTTAATAAAAACCTTTATTTTTTTGCCACTTGTGGTATAATAAGCATATAAATTAAATTTATGGGGTGTTGACGATATGATAAGGGACGATAAAATCAGGATCTCAACGGTCCGCCGCGGCAAGCGGCACGGGACCCGTCCTCATTTTCACCGCGACAACGAGTTGTATTATCTCGAGGAGGGCAAAAGCAAAATGTTTGTGGACACAAAGCTGTACAGCTTGTCCGAGGGCAGCCTGGTGTTTATAAAAAGCGGAAGAATACACAAAACACTGTCGGGGGATAATAATACTCATGTGCGGACGGTCCTCATGTTTCCCGACAGCGCGATAACCGAGCTCAAGCGCAGCGGCGACGGCGAGCTCAGCTTTGACAGCTTTGACTCGATAATAATCCATGTGCCCGAGATCATGCAGGGACGCGTCAAGCAGATGTTTAAAGAGATCGAGACCGAGCTCAGCGCGCCTGACTGCATGTCTGAGATAATGATACGCGGAGTGCTGTCAACGCTGCTTATTCAAATGCTGAGACGATACAGCCGCCAGTCATACGAGTACCGCTCGGACCAGGACACCCTCGACGAGGTCATAAGGAACGCGATCGACTATATCAGAATGAATTTCAGCGCCGATATCA
>CANQLT010000032.1 GCA_947624775.1 uncultured Monoglobus sp.
GCTGCACTACAAGGTTTAGGTTTCATTATCTTTTGCGCCTTGCAGCGCAGCGGAAAGGAATGGTCATAATTATGAAAGGTATTATCTTGGCGGGCGGGCGCGGGACGCGGCTTTATCCTATGACGCTCACTGTGTCGAAGCAGCTGCTTCCGATATATGACAAGCCGCTGATATACTATCCGCTGTCGGTGCTGCTGCTGGCGCGCATCAGGGATATACTTATTATCTCAACGCCGCAGGACATCGACAACTATAAAAATCTGTTGGGCGACGGCTCGCGGATAGGCGTGCGCTTTGAGTACGCTGTGCAGGACGAGCCCAGAGGCCTTGCCGATGCGTTTATCCTGGGCGCCGACTTTATCGGAGACGACAGCGTGTGTCTTGTGCTCGGTGACAACGTGTTCTACGGCCAGGCTTTTTCGAATATACTCAGCCGAGCGAAAACTCAGGCCGAGACCGTCGGCGCCGCCATATTCGGGTATCCCGTTAAGAACCCCAAACAGTTCGGCGTGGTTGAGTTCGATGAGGAAAGCAATGTTATCTCGATAGAGGAAAAGCCGAAAAAGCCCAGATCGGGTTACGCTGTTCCGGGGCTTTACTTTTACAACAACGATGTTGTGGAGATCGCGAAAAACGTTAAGCCCTCGGAGCGCGGCGAGATCGAGATAACATCGGTCAACAACGAGTACCTAAAGCGCGGAAAGCTCAAAGTGACGCTTATGGGCCGCGGCATGGCATGGCTCGACACGGGCACGCCCAAGGGTATGCACAAGGCGGCAGGCTTTGTGAAAACCGTTCAGGAGATGCAGGGTTTCTATATTTCCTGTATCGAGGAGATCGCCTGGCGCAGAGGCTTTATCGACGACAAGCGCCTCAGAGAGATAGGCGAGGAGCTGAGCATGACCGACTACGGACAGTATCTGCTGTCACTTTTGGAGGAATAATTATGACGATCATAGTAACCGGCGGCGCCGGATTTATAGGCAGCAATTTTATATTTTATACGCTTAAAAACCACCCCGACTACCGCGTGATATGCCTAGACAAATTGACCTACGCGGGTAATCTTTCGACGCTGAAAGACGTTATGGACAAGCCGAATTTCAAATTCGTCAAGGAAGACATCTGCGACCGCGAGGCGGTGTACCGCCTGTTTGAGAGCGAAAAGCCTGACGTTGTCGTGAACTTCGCCGCGGAATCGCACGTTGACCGCTCGATAGAGAGCCCCGACGTGTTTCTCAAAACAAACATTATCGGCACTTCTGTCCTGATGGACGCCTGCCGCAAGTATGGGATAGAGCGTTTTCACCAGGTATCGACCGACGAGGTATACGGAGATCTTCCGATTGACCGTCCCGACCTGTTTTTCACCGAGGAAACGCCGCTGCACACCTCAAGCCCCTACAGCAGCTCCAAGGCGTCCGCCGATCTGCTGGCGCTTGCTTATCACAGAACCTACGGACTGCCCGTCACGATAAGCCGCTGCTCGAATAACTACGGTCCGTACCACTTCCCCGAAAAGCTGATACCGCTGATGATCGCCAACGCGCTGAACGACAAGCCTCTGCCCGTCTACGGCAAGGGCGAGAACATCCGAGACTGGCTGTATGTTGAGGACCACTGCAAGGCGATCGACCTGATACTTCAAAAGGGCCGCGTCGGCGAGGTGTACAACATAGGCGGCCACAACGAGATGCGCAACATAGATATCGTGAAGATCATATTAAAGGAGCTCGGCAAGCCCGAGAGCCTTATAACATTCGTGACCGACAGAAAGGGCCACGATCTGCGCTACGCGATAGACCCGACAAAGATTCACAGCGAGCTGGGCTGGCTCCCCGAGACAAAATTCGCCGACGGCATCAAAAAGACCATAAAATGGTACCTTGAAAACCGTTCATGGTGGGAGGAGATAATCAGCGGCGAATACATGGACTACTACGATAAAATGTACTCAAACAGATAAATGAGCGACTATATAAAAATAGGAGACGGCGAAAACCGTCTCCCGTTTTATCCAAATCAAATTTTATCTGAATGGATACTCGTCAAGTGATATAAACTTCCAGTAAAGCGGGTTTACCACTTTCTTCGGCTTGTTAGCCCTGCTGGTTCGCCGCGTCCTTCTCATACTTCTCAATCATCTTCTTGACCATCTGACCGCCGATGCTTCCGGCCTGTCTCGATGTCAGGTCGCCGTTGTAGCCCTTGTTCAGAGTTACGCCAACCTCGGAAGCCGCCTCCATCTTAAACTGATCCATAGCGGCCTTTGCCTGAGGTACAACCAGATTGTTAGAACTGTTTGAATTAGCCATTTTATTTTTCACTCCTTTTTCATAAATCACATTTTTTTAAATATTAAATATTTAAATCTCATGTGCGCAATAGTATTTTGTGAAACTTACGCCCGATATATACAAGCAATTTTTTCAAATTTTATTGTTCCTGTAGAGCGTATAAAATTTTTAAAAAATTTTTATAATAGGTATTGCACAAATTTTTCAATTATGGTAAAATATTTTTAGTCAAATTATTTAATTTAATTTTAAGGAGATAAAGCTATGAAAAAGAATGTAACTTTCAACTATCGCAGAGCTCTCGGCTTCTTCTCTCAGGACGAGATCGATAACATGCAGGCGCAGATCAGCGCGGTGGACAAAGTCCTGATGGACAAGAGCGGAGCGGGCAATGACTTCCTCGGCTGGATCGACCTTCCGGTTGATTACGACAAGGAAGAGTTTGCCAGAATCAAAAAAGCCGCCGAGAAGATCAGAAACGACAGCGACGTGCTTCTGGTTGTCGGCATAGGCGGCTCATATCTCGGTGCGAAGGCTGCCTGCGACTTTTTGGGCGGTCCGTTTTATAATATGACCGAGAAACCTCAGATCATATTCTGCGGCAACAACATCAGCCCCAACTACCTGAACGCGGTTTTAAAGACCATCGAGGGCAAGGACGTTTCGGTAAACATTATTTCCAAGTCCGGCACGACCACCGAGCCGGCCATCGCTTTCCGTATCCTCAAGAACTATGTTGAGGAGAAGTACGGCAAGGAAGAGGCCAAGTCCAGAATTTATGCCACGACCGACAAGGCCCGTGGAGCGCTCAAGAACTTGGCCGACGAGGAAGGTTATGAGACCTTTGTTGTTCCCGACGACGTTGGCGGAAGATATTCCGTTCTGACAGCTGTCGGTCTGCTACCCATCGCAGTTTCGGGCGCCGATATCGACGCTATGATGCAGGGCGCGGCGGATGCGAGAGAGATGTACATGAGCGCTGATCTTAAAGAAAACGAGTGCTATCAGTACGCGGCTATCAGAAATATCCTGCTCCAGAAGGGCAAGACGATCGAGATGCTCGTTAACTACGAGCCCGAGCTCCAGTATTTCATCGAGTGGTGGAAGCAGCTCTACGGCGAGAGCGAGGGCAAGGACAAGAAGGGCATATTCCCCGCGGGCGCGTCGTTCTCAACCGACCTGCACTCAATGGGCCAGTATATCCAGGACGGCAGACGCCAGCTGTTTGAGACCGTTCTGTACGTAAAGAACTCAAAGACCGACATAGAGATGACGACCGATAAGGACAACGTTGACGGTCTGAACTTCCTGGCCGGCAAGACCATGGATTTCGTTAACAAAAAGGCGTTTGAGGGCACGCTGCTGGCTCACACCGACGGCGGAGTTCCCAATCTCATAGTAGAGCTTGAGTCGCTTGACGAGTACACCTTCGGCCAGCTGGTATACTTCTTCGAGAAGGCCTGCGGCATAAGCGGCTATCTGCTGGGCGTTAACCCGTTCAATCAGCCCGGAGTTGAGAGCTACAAGAAGAACATGTTCGCGCTTCTCGGCAAGCCCGGATATGAGGCCGACAAAGAGGCTCTCGAAGCGAGACTTAAATAGTTTTTCGGATTCTGCAAATTGCGCTTGCATTCTATGAATATATGTGTTAGAATGTGACTATAATCTAATTAAATAACCGGAAAGGGGTAAATCAACATGATAAAAATACATATCGGTCTTAAGGGAAGCGGAAAGACCAAGAGGATAATTCAGGATGTAAACGAGGCCGTAAACACCGAGCACGGCAACGTTGTGTGCATAACCGACGGCAACCGCCTCATGCACGATCTCTCGAGAAAGGCAAGAATGATAGACACCGAGGACTTTAATATCCGCAACTTTGATATGTTCGAGGGCCTTATCTGCGGAATCTTAGCTCAGGATTATGATGTTACGCATATTTTTATCGACAGCATATTCAAAAACGTAAAGAGCGGCACAATGGAGACGCTTGACAAATTTGTCGGCGACCTTGAGAAATTCGAGCAGAAGTTCAACGTGTCGTTCACGATGATGGTAAGCGCCAAGGCTTCCGAAGCGGGCGAGAACGTTAAGAAGTACGCCGTCGAGTAAATTTTAAGCGATATATTTGTTGACTTAATTTGTTTTTTGTGGTATTGTATAGAGGTCGTAAAATATACGGCCTCTGTTTTTATGAGAAAACAAAAATTATTTGAAAGGTTTGATGAAATTTGAAGTATATAAGCACGAGAAACAAAGAGCTCAAGCTGACTTCCGCCGAGGCGATAAAAAAGGGTCTGTCCGACGACGGCGGCCTGTTTGTGCCCGAGCAGTTCCCGAGGCTTAAAAAGGCCGATTTTGCCGCTCTGTCTGAAAAAACATATATCGAGAGAGCCAAGTTTATACTAAAGAAATTCTTGACCGACTTCACCGACAAGGAGATAAGCGCCTGTGTCGAGGGCGCCTACGGCACGGGCAGTTTCGGCAGCGACAAGGTGGCGCCGCTTATCAAGATAAACGACAGCGAGTATATATTGGAGCTGTGGCACGGCCCTACCTGCGCTTTTAAAGACATGGCGCTTCAGATCCTGCCCTATTTTATGACGACGTCAATGAAAAAGACCGGTGAGAACAAGACGGTCGTGGTTCTTGTCGCCACGTCGGGTGACACGGGAAAAGCCGCTCTTGAGGGCTTTAAAAACGTTGACGGAACAAACATTATCGTGTTCTATCCCAGCGATGGCGTCAGCGACATGCAGAAGCTCCAGATGATAACTCAGGAAGGCAGCAACGTGGCCGCATACGGAATACGCGGCAATTTCGACGACGCGCAAAACGGCGTTAAAAAAATATTTACCGACGACAAGATAATAAAAGAGCTTGACGACAAGGGCTTTGTTTTTTCGTCGGCGAACTCTATCAACTGGGGACGCCTCGTTCCGCAGATCGTGTACTATATCTCGGCCTACTGCGACATGATATCGGGCGGCGAGATCGAAAATGGCGAAAAGATCAACATATGCGTGCCTACCGGAAACTTTGGCAACATTCTGGCGGCTTACTACGCCAAGAAAATGGGTTTGCCTGTTAACATGTTCATCTGCGCCTCGAACAAAAACGACGTTTTGACCGACTTTATTAGAAGCGGCGAGTATGACAGGAACAGGGAATTCTATCAGAGCATTTCACCGTCGATGGATATTCTTATATCAAGCAATCTTGAGCGCCTTTTATTCGACGTGTCGGGAAAGGACGACAAGAAGATATCCGAGCTTATGGAAAAGCTCGCCAAAGACGGAAAATACGCCGTTACAAAGACAATGCACAACAGGATAGGCAAGCAGTTCTGGGCGGGCTGCTGCGACGATTATTTCACAAAGGTGCGCATCTGGAAAACCTTCGCCGAGGACGGCTACACGCCCGACACCCACACAGCCGTGGCGATCGACGTATACAAGCAGTATGTTGAGCAGACAGGAGATATGACAAAGACCGTCATAGCCTCAACAGCGAGCCCGTTCAAGTTCGGCGGCTCGGTGCTTTCGGCGCTGGGAGTTGAGCCGTACGGCAAGAATGATTTTGAGCAGCTCGACCTTTTAAAAGAGAAGAGCGATATGGATATACCCAAGTCGCTCCGCGGCCTCAAGGGCAAGAAGATACGCTTCGGCGAGGTTATAGAATCGGCTGATATGTACGGCGCGATAAAAAGATCGCTGGGAATTAATAAATAAATCGCTATGGCGCGTAAAAACAAAAGCTCTCCCCAAATCACGGGAGAGCTTGCGGATAAATTTGAGAGGAATTACTCGCCGCGCTGCTTGAATGTCACGCACTCGGTGTCACAGGAGCTGCAGCAATTATCTGTGCAGCTGACCTCGACGCAGTTCGCGCTGCATACGTCGTCCGAGGTGTGATACTCGCAGTCGCTGACTCTGCAAACGATTTTGTTGTTGTGTCCGTCCATGGTTAAAAACCTCCTTGAAATTTTATTTCGGTACGGTTATATTTTAACCAAAAGGCGCGTTTGTATACGGATTTAAATATAATTTTAGAATTTGGAACAGAGGTATTAAAATGTCGGTATTTGCAATTTCTGACCTGCATTTGCCGCTGGGGATCGACAAACCGATGAACGTGTTCGGCCCGCGGTGGGAAAATTATGTTGACAGACTGAGGGAGAACTGGCAAAAAATTGTCGGTGAAAACGACGTTGTCATCATGCCCGGCGATATTTCATGGGCGACATATCTTGAAGATTCACTCAGGGATTTTGAGTATCTGAGTGCGCTCAACGGCGTTAAGATAATACTAAAGGGCAATCACGATTATTGGTGGACAACAATGAACAAGCTCAATGTCTTTGCCGAAAAAAACGGCTTTGACACAATAAAGTTCGTTCACAACAATTGCTATATACATGAATCTGACGGGAAAAAGCTGGCGATCTGCGGCACAAGAGGCTGGAACATCGCGAAAGAAAACTCGACCGATGAGGACAAGCGCTTGTTTCTCAGAGAAAAAGAGCGCATGATCCTATCGCTTGAGAGCGCAGCCTCAGCCAAGCCCGATGAGATAATCGCCGCGATGCACTATCCGCCGGTTGAGAAAAACGGCCTGAACCGCGATTTTATTCAAATTTTCAAGGAGTACGGCGTCAAGACCTGCGTCTACGGACATCTTCACGCTGCGGCTCAGGATTTCGCGGTGCAGGGCGATGTCGACGGCGTTAAGCTTATACTTGTCGCCAGCGACTATCTCAAGTTTGTGCCGAAGCTTATTTGCGGATAATCAAATTTACAATAAAATTCCGATATATGCAAGGTAAAATTTGTTAATATTTTTTATAAAAACCCTTGTCTAACGGGAATACCTGTGTTATAATTAAAAAACATGTAAAGAATACATTTAGATTTAGTGAGGTAATTATTAATGGCTAATGTAACAAGAGAGAACAACACTGTGACCTTCGAATTTTCGGTAACGCCCGAGGAATTTGAAAAAGCGCTTGAGAGGTCATACAGAAAAAACGTAAAGAAGATCAATCTGCCGGGTTTCAGAAAGGGCAAGGCTCCCAGATTTCTGATTGAAAAAACCTACGGCAAGGAAATATTTTATGAGGACGCCGTGAACTTTGTTCTGCCCGACGCGTATGATAAAGCGGTGGACGAAAACGGCGTGTATCCCGTGGCTCAGCCCGAGATAGACATCAAAGAGGATTCGATCGACCCTACAAAGGATATCGTTTTCACGGCCAAGGTCGTTGTAAAGCCCGAGTTCGAGCTCGGCAAGTATAAGGGAGTCAAGGCAGAAAAGCCCGAATATCCCGTGACCGACGCGGACGTTGAGGACGAGATCGAGAAGATAAGAGAGAGAAACTCAAGACTTGTCCCTGTTGAGGACAGACCCGTTCAGGCCGACGATATCGCCAATATCGACTTTGACGGCTCGGTTGACGGCGTTCCGTTCGAGGGCGGCAAGGGTGAGAATTTTGATCTGACAATCGGCTCGGGACAGTTTATTCCCGGCTTTGAGGACCAGCTGCTCGGCAAAAACGTTGGCGACGAGGTTGACGTTAATGTAACATTCCCCGAGGAGTACCACGCCGAGGAACTCGCGGGCAAGGACGCGGTCTTTAAAGTAAAGATAAACTCGCTCAAGTTTAAGGAACTGCCCGAGGTTGACGACGACTTTGCGATGGACGTCAGCGAGTTTGACACCCTTGACGAGTACAAGGCCGACATCCGCGAGAAGCTCGAAAAGACAAATGAGGATAAGGCAAAGCATGAGACCGAGCAGAACGTGGTAGACGCGGTTTGCGAGGGCACCGAGATCGACATTCCCGACGAGATGATAAACAGCCAGATCGACAACATGATCAGAGACATGGATATGCAGATGCGTTATCAGGGAATCGACCTTCAGACATACATGAAGTACACCGGCCAGACCATGGACGCGATCCGCGCTCAGTATAAGCCCGAGGCCGAGAAGCGCGTAAAGACCACTCTGGTGCTTGAAAAGGTTGCGGAGGTAGAAAAGGTCGAGGTCACGGACGACGACATCAAGGCCGAGTATGAGAACATAAGCAAGGATAACGGCATGAAGGTCGAGGATATTGAGAAATATATTCCCAAAAACGAGATAACCGAGCGTCTCAAAGCGCAGAAAGCTATCGCGCTTCTTGTAGAAAACGCTGATTTTGAATAATCAACACAATTTTTGGCTATTTTACATTAAGGTTGGTTTGAATTCTCAAATCAGCCTTAACATTTTATAATAAATTGGAGGTAGTATTATGGACAGCAAAATTATCACAAACAGTCTTGTGCCCTACGTTATCGAGCAGACAGGCAGAGGCGAGCGTTCATACGACATTTTTTCGAGACTTTTAAAAGACAGGATCATATTTTTATCCGATGAGGTGAACGACGCGACCGCCAGCCTTGTTGTGGCTCAGCTCCTGTTCCTTGACAGCGAGGACCCCGACAAGGACATCAATCTGTACATCAACAGCCCCGGCGGCTCTGTCACGGCGGGCATGGCAATTTACGACACAATGCAGTATACCAAGGCGGATGTTTCCACGATCTGCGTCGGCATGGCGGCCTCGATGGGCGCGTTCCTGCTCTCGTCGGGCGCAAAGGGCAAGCGTTTTGCCCTTCCCAACAGCGAGATCATGATACATCAGCCCCTGGGCGGCGTTCAGGGCCAAGCGACCGACATGAAGATACATGTTGACAGAATGATAAAAATTAAAGAAAACCTGAACAGGATTTTAAGCGAGAATACCGGCCAGCCCCTCGACATAGTAAAGAGAGACACCGAGAGAGATAATTTCATGGACGCCGAGGAAGCGCTCAAATACGGCCTTATTGATAATATAGTAACCAAACGCTGATTTTCCCGGAGGTAACAAATGGCAGGTAAGAAATCGGAAAACGAGGAAAGATGCGCCTTTTGCGGAAAAGCCGAATCACAGGTTCGCAAAATGGTTCACGGCCCGGTCGCGAATATTTGCGACGCGTGCGTTGAGCTTTGCATTGATATTTTGAATATTGATTTCGGTGAACCCGACATTGACGACGACGGCATAATAGAGCTTGAAAAGCTCAGCGAACTGCCCAAGCCTAAGGAACTGCACGCGTTTCTGGACGAGTATATAATAGGGCAGGACGAGGCGAAAAAGGCGCTTTCCGTTGCGATATACAATCACTATAAAAGAATCGAACAAGAAGCGGGCCGCTCGGCGGACGACGTGGAGCTTCAAAAGAGCAACATACTGATGATAGGCCCGACGGGTTCGGGTAAGACGTTTTTGGCTCAGACGATGGCAAAGCGGCTTAACGCTCCGTTTGTTATAGCGGACGCCACCTCTTTGACCGAGGCCGGATATGTCGGAGAGGATGTTGAGAACATCCTGCTTAAACTTATCCAGGCCGCGAACTATGATGTTGAGCTTGCCGAGAAGGGCATTATCTATATCGACGAGGTTGACAAAATCTCGCGCAGGTCCGAGAATCCGTCCATTACGCGTGACGTGAGCGGCGAGGGCGTGCAGCAGACGCTGCTAAAGATACTTGAGGGAACAGTCGCCAACGTTCCGCCCAACGGCGGACGCAAGCACCCGCAGCAGGATTTCATTCAGATAGACACAACAAATATTCTGTTTATCTGCGGCGGCGCATTTGAGGGGCTTGACAAGATAATCGAATCCCGCGTCGCGTCAAAAACGCTGGGCTTTGGAGCCAAGGTCGAAAGTAAGAAGGACAAAAACAGGGGCGACATGCTTAAACAGGTCACGCCCGATGATTTGATAAAGTTTGGCCTGATACCCGAGTTGATCGGCAGGCTGCCGATCGTCACCACGCTTGACACCTTGAATGTCGAGGCGCTCAAGCAGATATTCAGCGAGCCCAAAAACGCGCTGCTTAAGCAGTACAAGGCGCTGCTTAAAATGGACGGCGTGGAGCTTGAGTTTGAGGACGACGCGGTGCAGCTGATTGCCGAGAAAGCCGCGGCACGCGAAACGGGCGCCCGCGGACTCAGGACGGTAGTCGAGGATATTATGCTTGATATCATGTATGAGATACCCTCCGCGGCAGGAGCCGAGAAGGTTATCATAACCCGCGAGTGCGTTGAAAAAAAGACCGCTCCGCTGATAGTCTACAGAACGAAATCAAAAACGGCTTAAAATATTTTGTTATTACAGAATTGTTGGGGACGGTGGCTCGCGTCCCGTTTGCTCCCCGCAAAGCAGGGGAGCTTTTTATAAGGAGTTGAAAATATGGCGCTTATTACTTGCGAGAACGTGTCTTTGGGCTACGAGGGATTGACTGTCGCCAAAGACATCAGCTTTTCGATAAATAAAGGCGATTACCTGAGTGTGATCGGCAGAAACGGCAGCGGCAAAAGCACGCTGCTCAAAGCGTTGCTCCGAATCAAAAATCCCGAGCGCGGCAGAGTTGTGTACGGCGACGGCCTAAAGCAGTCCGAGATCGGCTGTCTGGCGCAGCAAACGCCCGTGCAGAAAGACTTCCCCGCCTCGGTTTTCGAGGTTGTCCTTTCGGGACGAGCTCCAAAAAGAGGACTGATGCCTTTTTACTCAAAAGCCGACAAAAAACAGGCGCTTGACAAAATGGAGCTTCTGGGTATAACAAATCTAAAAGAAAGATGCTTCCGCGAGCTCAGCGGCGGCCAGCAGCAGCGCGCGCTTTTGGCGAGAGCCATGTGCGCCGCCGAGAAGATTCTTTTTCTCGACGAGCCCGTGACAGGGCTTGACCCCGTCGTCACGACCGAGTTTTTTAATATAATAAACGAGATGCACAAAAACGGCATGACGATAGTCATGGTCTCTCACGACATACACTGCGCGGTCAAATATTCGGGCAGGATAATCCATATGGACGGCGGAATTTTGTTTGACGGCACGGTCGACGAGTATAAAAAATCAAAAATTGGCGCGGAATTTATCGGAGGGCACAGGCATGACTGATTTGTTTGAATACATAAGCGTGATGTTTTCATACACATTTATTCTCCGTGCCCTTATCGCTGGCGCGCTGGTTTCGCTGTGCGCCGCGCTTTTGGGCGTCAGTCTGGTGCTCAAAAAATATTCGATGATAGGCGACGGACTGAGCCATGTGGGATTCGGCGCGATCGCGCTCGCCACGGCTCTGAATTTCGCACCTATGAAGTTCACGGTCCCCGTCGTTATCGTCGCGGCTGTATTGTTGCTCAGGGTCAGTGAGAGCAGCAAGATAAAAGGTGACAGCGCGATAGCCATGATCTCGACGGGCGCGCTGGCGGTCGGCATCTTGGCCGCGTCGATGACGACGGGAATGAACACCGATATCAACAGCTATCTGTTCGGCAGCATCCTTGCTATGACGAAAGAGGATGTTGTTTTAAGCGCGATACTCTCGGTTGTTGTCATTATTCTGTTTATCGTGTTTTATAACAAAATATTCGCCGTGACTTTTGATGAAAATTTCGCGGCCGCGACAGGAACAAACGTTAAGGCATACAATATGCTTATCGCCGTGCTGACATCGGTGACGGTGGTACTCGGAATGAGAATGATGGGCGCGCTGCTTATATCAAGCCTTATAATTTTCCCGTCACTCACAGCCATGCGGGTGTGCAAAAAATTCAAGTCGGTGATCTTCGTCTCGGCGATAGTGTCTGTCCTGTGTTTTGTTATCGGACTTATCATCTCATATATAGCATCAACCCCAACAGGAGCCACCGTTGTCGTCCTGAATATTGTCGTATTTCTGATTTTTGCCGCAGCCGGCAAAATAATTAATAAATAAAGGCTCGCCTAAATGGACAAGCCTTACTAAATTATATTGAATTTTTACTTCAAATTCGGGCGTATAATTTTGTGCGACGATGTTTTGGGAAACGGCTCGTCTCGGTATACGACCGCGTTTATCCGCTTGTACATCGGGATACCCCTGTTTATTTCCGTGATTTTTCTGTCTGTGCCGGTCTTCGCCTCATCTTTATCCATGTCGGGGTTAAGATAAATTTCCGCGGTTATCACGTCGTCATTTCCGTAAATAACGATCTCCGCCACCTCGGGAAATCCGTCGAACTTGTTTTCAAGCTCCTCGGCTGAAACATTTTCGCCGTTAGACAGAATAATCAGATTTTTGGCTCTGCCGGTCATAAACAGGAAGTTGTCGTCATCCAGAGTTCCCAAATCGCCTGTTCTGAGCCAGCCGTCCTCGGTGAACGCCTCGCGGGTGCGCTTCTCGTCCTTGTAATATCCGAGCATCACGCTGGAGCCGCGCACCTGTATCTCGCCGTCTTTGATCCTGGCCTCGCAGTTGGGGACCACTTTTCCCAGCGAGTTAGGCTTTGACTCAAATTTTGAGTTAAAGCTTATCCTGGGCGAACACTCGCTCATGCCGTAGCCCTGGAGCACTTTTATCCCAAATTCATTAAATCCCGTGACAATGTTGGGATTCAGATACGCGCCGCCGCTGTACAGCGTTCTGAGGCAGCCTCCGAACGCGGCCTTTGCGATGTCGGGCTTGGGTGTTTTCGGCTTTTGCTCCGCCGCCGCTTGAACGCCCTTGAGCATCGACGCGAAGATCATGGGCACTGCCAGCATGATGTGCGGCTTAAACAGTAGCAGGTTCCGCGCCACCCTCATAATCGAGTCGTTGACGCATACGCACATTCCGCCATGCATGCCGAGAAGTATGTCGCAGGTGAAGCAAAACGCGTGGTGTATTGGCAGCACGGTCATCATTCGATCACCGGGCTGTTCGCCGGCGTCAATACAGGTCGCGTTGTCGGCGATGTTCCTTTGCGTCAGCATAACGCCTTTGCTCTTTCCGGTGGTTCCCGACGTGTAAAGAATGGCGCACATCTTGTCGCAGTCGATGTCCTTGTTCGGGGCTTTCCCGTCAAAGGTCTTTATAAAATTATAAAGCTCGTCTCTCATATTGAGAGTAAGCTCAATTTTAGGACATTTGACCGCGGCGCTCAGCGCTTTTTCTTTATACGCGTCGTCGTATACCAGAACGTTCACGTCCGCTCTCTGCATCATGTCGTCTATGCTCTCCGATTCCTTGTCGAGAGGCACTATAACGTTGCCGCTTATCGCGGTTCCCAGGAAAGTGATTATCCACTCATAGCTCGTTCCGCCGATCACCGCCACATGGACCGGCTTGTCTCCGAACTTTTTCAGCAGCGCGGCGCCGAAAGCGTCGCTGTCTCTCTTGGTGCGGTTAAACGACTTGTCAATTATCTCTCTGCCCGATTTGTATCTGAGATAGGGATTGTCGCCGTATTTTTCGGCGGCGTCGTACACGATATCCTTTATCGAATTGATCCCGTCCAAAACTATCCCTCCAATCAGCCTTGCTTTGACTTAACGTACTCAACAACGTCGCCCAAGGTCCGCATGCCCGCGACGTCACTCTCGTTTACCTCGATGTCAAAAGCGTCCTCAAGGTCGCCGACAGCGCACATGATGTTGTACGAGTTCATGCCCAGGTCCTCAATAAATTTTGATTCCTCGGTGATCTCGTCGGGCTTCGTTTCGGTGTACTCCATAATTATCTCTTTGATTTCGTCAAACATATCTATCAACCTTTCTTATATAAAATTATACCGTTTCTATTATTTCGTTGATGGTGCGTTCGTCATCCTCGATAACCTCAAACAATATCTTGCAGAGGTAATAGTAGATGTACTCCAGCTGCTCGGGCGTCACCGCGCCTTTTTGGTATTCCCAGAAAAAGTCCAGACCGTGGGTCTCGGGATTGTGCATGACCGTCAAATAATACGGCTGCGCCGCCACTCCGTTTGACAGCCACTTGGCCTCATAATCTATGTCCTTTAGCATATCGTTGCTCTCGCGGAAAGACATGGGCTGATACGTGAGCGAAACCGAATCATAGCTCTCTCCCGGCTGATTCCCGAACCGCTTGCAGATTTCGCCGTTAAGCTTTATCGGGTCATAGTTGGCATGACGGAAGATTTTGTTCTGCATCTCCTGTATCTTTCTGATAGAGTCGATATACTTCATACTGTTGCTGAACTTCATTCGGAAGGGGAAGAAATGTATTCTTGTGCCGCCGCTTTTTTTCTCAAGCACAGTGCCGCGGCGCGACACGGTCGTCTTTATGCTTATATCCTCGGCGTATCTGTTGAATTTCGAGAGATAAGTACGAAGCGCTGATATCAGCAGGCAGACCATAGGAACATTCTTTTGTTTGCAGTATTCCATCAGTCTGTTTGAAGGCTCCTCCTCAAGAGAAAAATTGCATATGTCCGCCACAACGGTCTGAGACGTGACCTTTGCGCTGCGCTTGTCGGGATCTCCGCTTTCCTTGCGGGCGTTATCCAGCCTTGACGGGCCCAGAATATCGGTGAATATCGGCTCGTCCGACAGCACGGTCTCCTCCCAAAACTGCCTGTCGCGCTCCTCGGCTTTGCTGCCCGCGTACTTTAAGTCCTTTTCGAGAGACTGAATATACGAGCGCAGGTCTTTAGGGTATGGCGTGTCATACAAAGTGTTGCAGTATATCTCGATAACGTCGCTTATAAACACGATGATCGACGACGAATCCCACGCCATGTGGTCGACCAAAAAGAACACGCCGGTGTAGCCGTTGGGCATTCTCACGTAGTAGAGCCTGAACATCTGCGAGTCAAAGCGCTCCATCGGTATTGTAGTCAGGCGCTTTAGCTCCGCCTCGGCCTCCTCCTGAGTTTTTCCCCATGCGGCGTAGTCCAGAAACTCGGCCTCATTCATCGGCTCACTCGAGAGGTACTGGCATATATCGCCGTTTTTATCCTTGCGGAACCTGATATGCGCGGCCTCGTACCTGTCGTATGATTCCAAAAACGCGTCGCGCAGCGCCTCAAAATCCATTTCGCCGTTCATAAAAATGCTTGTTCCTATGTTGAGTACCTCGGGATGTCCCGAGCATTGCAGCTGTGTGTAAAAGTGCATTTTTTGAGCCGGAGTTAAGGGATAAGTTTTTGTTTTCTCAGCCAAAATAATCACCTTGCCTTATTTGAATTATAAATTTTTTGTCTTGTCAATGAATTCCGCGACGGCTTTTCTGTAGCCTTCCGTGTCGATAAAATAACTCTCCGCGTGAGCCGCGTTTTTTATAATCAACAGCTTTTTGTATTTTGAATTCGACGCGTCATATATTTCGGGCGCCATGTAAGACGGCACAAACGAGTCGTTCTCGCCGTGTATAACGAGCAGAGGAAAAGCCGAGCTTTTAACAGCATCAACCGAACTCGCGTCCCTATAGCCGTACTTTGCGAAAACGCGGCAGTACAGATTCGATATCTGCAATAGCGGAAACGACGGCAGGTGATACCACTTGTTTAATACGTGCTTAAACACATCGTATGCCGACGTGTAGCCGCAGTCTGCGATGATGCCTTTGACCGAACCTGGGAGTTTCAGGCCGCTCGCCATCAGCACTGTCGCCGCTCCCATGGAAACGCCGTATAAGTATATCTTTCGTTTGCCGCCGAATTTTTCGTCAAGATATTCGGTCCATTTTTGACAGTCATACCTGTCGAGCGCTCCAAAACCGACATATTTTCCGCCGCTTTCGCCGTGTGCCCTGTCGTCTATCAAAGCAACGTCAAAGCCGAGCCCGTTTAAGTACCGGGTTATATGGCTGAATTGGCTCCTTGAATCAGAGCGATAGCCGTTAAAGGCCGCTATCAGACAGCCGTTCTGTCTAGCTGCGGGATAGTAAAACCCCGCGAGCTTTATCCCGTCAAAGCTCGAAATGCTTATTTCCTCGCACTTGGCCGCATCCAGCCATTCGCGGCTCTCTTTAAGCAAAACCCTGTGCTTGTCCCATGAGCCGCCCGACATTTTTGTTGCCGACGCGCTGCTGCCGCTGCGCGGTATGGTTTTTATAAACAGCACTCCCGCTCCGATCATAAAGCCGAGAGCGATCAGAATAACTGCTCCAAAAATATATAACATAATTTCACCACTGCCGAATTATTTGACAGATACAACAACATTCGATATTAACCGACTATTTACAATATCTGTTAATATATATTATATTTTATATGAATTTGTTTGTCAAGCATAAAATAAAAAAGACCCGATCACGGGTCTTTGACAAGATTTTTCTATTATCTGATAAAGTTGGTTTTTTCTTTCGGCTCGGGTTCGGGGTGGTTTATGCCGCTTTGCTTGGCGGCGTCTATCGCCTTGACGAGCCACGCCATATTTCTTCCGAGCAGTCTCATTGTTTGAACGCCCTCGGCGTCCTGCATTACCTCGTCGGGACTGTTGCCGTGGACCATGTTCCAGTAGTTTGAGCTGACAACAGGCATCTGGTTGATCGTGAAATATTTGCTCAGCTGATCAAGCGCCGCCGACGCGCCGCCTCTGCGGCAGCTCGCAACAACCGCGCCCGGCTTGTATGTAAGCTTGCTTCCCGCTGAGTAGAAAAGTCTGTCGGTGAATGACTTTATGGCGCCCGACGACGCCGCGTAATGCACGGGTGTTCCGATGATTATGCCGTCGGCCTCGGCGCACTTTGCGGCGGTCTCGTTGACCGGGTCGCTGTCGAATTGACATTTGCCGAGCTTGGCGCACGCGCCGCAGCCGATACAGCCGACGATAGGCTTCGCGCCGACCTGGATTATCTCGGTCTCAACGCCGTTTTTGTTGAGTTCTTCGGCCGCTATCGAGAGCGCGGTGTATGTGCAACCCTTCGCGTGGGGACTTCCGTTAATCAATAAAACTTTCATGTATATCTTCCTTTCATTACAATATTTGGACATATTTATTATATACAAAACTTTCGGATTAGTCAACCTAAATGTATAATTATGGGAGCAAAGGCAAAAATATATTCGGTGATACAAGTGATCAACGCGTCAATATCCGAAAACAAAAGAATAATAAAAGAAATGTTTGACCCCGACAACAACATGGACTTTAATCTGCGCGAGTTTAAGATAGGGTTCAAAAACGAGACAGCCGACGGGTTTTTGATATACTACGACGGCATGACGAACCAGAACTACTTAAACCGCGATATTATGCGCTCGCTTTTGACCTGCGATAAGTTTGACGCGTCCGAGCGCGGACGCCGCGCGGTCGTGACCGAGAGAATAATCTCGGTGGCGCCTCTTTCGATAATTAACGACTATGACGAGGTGGGACAAAAGGTGTCGTTCGGCGACTGCGCGGTGTTTATCGACGGCTGCGCCTGCTGTTTTTCGGCCGATGTCAAGGGCTGGGACAACAGAGGCGTAGACGCGCCGACGCAGGAGGTCAGCCTCGCGGGGCCGCAGGAGGCGTTCTCAGAGTCGATTATGACAAACATAGCGCTTGTTCGCAAGATACTGCGCTCGCCGAATACCACAGCCGTCAACATACCCGTCGGCAATAGCAACAAAGTCCCATGCGCCGTGATGTATCTTCGTGATATAGCAAATCCCGACATAGTGGCTGAGGTTACGCGGCGGCTGAAGGGTATAGACACCGAGTATATTTTCTCGTCAAGCGACGTTGAAATGATGATCGAGGACTCGACGTATTTTCCGATGACGCGCACGCTCAAGACCGAGCGCCCCGACAGAGTTGCCGCGATGCTTGCTGATGGAAAGGTAGCGGTCGTGGTGCAGGGCAGCCCGTTCGCTCTGATATTGCCAACCACCACAATGGACCTTATCGAGGCCACCGAAGACAACTATGTCAGGGTCCCCGAAGCGAATCTTATGCGGCTGGTGCGCCTGTTCGGTATGGCAGTGTCTGTGCTGCTGTCCGCGCTGTTTATCGCGGTTATGCTCTATCATCAGGAAGTGCTGCCGACGGATCTGCTGATAGCCATATCCGCCACCCGCGAAAAGGTCCCGTTCCCTCTGATACTTGAACTTTTGCTTATGGAACTGTCGTTTGAGCTTATTAAAGAGGCGTCGGTCAGGGTGCCGAATCCCATAGGCAGCACGCTCGGTATAATTGGCGGCCTAATTTTGGGCCAGGCTGCGGTCGAGGCCAGTATAGTCAGCCCGCTGCTGATAATTATTGTCTCTCTTGGAGGAATAGGCTCGTTCTCGACCCCAACGCTGTCGCTGTCGCGCTCTCTCAGCGTGCTTAAATTTATATATATTTTCGCCGCGTACTTTTTCGGACTGCCCGGTCTCACGGCCGCGGTAATAGCCACGCTCAGCCTACTTGCGTCCACCACGACCTTCGGGATTCCATTCCTCAGCCGATACAGGGCGGGCGGACACAGCTCAGAGTCTGTGCTGGTAAAGCCTATCTGGAAAAAGGAAAAGCGTCCGCCCGAGCTGATGCCGCAGGACGAGATCAAGCAGCCCGAGATCAGCCGAAAGTGGAAGTATGACAAAAATAATAAGCGTGGCGATAAGGATTGATGTTTATGAAAAGATTTAATTTTAATCTGAGCTGTTTGATACTGAACTGCGTTACGGCAAAGCTGTTTCTTGATTATTCGGGATTTCTGCTCATTGAAAACGGCAGCGGCGCCGCTCTTGCGATCGTTCTGTCCGCCTTGCTTTTTTCAATCATCGCGTCAGTGATATATTCGCTTAGGGGCGCGATTCTCGAAATTGTTGAGCGACGCGCGGTTAAAAAACCTTTATTTGCTGTTTTGGCGGCGTATTTTATTTGCGAGGCGATCTATTATTCATACTCGCTGATAAACGACCTCGGCCGAAGCGAGTATTTAAACACAACCTGGATACTGATACTTATTGTGCTCGCCGCGGCTGTGTTTATCGTCACGCGGGGAGGTAAGGGAGCGTTGTTTAAGCTGCACGGCCTGTGCGTTCCCGTTATTGCTGCGGGTCTGATTTTTATTAGCTTAAACGCTCTGCCTCGCTGTGACGTGTATAACGCGGTCCCACTTTTGGGAAACGGAGTAAGAACTGTCGTTTTTTCGGCTTTCAGAAATATTTTCGCGTTTTCGGGGATCATATTGCCCGCGGCGTATTTGCTTTTGTTTGACGAAGAGCGAAAATCAAAGCATATTTTAGCAGTGGCGATAATCGGAGCGGCGCTTTACTCTTTATATTATATCGTTCTGTTTTTGTCGATAAATGCGGAATACGCCGCGCTCGGCGGCGCTGACCTTACGCGCGTCATGGCGGGGTTCTCGGGAATGAGCCGCCTCAACATGCGCCTTGACGCGCTTTATATAATTATCAAGACCGCGTCGGCGATACTTTATATATCGGCGCTTTTGACTGCGGTAAAAAAGCTGCTCGCGAGTTTAGGATTCCGCGGCAAGACATTCGGAAAAAGCGCTGCGGCGGTTTTGCTCTGCGCCTTAATTATAACTCCGCTCGCGGGCTGCGGAGACGCGCGCGACGTGGAAAACACCGCCTATATAATTGCGGTCGGCGTAGATCCTGCGAATACCGAAACAGGATATGAGTTCACACTCCAGTTTTCAAATCCACTTAAAAACGGCTCGGACACAAGCGCGGAAACATCGGATGATACCGATGATGAAAGCGGAGAAAACAACTCCGAAAAAAAGGCGGTCAGTAATATAACAGTCGGCGCGAGAAATATTTTTGAGGCGATCGAGAAATCAAAGTCATATCTTGGCAAGTCGGCGGCTTTGTCACACATGAAACTTCTGGTGATCTCAAATGACTTGCTGAACATCGGCCCGACAGAGGCGGAGGAAATATGCAAAAGCTTTTTGAGCGCCGACGAGGTGAGGCCGGAGACAAAGCTGTGTGCAGCGGAAAGCGCAAAAGAATATTTGACATCGGTCGAGCCTGCGATGGAGGAAAGCCCCGCCAGATATTACGAGCTTTTATTTTCCGAAAAGTCGGCAGTTGTCAGCTTTGAAACAAATCTGCTGGAGTTTGTGACCGCCTCCGAAGGTTCCGCCCGTATGGCGGAAGTGAATGCAAGCGGACTGAGCGGAGGCCTGCTCTTTCCCGTCGGAGCGCCTCCGATATATCTCGGCGGCGAGGAATGCAGTCTGTTAAACACCGCGCTCGGAAAAACAGATGAGCCGATATTTTTCGAAACGGCGGACAGCGAGCCGTATTATATTCGAGGAAAGTGCAGAGCAAAAGCGCGCTCTAACATAGAAAACACCTGCATATACGGAAGTATAAGTCTGCGTCTCGCCTGCCCGCGTGACGCCTCGGGAAATATCTCGCAAAGCGGACGAGAGCATTTTGAGCAAAGTCTCAGAGAGATAATAAAACGCCTGTACGCAGAAGGCGCCGATATATTCGAGTTCAGAAAACGTGCGAAAATGAATTTCTTGACCGAGACAGAATACAATGAATTTACCGGATCATCGCCCGCTGTTTTTATTGAAAATCCCGAAATAAAATTTTACACTATAAATTGACAAAATATTTAAACTGTGATATACTTTGAGAAATTTATTTTTCGGAGGATCAATATATGAAAAAAGCTATCAGCAGAGATATGGATATAAACGGCAGGCTTGTCGTTCCAAAGGAGATGCGCAGAGAGCTGATGCTGCGCAAGCTTGAGGATCCGATCAATCTCGACAAGGACACGGGAGCCGTTGAGGTAAATATGTATATGGACGGCGACCGATTGATAATAGAGAGAAAAAATCCCGCCTGCGCCTTTTGCGGCACCGAGGATGACATAGCCGTAAAATACAGAAAAAAATATGTCTGCAAATATTGTCTGCATGAGATAAGCGCCAAAAGATAAAGCAAAAAGCTCCGCTCAATCGGCGGAGCTTTTATATATGAAGAATCAGTAATTCTCACAGTTGATTTCAAAATAGCTTTGCGGATGGAGGCATACAGGGCACAGATCGGGCGCCTTTGTGCCGACAACGATATGTCCGCAGTTCCTGCACTCCCATACCTTGACCTCGCTCTTTTCAAATACCTGCGCGGTTTCGATATTTTTGAGCAGGGCCCTGTAGCGCTCCTCGTGGTGCTTTTCTATTGCTGCAACCATTCTGAATTTTTTTGCGAGCTCAGGAAAACCTTCCTTGTCGGCAGTAACAGCGAATCCCTCGTACATGTCTGTCCATTCGTAGTTTTCACCGTCGGCCGCCGCTTTGAGGTTTTCGGGCGTGTTTCCGATACCGTCAAGCTCTTTGAACCACAGCTTGGCGTGCTCTTTCTCATTTTCGGCGGTCTTTAAAAACAGCGCCGCCATCTGCTCATAGCCCTCTTTTTTGGCTATCGAGGCGAAATAAGTATACTTGTTTCGCGCCATCGACTCGCCCGCAAACGCCTCGTGCAGATTTTTTTCGGTCTGAGTTCCTGCGTATTTTCCAGCTTTTGGCGTGTTTTTGATCTCCTCAAGCTTGTCGCCCGTCGATTTGCAGAGCGGGCAGACGGGCTCGGTTCCATCGAGAACCTCAAAAATTTCTCCGCATACCTTGCATTTATATTTTTTCATTGATTTTGCCTCCTTTGGTTTGTTTATATTCAATGTTTCGGTCGGCAGTCCGCCGTGGGCGATGCCGGTGTATTTGGCGATATCATCGTTGATAGTTATCAGATCGTCAAGCGACAGATCGTGCACGGACTTATGTCCGGTAACTCTCGCGAAGGTTTTAAGCTCCTCCAGCGAGATATTTAGGAAATTCGCAACCCTCTGCGCCGCCGCGTCGATATTAAGCCTCTTGCGCAGCTCGGGGTCCTGAGTGGCGACACCCACGGGGCAGTTTCCGCTGCCGCATATTCTGTACTGCTGGCATGCAGCCGCGATAAGTCCCGCGCTGGCGATCGCCACGGCGTCGGCTCCCATAGCCAGAGCCTTAGCGAAGTCGGACGATACTCTCAGCCCACCCGTTATAACCAGAGCTATATCCGAGCCGACCGAGTCAAGATATTTTCTTGCGCGGCTCAGCGCGTATATCGTGGGCACGCTCGTCGAATCGCGGAGCATTAGGGGACTTGAGCCCGTGGCGCCCCCACGGCCGTCTATCGTGATAAAATCGGGGTTCGCGTACACGCAGTGCTCAAGGTCGCGCTCAATTCTGCCCGCCGCTATCTTTATGCCTATCGGTCTGCCGCCTGAGCGCTCGCGCAGCATATCGACCATTGCTTTTAGATCCTCTTTTGAATTGATCTCGGGAAATTTGCTCGGGCTTTGGATGTCCTCGCCAGTTTTCTTGCCGCGTATCTTTGCGACCTCGGGCGTCACCTTTTCTCCGGGAAGATGGCCGCCCATGCCGGGTTTGGTGCCCTGTCCGATCTTGATTTCGATCGCGTCGGACGTTCTGAGATTCTCGTCGGTCACGCTGTATTTGTTGGGGATGTACTCAAATATGTACTTGTATGCCGCGGCCTTTTCTTCGGGCAGGATTCCGCCCTCACCGCTGCACATAGCGGTTTTCGCCGCGGCTGAGCCTTTAGCCAGCGCGATTTTGACCTCTTTTGAGAGCGCGCCGAATGACATATGTGAAATGTAGACCGGACTACTTAGAACCATCGGGCGCTTAGCGTGCTTGCCGATAACGGTTCTTGTGTCAATATCGTCTCCGTCATTCATGGGCGGCGGATCAAGCTGCGCGCCAAGCAATAAGATATCGTCCCACGAAGGCAGCGGAAGAAGTGTACCCATCGCGGCGCTGATATACTTGCCGCTGACCGCCATTTGGTGTATCTCGTCCATGTAGCGGCTGTCGGTCCCGGTGCGGAGATATGCGGGATCATAGGCGAGATCGCCCTCAAACGCGGCATCCAGCGCGGGCTTTGGATCCTCGACCAAAACAAAGTTCGACGCGGGCTGTTTGCAAACCGGGCAGACCGATATTTCGGATATTGATTTGCCCTCTTTTTCCTCGTCGAAAATCGCGCCGCATACCGCGCATTTGTAGATTGCCATAAAATTACCTCCTAACTTTATTTATTTTATTAGCCATGAGCAAAACTCCGAAAAGTACATTTTTACGTGGGTTTACTCATGTTAAATTTTTTCTTATCACTCCA